>NZ_JAMYMW010000007.1:0-345563 GCF_040318745.1 Mesorhizobium sp. M1027 | reverse complement strand
TTGCAGACCATCGACAACCCGTTCGGCACGAGGTTGTCACCCATGTCTTAGGTACATTCTGTTACCCATGTCTCCGGGTCGTACCCGGAGGTGGATGGTGCCCAGAGGCGGATTCGAACCACCGACACGCGGATTTTCAGTCCGCTGCTCTACCAACTGAGCTATCTGGGCCTGGTCCGGCGGGCGGCAATCTGCACACCGGGTTCATGAAAGCGCCGTCGGCACCCCTTGAAAGCGCGTGGGTTATAGCACGGGAATTCGGCCTGTCCAGCGCTTAGAGCATGATCCCGAAAAGTGGAATCCGGTTTTCGGAACAAAGATTATGCTCAGACAAAAAGCATGATCCCGAAAAGTGGAATCCGGTTTTCGGAAAAGATTATGCTCAGGCAAAACGCCAGAACCAGTTCCGTCCGACAGCGCCCGGATGGAACAAGTTCTGGACATTGATTTCAGTCGGGAAGCGACAGGCAGTCCGCAAGGCCGATCATCGGTCACGATCGCGGCTGCGAAACCGTCCCAAGCCTGTGGAAAACCGCAGGTGGACGGTGCTATTTCTGGTCGTCGTTCTCATCCTCGTCGTCGCGGCCCGGGATGACGTAGACCCCCTTCAGCCAGCGGTTGAGGTCGATGTCCTTGCAGCGCGTCGAGCAGAACGGATAGGTTTCGCGCGCCGATGGTTTGCCGCATTCCGGGCAGGGCCGCTTGGGACGCAGCGGCGTGACCTTGTCGTCCGAGCTCATATCCGTGCACCCGACAGCCAGTTGGCGTGCACCTTGAAGCCTTCGCCGCTGAGCAGCGCCACCGTCTCGTAGAGAGGCAGGCCGACGACGTTCGTGTAGGAGCCGACAAGCTTGACGACGAAGGCGCCGGCAAGCCCCTGGACGCCATAGCCGCCGGCCTTGCCGCGCCATTCTCCGGATGCGATGTAGGCCTCGATCTCCTCGCGCGGCAGCCGCTTGAAACGCACCCTGGTCTCGACCAGCCGCAAGCGCTGCTTGCCGCCCGGCGTGATCAGGCAGATGCCGGAATAGACGCGATGCGAACGGCCGGACAAAAGCCCGAGGCAGTTGGCGGCGTCGTCGAACGTCTCGGCCTTGGGCAGGATGCGCCGCCCGACGGCGACCACGGTGTCGGCGGCCAGCACGAATGTCGGCACGTAGTCGGTCTCGGTCTTCAGCGAGGCCAGCGCCTTCTCGGCCTTCTGCGTCGCCAACCGCTTGGCCAGCGAGCGCGGATGCTCGGCACGCAGCGGCGTCTCGTCGACATCAGCCGGCAACACACGGTCCGGCTCGATGCCGGCCTGCTGCAGCAGCTCTATCCGGCGTGGCGAACCCGAGGCAAGCACGAGCTTCTGCAAAATGCCCATCGCGATCCCGGCCGGGTCCTTGAACTTACTTGAAGCGGTAGGTGATGCGGCCCTTGGTCAGGTCGTAGGGCGTCATCTCGACCAGGACCTTGTCGCCGGTCAGAACGCGGATGCGGTTCTTGCGCATGCGGCCGGCCGTATGGGCGATGATTTCATGTTCGTTTTCGAGCTTGACCCTGAACATGGCGTTGGGCAGCAGTTCTGTCACGACACCCGGAAACTCGAGGACTTCTTCCTTCGGCATTCGATACCTTTGCTTGGATGGATACTTCCAGCGCCCCGGCCGGAAAGTTGCGCGGAACCTATATGATAAACGTCCGCTTGTGAACATGCTTAATCCGCGGCGTTTTCAGCCCCGTTGCCGAGAAAACGGCGGCCGATCCGCGCCTTCAGCCGCTCGCGCACGTCGCGATAGGCGGCCATGATCTGCTCGCGCGTGCCGCTGACGCCGGTCGGGTCGGGCATCGGCCAATATTCGACTTCGACGGCCAGCGAACGGGTGAGCTCGAGCGCGGTGTGGTGGGCTTCCGGCGCCAGCGTCACGATCAGGTCGAAATAATCGTCCTCGAGGTCGTCCATCGTTCTCGGGTGCCGTTCGCCCAGTGAAAGGCCCTCTTCGGCCAGTACGGCATCGACGAACGGGTCGCGTTCCCCGCCGCGCACCCCGGCCGAGGCAACGAAGGTGGTGGGCGGGAGCACCTTGCGTGCCAGCAATTCGGCCATCGGCGAGCGCACTGCGTTCATGCCGCAGACAAACAGGATCGAGCGGGGCAGATTCGAGCGGGGCAGCGGGGCGGCCAGCTCAGCCTCGCCAGTGCAGCACGCAAACCAGCGTGAACAGCCGGCGCGCCGTGTCGAAGTCAATCTCGATCTTGCCGGCAAGCCGGTCCATCAGCGTTTGCGAGCCTTCATTGTGCAGGCCGCGCCGGCCCATGTCGATCGCCTCGATATGGCTGGGCGTCGCGGTTCGGATGGCATCATAATAGCTTTCGCAGATCATGTAGTAATCCTTGACGATGCGCCTGAGTGGCGTCAGCGACAGGATGTGGGTGACCACGGCTGCGCCGTCCTCGCGCGTCACGGCGAAAACCAGCCGGGATTCGGCCAGCGACAGTTTTAGTCGGTACGGCCCGGCGCCATCGTCATTGACCGGTTGAAAACGGTTCTCCTCGATCAGGTCGAAGATCGCCACCGCCCGCTCATGCTCGACATCGGGCGTCGAGCGGCCGATCGTCTCGTCGAGCTCGACATCGATCAGCCTGGCGCGGGTTTGGTCGTAGTCGGACATTTCTACATGTTCAGCCGGATGCCGACGGAGCGTCCATGCGCATCGAGGCCTTCCGCCTTGGCGAGCGTAATCGCCGCCGGCGCCAGCGCCCGCAACTGCTCCGGCCCGAGCTTCAGGACCGAAGTGCGCTTGACGAAATCGAGCACCGAAAGTCCGGACGAGAAGCGCGCCGAGCGCGCTGTCGGCAGCACGTGGTTGGAGCCGGCGACATAGTCGCCGATGGCTTCCGGCGTATGGCGGCCGAGAAACACCGCGCCGGCATTGCGCATTCGCGCCAGGAAAGCTTCGGGATCGTCGATGGCAAGCTCGACATGTTCGGCGGCGATGCGGTCGACCAGCGGCAGTGCCGCCTCGATCGTCGGCACCAGGATCACCGCGCCGAAATCGCGCCAGCTCGCTGCCGCCGTTTCTCCGCGCGGCAGGTTCTGCAACTGCCGCTCCACCGCCTGTTCGACCGCCTCGCCAAAGGCAGAATCGTCGGTGATCAGGATCGACTGCGACGATACGTCGTGCTCGGCCTGGGCGAGCAGGTCGGCGGCGATCCAGTCCGGATCGTTGCTGCCGTCCGCCACAACCAGCACTTCCGAGGGCCCGGCGATCATGTCGATGCCAACCGTTCCGAACACCTGGCGCTTGGCCGCCGCGACATAGGCATTGCCGGGGCCGACGATCTTGGCGACAGGCTTTATCGTTTCGGTGCCAAAGGCAAGGGCGGCGATCGCCTGGGCGCCACCGACGCGGTAGATTTCTGAGACGCCGGCAAGGTCCGCTGCCACCAGCACCAGCGGCGGCACGTCGCCGCCGGAGGCCGGCACCACCATGGCGATGCGCTCGACGCCGGCGACCTTGGCCGGCACCGCGTTCATCAGCACCGAGCTCGGATAGCTCGCCGTGCCGCCCGGCACATAGAGCCCCACGGCCTCGATCGCCGTCCAGCGCGAGCCGAGCTCGACGCCGGCGGCATCGGTGTAGCGGTCGTCCTGCGGCAGCTGCCGCTGGTGATGGGCGCGGATGCGCTCGCGGGCGAATTTCAGCGCCTCGACCGTCTGCGGATCGGCTGCATCGTAAGCCTTGGCAATGTCATCCTTGGACACCGCAATGCCGAGCCTTGTCAGGTCGCCGCCGCCGAATTTCTGCGTGTAGGCGACGAGCGCCGCGTCGCCGTCGGCGCGCACCTTGGCGATGATCTCGCGCACCACGGCGTCGACGTCGGCCGAGACTTCCCGCTTGGTCAGCAGGAACGCGGCAAAGCGCTGCTCGAAATCGGCGTCGGACTGGCGAAGCGTGATGGCCATCGGCTCAGACCCTGTGGACCGGGCGCGACGTCGCTTCCCAGGCACCGCCGACATCGGCAAGCCGCGCCTCGATGCATTCGACATCGAGCATGATGGCGCCGCCTCCCGCAAAGATCAGCTCGACGATGCCGGCCGGCTTGTCTAGCGCGAGAAAGCTGATCGCCAGCAGCGACAGCACCTCGTCCGGTTTGTCGCGGGCAATGCCGCTGGTCTTGGCGGCGAGCACCCGGTCGAAATGCAGCACCGCTTGCCGCCGCTCATTGTGCTGGCGCAAGAAGCCCGATTTCGCCTCCCAGACGAAGCGATTCATGGTCAGCACGAAGCGCTTTACCGAAGGCAGGTATTCGAGATCGCTGACCTTCATGACGGCATCCTGGACATGCGCCGAGATGATGCTCAGATCCTGATCGTCGAGCGCGACAAGCTTGAGGGCCATGCGGATTTCACACCTGAAGGTTGGACTATTCAGCCTTCTGTTAGGCGGTCTTTCCGGTCCGTGCAACCGCGCCACAAGCCCTGCGGAAAGGCTCTAGCCCGAAATGCGCTCGATCTCCGCGCCGCAGCCGGACAGCTTTTCTTCCAGCCGCTCGAAGCCGCGGTCGAGATGATAGACGCGGTTGACCGTGGTCTCGCCTTCTGCCGCAAGGCCGGCGATGACCAGCGACACCGAGGCGCGAAGGTCGGTTGCCATGACAGGCGCGCCCTTCAGCTTCGCCACGCCGTCGACGATCGCCGTCTGGCCGGACAGCGTGATGTGGGCGCCGAGCCGGGCGAGCTCCTGGACGTGCATGAAGCGGTTTTCGAAGATCGTCTCGGTGATGCGCGACTTACCCTTGGCCATCGTCATCAGGCCCATGAACTGCGCCTGCAGATCGGTCGGGAACGCCGGGAACGGCGCCGTCGCCACGTCGACCGGCGAAATGCCGGCGCCGTTGCGCCTGACGCGGATGCCGGAATTGGTCTGCGTGATCTCAGCACCGGTCTGCGAAATGATGTCCAGCGCCGTCTGCAACAAGTCGGGCCGCGCGCCTTCCAGCACGACGTCGCCGCCGGTCATCGCCACCGCCATCGCATAGGTGCCGGTCTCGATACGGTCGGGGATCACCCTGACGCGGGCGCCCGACAGCGCCTCGACGCCGTCGATGGTGATGGTCGCGGTGCCAGCGCCGGAGATCTTCGCACCCATGGCGTTGAGGCAGTCGGCAAGGTTGACGATCTCGGGCTCGCGGGCTGCGTTTTCGAGCACCGTCTCGCCCTTGGCCAGCGAGGCCGCCATCATCAGCACATGGGTGGCGCCGACCGAGACTTTCGGGAACACGTAGCGGTTGCCGACCAGCCGGCCGTTCCTGGTCTTGGCGATGACATAGCCGGTGTCGACGTCGATATCGGCGCCCAGCGCCTGCAGGCCTTCCAGGAAGAGGTCGACCGGCCGCGTGCCGATGGCGCAGCCGCCGGGCAGCGACACCTTGGCCTCGCCCATGCGGGCCAGCAGAGGGCCGATCACCCAGAACGACGCCCGCATCTTCGACACCAGCTCGTAAGGCGCCGTCGTGTCGACGATGTTGCGGGCGGAGAAATTGATGGTGCGCGAATAGCCCTCATGCTGCTTTTCGCGGCGGCCATTGACCGAATAGTCGACGCCGTGATTGCCGAGGATGCGGATCAGCTGCTCGACGTCGGCCAGATGCGGCACGTTTTCCAGCGTCAGCGTGTCGTCAGTCAAAAGCGCGGCGATCATCAGCGGCAGCGCGGCGTTTTTCGCGCCCGAGATCGGGATGCTTCCGGCAAGCTTGTTGCCGCCGACAATTCTGATGCGATCCATGAAGAGCGTCCCCTCGGCCGAAAAGCCGGTTTAAATCGGTTGAGTCAGTTGCGGCCCATCTAGACCATTGGCCGGCTTGGTTCAAGAAACAGGCTATTTCCCCGCGTTGGCCCACGATACCTTGGCCAAAATACCGGCGACCAACATAGCCGATTCGCGTTAATCCTTCTGCTTTGCCGCCTGCAGCCCGTCCGGCCGCTGGTCGGCCCCGCCGGTTCGCCGTGAGCGCGATTGCGCCTTGCGCTTCTGCAGATTGGCACGCAACTGCTCGGCCAGCCGGTCCTTCCGGCCAGCCTTTTTTGGTAGACCATCCTTGTTCGGAGAAATTGTCTTGTCGTTCATCGTCCCGTCCCCGGCCGGCGACCCGCCGGTGCGGATCAAGGGATAGCCAACATTGTGGCACGGCCATGTCCGCAACGATCGCCTGGTGCGGCCTTTCAACCCGGCCCCGTTTGTGCCCCTTGTCTTGGCCTTGCGCTTGCCGGTTCGATATGGCAGAAGCCCCGCCATCGGCGGCTGCGGTAGCTCAGTGGTAGAGCACTCCCTTGGTAAGGGAGAGGTCGAGAGTTCAATCCTCTCTCGCAGCACCAGATTGTTTTCGCTGGCGCATCTTCCAAGGCCTCTTTGACCTGCTCGATGATGATTGTGCGCGGTTGGCGAGATTGCCGAAAAATATGGCGCCCCGCGATCTGCCGGGTGCCACGCGCACAAGCTCGTCGAAACAGTGGTCTTGCACGCGCACCTCCCGGCGCTCGCACGCGCCATGATGCGCGCGGGGAAGGCGTTCCAGTCTGCCCTGCTGCAAGCGGCTTAACAAAGCTTGCAGCCGGGAACAATCGCTCAATGACTCGCGTTTCTTGCGAAGACCCGCTTCTTTTGCACGGGCAGCGGCCTCGAAGGGTCGCAAATGTCGCGCCGGCGTTTCAATCGCACCCGCCTCAGCCCTCACGATTTGGCTATTTGTGAACGCGTGTTCGATCAGGTTTGCGCAGATGAGCACATTGACCCTCTAAGCATGGCTGCCGAAGCCTTAGCGGTGATGATTGTCGCAATCTTCCGAAACGTGACTACCAATGAGCGCGAACTGCTGGAGGAAGTTAGGTCTCTTCGTGGCTCAAAAGGCACAGAGAAGGCGCACTAGCTTCGCAACGTTCTGGGGCGAATTGGCCTAGTCCCGCTTTGGCACAGCCATTTGGTATCTGAATTGCTCATTGAGAATCGCCAGAGTGTAGCCACCGAGCTTGCGAAGGGGATGGAAATGGGCTTAGCCGAAGACTTATCAGATGTCGCGCTCACATTCGAATGTCCGGATTGCTTGCATCCGGCGGTAAGAAAGGGCTCTGCACTAAGAACAATCGCGCACTTCAAATGCGACGGGTGCAACGCAAAGGTGCGGATCACCTATCCGCAGAAGCTAGCGATCTTCGAAAAGCACAGGCTATTGGCCGCAGGCGACCGCCGCCAGCAAGGCCAGGAACACTACGGTGCCCGCAACAACATCGATCGGGCCGCCGATGCGGCCGAAATGGCTTCGCGACCGCTGCCGCGCGCGGCGACGCGTGCTTAAGCCTTCCTCATCCGCGCGACCTTTACGCATGTTGACCACAGCAATGCCGTCCATCGGAATAATTCGGACGAAGGGTGCGTTAGTTCATTAGATGATGCTAAAAATACGGCAACGTGTCCGAATGTCACTTCATGAAGCCCGCCAGACAGGCTGCGGCTTGCTCTGGCCTAACCTCGAAGGGAACCAGGGATGAAAATTTCGACCTCTTTGACTAGACGAAGTGTTGTCGCCGGGCTGGCGCTGGCCGCCGCATCGACGTCGGTATTGCCTGCCGACAACGCACTCGCCCAGGCTAAGAAAACCACATCGGGGAAGACTCTATATGAGCGCCTGGGTGGTGTGTTCGCCATCGCGGCGGTGATCGATCATTTCAGCGACGCCGTCGTGATGAACCCGATTGTCGGCAAGAAGTCCAAGAACCCACAATTGCGCAAATGGCACACCAAGAACCTTGAAAGGTTGCCCGGCCTCAAGTTCATGCGGACGCTGTGGGTCTGCGACGTTTCTGGCGGGCCCTTCAAGTTCGTCGCCACCAAGCCCGGCACGACGCCGCTCGGCCTCGAGGAGGCACATCGCGACCTGCGGATTTCCCCCGCGGAATTCGATGAGGTCGCAGCGGAACTCGGGCGGACCTTGGATCATTTCAAAATTCCGAAGCCTGAGAAAACCGAAGTCCTGGAAGCTTTCGCCGCTCACAAGGACGAGGTCACCGCCGGCTACGTCAAGCCGGGCTGAAGCGCTTATATCGCGCGGGCATTCGTTCTGAGCATGGGGCGCGGCGCCGTGGCTATGCGGCGCAGCCGCACCGCGCAATTTTCCGATGGTTCCTACTCCGAACCCGCCCGAGCTGTCTCCACTCTGAGCGACCCTTCCGGCAACGGGCGCAGGAGTTCAGCCTCGGACCTCGTCAAGTGGATCCAGGCCGCCCAGTCCGATGGCCGCAGCACAACCACTTGCCGGTTGTGATATGGCGCCACGTCCGGCCCCGGCTCGCTCGTCAGCATCGTGAACGTCGGCGGCTTGTTGCCGATACCCTCGCGCCACAACCCGGCAATCGCCATGAACGAATGGCCATTCAGCGTGAACCTGTGCTTGGTTTTTGGATATTTCGTTCCCGTGAATTCGAAGAATGCCGACGCCGGAACGAGACAGCGCTTGCTGTTGCCGAACTGCCGGCCCTCCGAGCGAAAGTTGAATACAGGTCCGCCTTTTGGCCCGGCCGGGGGAAAGCCGAACGTCATCGACGCCAGTTCGATTGCGTCGCCGGCGGCGCGCATTACAGGCGCGGGATCGTTGATGTGGATGTCATCCGCCTGCGGCAGATCCAGTTCGGTTTGATGGCTGGCGATTTTGAGCGCCAGCGATTCCATCATCCGGCAGTATTCGGCCCAGGCGACGTGCTGCTCGTAGTCATTGCACATGGAAAGGCTCCGTACGCTTGACCGAGATCAGTTCAATCCATAGCGTTTGGTTGGCGCTGATTGCCGGCGGATTTGATATAAGCCTATTCGGGCCGGCGTGCGGCAGCGATGGTCTGCAACAGATTGATGCTGTTCACGTCGGGTTGACTGGATGCGGCGACGGCAAGTGCGGCGGCCTCGGCTATTTTCGCGACGTCGTCGCTGCTGATCAATCCGCGCTTTTCCAGCAGATTTACAAGCTCGACAACGAGAAGAAAGGCGTTCACACCATATCGTTCGGCTTTGAGCTCGAACTCGCCTCGGGCCAATTTCTCCCTGTCTCCTTCAGCCCGTTTGTCCACGTCGGCGTCCTCTCCTATGGCTACAAGCTATTAACGCTTAGCACGAATGGTTTAATCCTTCGAACTGGCCACAACCTTCGCCAATTGCCGGGCATAGTGTCGCCGGTGCCAGGGCATGGGTTCAGCCAAGGATGAGACCAGCCAACAGAACGGTAAGAATAAAGGACAACACCACGGTAAGTAGCCCGCATGCTTCCAAAGTGTTGGTTTGCCAAGCTTTCGTCGGGCGCCTCCGGTTTGAATTCCTGTTTCGCGAACCAAACTTCATCGGGCACCAGATCGGACGCGGAGCCGGCTTGAATTTGGCAAAGCGCTCCTCTTCACCGGCCCGGAAGGCATCTCCGCGAAACTCCGGAGCACCGTATGCGCGGCGCCGGCCTGCCTTTCATCGACGCGGGCCATCACCAGTATGACACCTTCTGCGATCTTCGGCTTGCGCGGCTTCTGGGCGAAATTGGCGAAAGTTCCGAGAAGCACGCCGGCAAAGCCGCCCCACGCCGCGCCGACCAGGGCCATGCCGGTCATCCCCGCAGGATCAACGTCCTGAGCTCCAAAAGCGCTGAAACCGGCTAACAGACCAGCCGTGGCGCCAAGTGCGGCACCGGCGACGGCGCTCCGCCAGACAGCGCTCATCTCATCGTCGTAATATCCGGCAACACTGATCGGTTCATCGTTGTCGTTGTAAGATCCGACCACGCTGATCTGGCGGCGGCGAATCCCGGCAGCCTGAAGCGCGGCAACGGCACGTGCTGCCTGGGCATGGGAATTGAACAGTCTGCTGATTGTTTGCATTTACGCCCAGGCCCGACGCTCGTTAGCGGCGTCGGGCCTCTCCTCCCTGGCTTTGAACTCTTCCGCCCGGACGCATCTTCGTCGCGCCAAAGCTCACCACAACGTGAGCCAGCCGGCTACGTTCCTCAGCCGAGGCTTCGGTCCAACCCCAGAGTGTCTTGCTTGGGACCTAAGTCTGACCAGCTTGGGCGTGCTGCGGCCATGCCGCGCGGGGACGGTCGCCAGCTCGAAGAGAAGGTTCAGATGCTATCGCAGACCCAAAAAACTCAAAATGGCTATTACGATCACTATCGCGCCGACCAGCCAGATAATGTTGTTCATGATTGCACTCCTTCGCCTCCGGGCGGGGCGCACGCCGGGGCGAAGCCCGCCACGCAAGTAGAACATTAGATACGGCTAAAGGTTCCTCGCGGGGCCTCGCTGTCGAAAGAGCCCACCGCACCAGTCGGCACGGCGGGCGACGCGAGTTCACCCCGGTGGGAGAAGACGGGGTTGCGTCCAAGGCTCAGCTGATGCTTCTGGACCAGTCATCAACCTGGCGCTCCGCCTCTTCCTTGGCGATGCCATATCGCTCCTGGATACGCCCCAAGAGCTGGTCCCGGTTGCCCTCGATCCGATCAAGATCATCGTCGGTTAAGTCACCCCACTGCTCTTTCGCCTTGCCTTTGAACTGCGTCCATTTTCCCTTGATTTGATCCCAGTTCATATGTTCCTCCTTGCTTCCTGGGCCCGCACTGAAGCGGAGCGCGGACCGATCGGCATTTCAATGTCGGTGACGAATGAAGATTAGCGGCCGCTAAAAGTTCCGGTGCCGGCGCAAAAAGCCTGCCGTGCCCGTGCCGGACTGCGAGCTGATGTTGATGATGCCTGGAGCTTGATGCTCCTTGCAGCGCCACCCTATCCCGTTGAAGTCGCTGAGCTTCTTCCTGGTTGGCTTTGGCTGGCAAGTCTCGACAGGCTGCCCAGCAGCATCGTTCTGTCCTTGCCGATCATCAGCACGCCGCTGTCGGGCGCCAACAGTGCCGAGAACGGCAGCATCGCCGCGCCGATCGGCGAGGCCTCGGGGCCGAATTGTCCCGAGACGATTTCCGGCGCCACGATGCCGATGGCGCTGATCCTGTTGAACTGGGTCTGCACCTTTGCCAGCAGCTCGAGATGGATCGGCCGCGGCAGGATGCTGTCGAGAACGATCGCCTCGATGTCGATGACGGAGGTGATGGCGATGATCGCCTCGACCAGCGCATTGGCACAATCGTCGATCCATTCGGACAGCGGTTCGCGCGCCCCCGGCGGCAAGGGGTCGAGTTCGCGCACGCGATTGATTTCGATGCCGCGCGATTTGAGATGATTGACCAGCACATAGATCGAAGCGCGATGCAGCAGGCTCTGGTAGCGCGCCGGCTTGGCCGCCACCGAATCGAGGCTTGAAGGCGAGACCGGCAAAGGACCGAGCGCGGCGCTGTTGCCATGCGGCCCGGTGTGGACCTTGCCGCCTTGCACCAGTCCGCCGCCGACAAAGGTGTCGATCGAGATATGCATGAAGTCGCGGAACCGCGCGCCGGTCCCCTGGATGAGCTCTGCGAGTGCAGCCGATGACGCGTCGTTTTCCACGAAGACCGGGGTCTTCGGCTTTGTGGCGAAGAAAGTCGTCAGATCGATTGCTTCCCAGCGGCTGCCAAGGTCGTCGGGAAAGCCGAGCTCCTCGCTCCAGCCGCCGAGGAAATAGGGCGAGGCGATGCCGACGCCGACGATGCTGGCATCGCCAAGCCCCTCGATCAACTTGTCGAAATTGGCCAGCGACATGTTGCCGGCCTTAAGCACCATGTCGGGATCCGGAAAGCGATATTCGTGCGACTCGCGCGAGCGGACCTCGCCGGCGAAGTCGACGAGCACGGCTTCCAGCGCGCGCCGGCCGATCTTGATCCCGACGCTGTAGATGCGCTCCGGTGCAAGTCGGTAGAGAGTGGACGGCGATCCGCGTTGTCCGAACCTTTTTCCCACTTGCTTTACAAATCCTGACGATTCCAGCCCGTCGACAATAGTGGCGACCGCGGCCGGCGTCAGATTTGCGGCGCGCGCCAGATCTGACTTGGATGCCTCCTTCAGGCGGCGGATGGCATCAAGCACGAAGCGCTCGTTATAATGCCGTACCTTGACCGAATTGCTGCCTTTTCCGGACAAAACCGGCGCCTCCCCATTCATTCCCGCAGAGTCACTCCAGTCGTCGGCAGCTTTGGGGCTGCCGCGGGAGAGAGCACTCCAATCGGACCCGTGCGCGACGCGACAGTGCCTTTCGAGGCCATGGAAGTCAATTTTCCAGTTGCGACATTCAGTCATTTAATATAGCAAATTGAAAAAACAGGACCAGGGAGGAAAGGTGCTGCACTTGGGCGCATTAGGCGAAGCCGACGCCATGGTGAAGAGCGACACGGCTGTCCCCGTTGCCCTGGTTCATGCCACAAAAGCCTTCGGCGGCACGATTGCCCTCAAGGACGCGTCCTTCGAATTGCGCTCAGGCGAGGTGCTGGCTCTGCTTGGCGAAAACGGCGCCGGCAAGAGCACCTGCGTAAAGCTGCTGGCCGGCGTGTATCTCCCGACCGGCGGCCATGTCGAAGTCGATGGCAAGCCTGTGGTCTTCCATTCACCGCACGACGCCCAGGCTGCCGGCATCTCGGTCATGCACCAGCACCCCGGTCTTTTCCCTGATCTTTCGGTGGCGGAGAACATCTATCTCGGCCATATGCCGCGCGACCGCTTCGGCGGCATCGACAACGCCGCCATGCTTACCGGCGCGCGCAGGGTGCTGGCGACAGTCGGCCTCGACGTGCCGGCCGAAACCCGGCTCGGAACGTTGCGCACCTCCGAACAGCAACTGGTCGAGATCGCCCGCGCCCTGTCGCTCGACGCGCGGGTGCTGATCATGGACGAGCCGACCGCCGCCCTGTCGCAGCGCGAGGTCGAGCGGCTGTTCACCGTCGTCGCCGACCTGCGGCTGCACGGCGTGGCGATGATGTTCGTCGGCCACCGCATGGACGAGATCTTCCGCATCGCCGACCGTATCGCGGTGCTGCGCGACGGACGTCTCATTGGCGTCAAGCCGAAGGCCGAGCTTGGCCGCGCGGCCGCCATCGGCATGATGGTCGGCCGCGAGGTGACCGACCTCTATCCGCAACGAAGCCACGCCACCGGCGCACTGGTGTTGGAGGCGAGGGGGCTTTCGCACGCCGGTGGCTTTTCCAATATCGACTTCCAGCTCCATGCCGGCGAGGTGCTCGGGCTCGGCGGCCTGGTCGGCAGCGGTCGGACCGAGATCGCGCGCGTGCTGTTCGGCATCGACCAGCCCGATGCCGGCGAAATCCTGATCGACGGCGAAGCTGTGCGCTTCGCCTCGGCACGCGACGCCATGGATGCGCGCATCGCCTATGTCTCGGAAGACCGCATGGGCCAGAGCCTGGTGATGGATTTTTCCATCCTCGACAATGCGGTGCTGCCCGTCCTCGACAAGGCAGCCCGCTCCGGCTTCTACGGCACGAACCGCGCGATCAACCTGGTTTCGGACTGGCTGAAGCGCATGAAGCTTCGCTTTTCCGGCTACGCGCAGCCGGTGAAGGAACTGTCCGGCGGCAACCAGCAGAAGGTGGTGTTGGCCAAATGGCTGCGCACCGAACCGCGCGTCCTCATCCTCGACGAGCCGACGCAAGGCATCGATGTTGGCACCAAGGCGGAAGTGCATGCGATGATCGCCAATCTTGCCGCGCAGGGCATGGCCATCATCCTGATCTCCTCCGAAATGCCCGAACTCATCGGCATGTGCGACCGCATTATCGTCCTGCGCGAAGGCCATCGGACGGCCGAATTTGCCAGGGGCGAAGCCACCCAGGAAAAGGTGCTGGAAGCAGCGACGAAAGCCGGCGAAAGCGCCGGCCCGGTAGCACAGGCCGCCGGCGAGGAGAAGAGAAAAGGGCCGCTCGACATACTGAAGCGGCGGGAGTTCGGCCTGCTCGCCGCGATGCTGGCGGTCGCGATCCCGGTCACCATCATCAACCCGCGCATGGTGAGCGCTGCAAACCTGACCGCCGTGTCGATGGATGCCGCGCTGCTCGTGGTTGCAGCACTCGCGCAGATGCTGGTGCTGATCACCCGCAACATCGACCTTTCGATCGCCGCGGTGATTGGCCTGTCGGCCTACATGGCGGCCAGCATGGTCCAGGCCTATCCAGGGCTCGACATCGGCATCGGGCTGATGACCGCATGCGCCGTCGGTGGCGTCGCCGGCCTGATCAACGGCCTCGTCGTCACCAGGGGAAAGATCCCGGCGATCGTCGTCACGCTGGCCTCGATGTCTATCTTCCGCGGCTTCAACTCGATCTGGGCAGCCGGCGACCAGATCAGCGCCGACGAAGTCACGCAAGCCTGGCTCGACATGACAGGCCTGAAGATCGCCGGCGTGCCGCTGATCGTCGTCATCGCAATCGTCATCCTGTGCCTGGGCTACGTGCTGCTCTATCGCACCGCTTTCGGGCGCGAACTGTTCGCCGCCGGCTCCAATCCCGACGGCGCGCGTCTTATCGGCATCCCTGTCGACCGGCGCATTCTGCTGGCCTTTGGCATGGCCGGCCTGCTCGGCGGCCTATGCGGCGCGCTGTGGGCATCGCGCTATGCGACCATCGACGCCCGCGTTGCGCTCGGCTTCGAACTCACGGTGATCGCGTCGGCAGTGGTCGGCGGCGTCGCCATCCGCGGTGGCTCGGGCACGCTGCTCGGTATCATCCTCGGAGCCTTCACGCTGCTGGTCATCAAGAACGGGCTGACGCTGGTGCGCGTCGATCCGCTGTGGCTGCAGGGCGTCTACGGCCTGGTGATCCTGGTCGCCATCGGCATCGACACCTTCATCGTACGGCGCGCCGAGCAGGCAAGACAGGCGAGGGCGAGATGAAGAAGTTCCTCCGTTCGATCGATTTCTGGGATCTGCTGCTGGCGACCTCCTGTGTAGCCATCTTCCTCTATGCCGCGATCTTCGTGCCTAATTTCGTTTCCGGCTTCAATCTCTCGCAACTGGCCGCCAGCGCCTCGGAAAAGGCATTGCTGATCCTGCCGATGACGCTGCTCATCATCACCCGCGAGATCGACCTGTCGATCGCCTCGGTGCTGGCGCTGACATCCGTCGTCTTTGGCTTGCTGGTCCAGGCCGGTGTGCCGACGCTTGCCGCAATCCCGCTGACACTCGTCGCCGGCGGCCTGCTCGGCGCCTTCAACGGCTATCTGGTCTCGGGCCTTGGACTGCAGTCGTTGGTTGTGACGCTCGGCACCATGGCGCTCTATCGAGGCATTGGCTACATCCTGCTCGGCACCGGCTCGGTCAACATCCTGCCGCCCGCGGTCGTCGATTTCGGCATCAACAACCTGCCTGGCACCGAGATACCGTGGACCATCGTGCCCTTCCTGGTGCTGGCGCCGGTGTTTGCGGTCGTGCTGCAGAAGACGCCGACCGGCAAGCGCATCTACGCGCTCGGCGGCAGCCCCGAAGTGGCGCGCTATTCGGGCATAAACACGCGGCGGATGGTGCTGAACCTGTTCGTCGTCTCGGGCGTCGTCGCCGCCATAGCCGGCATCGTCTATACCGCGCGCCTCTCCAACGCCCGCGCCAACAATGCGCTCGGCATGGAACTCGACGTCATCACCATCGTGCTGCTCGGCGGCGTCAGCGTCTTTGGCGGCAAGGGCCGCCTGACCGGCGTCATGCTGGCATTGGTCCTCATCGCCATCATCCGCAACGTACTGGCGCTGAACCAGATCGGTGGCGACGCGCAGGGCATGATCATCGGCCTGCTTCTGATCGGTTCGCTGCTGGTCGGCAATTACTGGCGCTCCACACAGGAGATGCTCAGCAGATCCCGCGCGATGCGCGAGACAAAGGGGTGATCTCGGGCCCCTTCCTTCAAGCCCGAATTTTGACGGAGGAGTCACAATGAAAGCGTTTAGATTAGCCCTGCTCGCATCCGCGGTTCTGCTTGCGCCAACGTCGCTGGCTTTCAGCCAGGAATGCGCCAAGGAACCCGTAACGGTCGGTTTCCTGCCCAAGCTCGACACAGATCCCTATTTCAAAGTGGCCTTCGGAGGCGCACAAGAGGCGGCCAAGGAAATTGGCGGCACCGCCACCCAGGTGGCTCCGTCGCAGGCGACTGCCGAGGCGCAGATCGAATTCATCAACAGCCTCGTCTCGCAGAAGGTCGGGGTCATCGCAATTGCAGGTAACGACGCCAATGCGGTCGCGCCTGCGCTGAAGCGCGCCGTTCAGCAGGGCGTCAGGGTGATTTCGTACGACTCCGATGTGGCTGCCGATGCCCGCGCGGTGTTTGTCAATCAGGTCAAGGGCGACAGTCTGGCAGAAATGATGCTGGAAAGTGCATTCGCCCTCAGCGGCGGTGAAGGCGAATTCGCGATCCTGTCGTCGACGCCGACGGCGACCAACCAGAATGCCTGGATCGACTTCATGAAGGCGAAGATGGCGGCCGAGCCGAAATTCTCCAAGATGAAGCTGGTGCAGGTGGCCTATGGTGAAGAAAGCGAACAGATCAACCAGCAGCAGGCATTGGCGCTGGTCCAGGCGTTTCCCGATCTCAAGGTGATCATCGTCCCGGCAGGCATTGGCCTTCCGGCGGCCGCGCGTGCACTCGAGGAAGCGGGCATGATCGGCAGGGTCAAGCTGACCGGCCTCGCGCCGGCCACTCTGATCTCGAAATACATCAAGGACGGGGCGGCTCAGGATATCTGGTGGAACGTCACCGATCTTGGCTATCTTACCTATCAGACAGCCCAGGCGCTTGCGCAGTGCAAGATCACCGGCAAGGAGGGTGAGAAGTTCACGGCAGGCAGGCTCGGCGAATACACGATTGGCGCCGGCGGCGAACTGATCCTTGGTCCGGCCAAGATCGTGACCCCCGAAAATCAGGCCGAGTTCAAGTTCTGATTCTATGGAGCTCAAGCTCCAGAGGGGCGCCGGTCGATCCGGCGCCCTTCCTAAAACATCTCGAATGAAAACAGTGCGGGGCGGCAATGAAGATCTTGCTTGCAGGCGAAACCTTTGCAGCGACGACGTCGGTTGCCATCGGCAGCGACGTGCTTACAAGTGCGGCCTCGACCAATGGCGCTATGGCCTTCAATGCCGTGCTGGCCACTGAAGGCATCGCCGTCACGCAGATCGGCGGCGAGCGTTGCAGCGCGGAGTTCCCTTATGACCTCGATGGGCTCGCCCAATATCAGGCGGTGGTGATCTCCGATGTCGGCGCCCTGACATTGCTGGTCACGCCGGATGCCCGCGCCGGGCGTGTCGGCGTCAACCGCCTCGATGTGCTCAAGGCCTATGTCGAAGCTGGCGGCGGGCTGATGCTGGCCGGCGGTTACATGGGCTTTCAGGGCATGTTCGGGACAGCGCGTTTCCACGACACCCCGGTCGAGGACGTTCTGCCCGTCCGCTGCCTACCCTACTGCGACGGCATGGAGGTGCCGCAAGGTCTGCAGGCCTCCATCCTGCAGTCGTCACATCCGATTTTTTCCGGGGTGGAGGGGCCTTTGCCGCCGATTCTCGGCATGAACAAGCTGGAATTCAGGCGCGACAGTTCGTCCCGGCTTCTGGCGACCTGCCACCATCGCGGCACCGACTGGCCGCTCCTTGCCGTCGGCAGCCATGGCCGCGGCCGCGCGATTGCCTGGGCAACCGACATCGGCCCGCATTGGCTCTCGCAGGATTTCCTCGCATGGCCGTTCTACGGAAAACTGATGGCGAACATGGTCCGTTGGCTCGCCGGCAATGAATGAGAAAGCTGGTTTGACCAGTGCGGTGCCCAATCCTCCAACGAAAGACCAGGCCATTAAGCATGCGTTGAATCAGGACGGCAGTGGCTCATAAACCGAAACCCCGATGTATCGATCGTATGAGCCGCGATCTTTCTCAGGAAGCTTGTCTCGGGTTACGCGCAATGTGAATCCCCCATGCAAGTGCCCCGCGTCGAGAACCATCCAATCGAAAATATCGTCGCCTTCAAATGCAAGTCGCTGTCCGACTTGATGCCATTTCTGAAGCTCGGGTGGCACCCCGAAAAACGTACCCGAAAATAGCCGCTCCTCAGCATGATAATGCACTGCGGCAAGCCAAAGGAAAACAAAGTTGTCCTCCCCAAGACGTTCGGACTCGTCGGGATCGCGAAACCGAAGCTTCGCGGAACAGAAGGCATCTGCATTTCTCTCGATGTGTTCGACAAATGTCGGCACACTCGCAAGTGCGCGATCGTAAGCTGCAAGGAAGGCGGGGTCTGTCTGCGAGATAGTCGTGAAGAGTGGCTCATTCCGCGGTTCGTCGAATTCACTGTTCGATTGAGATTTTTCGCCCATAAAAGACCTCTTGGACTAACCTTGAACCGCTCAACGACCTGCGAAGTCCGCGCGCTTCTTCCGGTGTGGGGAGGCGGCACTCGCGAGGCGGTGTCGCACTACCAGCCAAAGAGCCCTATCACGCTAGCGACCAACCGCCATCCACCAATATATTCGCGCCAGTGATCAGTGACGCCGCCGGCAAGGCGAAGAACACCACGGTGCCGGCGACGTCGATCGGGTCGCCTATGCGGCCGAGCGGGATGTGGCCGAGCACATGCAGGCGAGTGCGCAGGCGCGGCCGATGCCGCGCGAGGCGCCGGTAACCAGCACCACCTTGCCGGCCAGGTCGAATTTCGGCGTGAATTCATTTGTCATGCGATTCCACCTTGTTCTTCAAATCGGTCCGGCTGCCGTGTCGGACCGAATAGGCTCGCGTGAATTCGGCGCCCAGCAGAAATATCTCCGCCGAATAATAGACCCATAACAGCACGACGAGCAGCGCGCCGGCCGCGCCGTATGACGATAAGATGGCGCTGGTTCCGATATACCAGCCAATCAGCGACTTGCCGATGGTGAACAGAAACCCGGTGACCACGGCGCCGAGGCCGACATCGCGCCATTGCAGGCTGCGGTCGGGCAGCACCTTGTAAATCGCGGCAAACAGCAGCGTGATCAGGGCAAACGAGACGATCCCGTTGATGGCGCTCAGGATGATGGTGCCGAACGGCAGATAGGCGTTGATGACCTCTCCGAGCGCGGAAATCACGGCGCTTACGACCAGCGACACCAGGAGCAGGAAACCAAGCGCGGCGACCAGGCCCAGGCTTGCAATGCGTGCCCGAACCAGCCGCGAGATCGTTGCCCCGCTCGGTTTGACTTTCCAGATTTCGTTCAGCGCCAGCTGCATTTCGCCGAACACGCCGGATGCGGCGACGAACAGCGTGACCAGCCCCAGAATGCTGGCAAGGGTTCCCGCTTCCTTCTGCGAGGCGTTCTCGATCGTCGCCTGCAGCAGCTCGGCACTTTGCGGCCCCATCAGGCCGGCGATCTGTGCCGAAAGGGCGAGTTGCGCCGCCTCGTGCCCGAAGGCCATGCCGGCGATAGCGACAACGATGAGCAGGATCGGCGCAAGCGAAGTCGTAGCATAAAACGCTATCGCCGCCCCATGGCTCAGCGCATTGTCGTTGACGAAGCCGAGGATGCTCTGCCTGAGGAGTACCCAGCCCTCCGTCGCCAAGTTCCACATGTGGGCCTCGCATACTTGTCATTAAACAAGTAGCGGCGAGATAGAAGTGGGCGAGGGGTAGTGGACGACCTGGCCCCCGGCTCTGAAAAAAACCTCGCCGAGGCGCAGGTGTTGCTGGCCGAATTGCGGTAGCCCGCGAGAAACCGACGCAGCCACTTTCGTTGAGCCGCTCACCCCTTATTGCGTAAGGAAATTGGACGCGCTCATGATCCAACCAATGGAACTGCGACAGTCGTCCCATAATTTATCGGATACCGATCGAAGTACGGGAACTCGATAACGAAAGCATACCTGGCCGTGAGATGTGCCATTCGAAAGCCGCCGCTGGGGGCGTCGATTGCTATTGTTACGTCTACGTCTTTCAATCCCAAAGTCAGCAATTTTGCCGTGGCTATGGCTTCTATCTCGGCCTGCGTCAGCGAGTTCTTCATCTGCAGCGCACGCGCGGACGTTTCCAGCGTATACCGAACGCTGGACATGGCATTCAAGGCCCAGCCGAATGCGAAGACGCCGATCAAGACCATTATCAGAACAGGGGCGATCAGCGCGAACTCCAACGCAGCTCCGCCTGATGCTCCCCGTATGAAGGCCCTCGCTTTAGCGAACACGGATCACCTGTTGGTGAGTGAGCTCGCGCGAGAGCGAAAACGCGCCGAAACTGAAGGGCGGTGACCAGGTGGCTGTCGCTTGGATTTCGACGAAAACCGCGGGAGCTTTCAAACTGTCGCACAGGACAGATGGATCGACCACGGTGGTCCCGCACATATATTTCCGGCTCAGCGTCACCTGCGCGTCGCCGGGATGGTTTTCCCAGCCTGAAAGAGCGACAGCTTGGATAGTCGCATCCTCGGCTGCTCCCTGCATCACGAGATTCGCCGCCGTTTTGACGCCTGCACGCATCGACAACGCGTTCGACACAAAAGACCAGCCGTCAATGATGCCAAGGAGTACCAGGCAAAGGATCGGCACAATCAGCGCAAACTCTACCGCGGCAGCACCCGAATCGCTGCGGAACATCCGGACTGCTGACCCTGTCACGAAGATTACTCGACAAGCTTAATGGATTGCGTCGCCGGAATGTCTCGCATTCCAAGGCTCGTGCAGTCCTGATTGACGTTCGCGTTGCCGGACCACTGCACGGTACTGGCGACGACCTGAGTGCAACCGCCTTTGCCCGAGAAATTGCCGAGATAATTAACGTCTTGCGTTGGAAAATACAAAGCGCCGGTCAAAAGCGAATCTGCCGTGCCATTAACCGTGTTCGATCCAGTCAGGTTGGCTTTGTCGCCGTAAAACAGCACCCCCGAATAGGTGCCCGACGTTGGTGCGCTGAGCTTGATGGTGGCCGTGCCGTTCATGCTGACGCCGGAGCTGCCGGCCAGATAAATGATGACTCCGTCGCCGGAAATATTCGCGTTCGAGTTCGCTTTGAAATCACCGCCTTGAATGACGTATATCCCGGGCGAAAGCGCTACATTGCCGCTCAAGCTGAGCCCCCTGCAGTATGTTCCTGGTTGCAACACCGACTGATTGCTGTTTCGACAGGGGTTCGTGGCCGGTGGCGCCGGCAAGTCGACAAAAGGATCGGCAGCGGGCAACGCCTGGGTTATCGGCCTGGCGCACACGGTCGTCACGGGGTTGCTCAACGAAACACCGCCTGCCGATACCAGGCAATCGACCTGAAGGCTTGCCGATCCCTGAAGCTTGATGGCGTCCGCGGCTATCGAATTCGACATCACGACGCAGCCGTTCAGTTTGAGATTCGAACTGCCGGAAAAGAGCGCCGCTTTCGGAGCGGAATGATTGAGAGCTAGGGCGCAGGCCTTTGAGGCGTCGGTGATAAGAGCCACCGCCCTTGCCTGTGCGCCGACCGCATTTTGCGTGAATATCGATGTAAAAAACCGATCGAGGGTCTGATGAACGATGACCTCGACAGCCTTTTGGGCCACATTCGGGCCGGAGGACGGGGGCGTGAAGATTTCGATTGTGCCTGTCGACGGGTCCCAGCCATTCGTTGTCGCAGACAATGTCGCGGCGGAGACTATCGTTGGTTTGTCGGATCCTGAAACCTTTTCCAAAGCGCCAGCATAGGCTGCCGCATCCGCCACCGCTTGTAGCTTCAGGCCGCTGTAATACCAGTACGAAGTCTCAACGCCGAGACCCGCGCCGCCGACGACGATCGGCAACGACAGGGCAAAAATAGTGGCAACGTTGCCACTCTTGCCGGTTCGTCGCATGCAGAAAAAACGCCTGAAGATACGGGCACGCCAGTCCATTCCTCATTTAAGCCGGGATGCATAAAGGAATAACTAAGAATTTCCGTCCATTTCTTGGCTGTGATCCATTCAAACGGCGCTTAGCGGTTCTGCTGCACCCGTTCGCCGGTTGTGCCCTGAGAGGCATTTTCTAATATCTGAGAACGCGGACGTTGGGCCCACAGGACCGTCGGTAACACTTTGGCCGGGTGCATTGTCTTCACAGAAAGCAATCCGAATTTTGGGGCCAAGCGCAAGAAAACACCGCCGGCGGCCGGTTTCGTTGGCAAACCGTTACCGTTCCCTGCTATTCCCGCATCCTGATGCATGTCGCCCAAAAGTGTGCCGCGGTTTTGGGACAACGACATGCATAAAAACAAAGACTTTAAAGCAGTGGACGTTCCAGTATGACCAATGTCGCCTTGACCGGGCTTGCCCGCGATCTTGCCAAGCGCGCCGCGGAAGGCCGCCCGGTGCGCATCGGCGTTATCGGTTCGGGCGAGATGGGCACCGACCTGGTGACGCAAGGCATGCTGATGCCGGGCATTTCGGTTTGCGCGATCTCGACGCGCCGCCCGCATACGGCGCGTGACGCCATCCGCATTGCTTATGGCGATCAGGCGATGGCAGCCGAAGCGGACAGCGCTTCGAAGGTCAGCCAGGCGATCGAAAGCGGCAAGATCGCCGTCACCTCGAACGAAATGCTGGTCACCAATCCGCTTATCGATGTCGTCATCGATGCCACCGGCAAGCCCGGCGTCGCCGCCGATTTTGACCTGATGGCGATGCAGCACGGCAAGCACCTGGTGATGATGAATGTCGAGGCCGACGTTACCATCGGCTGCTATCTAAAGCAGCAGGCCGACCGGCTCGGCGTCGTCTATTCGGTCGGCGCCGGCGACGAGCCGTCGAGCTGCATGGAGCTGATCGAGTTCGCCTCGGCGCTCGGCTACACCATCGTCTCCGCCGGCAAGGGCAAAAACAACCCTCTCAACCACGACGCCGTTCCCGACGACTACCGCGAGGAGGCGCTGCGCCGCAACATGAATCCGCGCATGCTGGTCGAGTTCGTCGACGGCTCGAAAACCATGGTCGAGATGTGCGCCATTGCCAACGCCACCGGGCTGGTGCCCGACGTTCCCGGCATGCACGGCCCCAAGGCCGATCGCGACGAGCTGGTCAAGGTGCTGATCCCGCGCGAGCAGGGCGGCATCCTGTCGAAGAAGGGCGTCGTCGACTACACCGTCGGCAAGGGCGTGGCGCCCGGCGTCTTCGTCATCGTCGAGGCGACGCATCCGCGCATCATCGAGCGCATGGACGATCTGCATATCGGCCACGGTCCCTATTACAGCTTCTTCAGGCCCTACCATCTGACCTCGCTGGAAGTGCCGCTGACGGCCGCTCGCATCGCGCTTTACGGCAAGCCCGACATGGTGCCGCTGCCGCGGCCGGTGGCCGAGGTCTGCGCGGTGGCCAAGCAGGATCTGGCGGCAGGCGAGGTTTTCGACGCGATCGGCGAGACCTGCTACCGCTCCTGGACCATGACCGTCGAAGAAGCCCGCGCCCATCGCGCCGTGCCGGTCGGTCTGCTCGAAGGCGGCAAGGTGCTGAAACCGGTGAGGAAAGGCGAATTGCTCACCGCCGACAGTGCCGCGCCCGACCCGACGACCAGGCTATTCGCCTTGCGCCGGCTGCAGGACGAGATGCTGTATGGGAATCTTGGTGATGGCTGAGATTCGTGAATCCGAGTTGAAGCGGGAAAAAGGGACGCCTTTCTCTGGCAGAGCGGCTCGCGGCCATTGCCGATGATTCTCAAAGCCAAAGCCGGCAAAGACGGGCCGCCCGTGAACAAGGACGAGGTCGACGACTTGTGGGGACATCGCTGATATCTGTCGACATTCTAGGCTATCGCGATTTTGATGTCGGCAGGACAGTGGAGGGGGCGAAGGAACGCCGCGTAACGGCTTTTCTACCGGTAGCTATTGCCGACAGGAACGGTCGACCATCACCGCCGACCGGCTCCCCCAGAAGCCCTACTTCCCCAGCTCTATCGACCGCAGCCGCGCCGCTTCCACCGCCTCAGTGAGCAGGCGCGTCAGACGGTCCTCGCCCATCAGCACGGCAAGGGCGGCAGCCGTGGTGCCGTTTGGGCTGGTCACCTGCTGTCTAAGCACGCCGGGCTCCGCGCCGCTTTCGGCGGCAAGCGAGGCGGCGCCGTAGACCGTTTGCATGGCCAGGAGCTTTGCGACCTTGCCAGGCAGGCCGGCCTTCTCGGCGGCCACGGCCAGCGCTTCGATGAAGTGGAAGATATACGCCGGCCCCGACCCGGAGACCGCCGTCACCGCGTCCATCAGGCCCTCGTCGGCGATATCGGCCACTTGCCCGTTTGCCGAAAGCAGGTCGGCGACAAGGCGTTTGGTGTCTTCGGAAACCAGCCTGTTGGAAAACACCACCATCATGCCCTTGCCGATCGCCGCCGGCGTATTGGGCATGCAGCGCAGGATCGGCGCGCGATCGCCGAGAATGCCTTCGAACGTAGCGACCGGCGTCCCGGCGGCGATGCTAAGGAAAGTGGTTCGGCCATCGTTGAAGCGGATGTAGCCAGCCGTCACGTTACGGATCACCTGCGGCTTGACCGCAATGACGACGAGGGCCGGCACGGCGTCCGCCGGGATGGCGCCGACGTCCGCGGCAGCAGAGCAGCCCAGTGCTTCGGCACGCTTGCGCAACTCGGCATTGGGCTCGACCACGAACACCGCAGCCGGAGCGAGCTTGCCGGCTTTCAGCCAGCCCGAGAGCATGGCGGAGCCCATATTGCCGCAACCGGCGAGAACAAGCCTGATCGTCATCGAAAGCCTCCATAGAGATGGCTTCCCCATAGACGTTCGCGGCAGGGCGGGGAAGCCCTTTTGGGACCGTGATCAGGCGGAAACCCGGACCTTGCGGTTGGGATGCGCATGTAGTCGCGCAGGGGCGCGGCGACCACATTAACCTTTTATTTCCTATGCCTGTTTAGCATCGCTTAACCAGTGGCGGTCGCTACGTCCCAGCCCGAGGGGGAAGCTCCAGAAACCATGGCTTATAGGAATAATCGTGAACACTGGAGGAACGAGCAGTCCCTGCTGTCGTTCGTCGAGGCAGCGCGCGACGAAGACGAAGCAGCGCTGGTTTCCCTGGAGGACCGTACAGCCCGGTCATGGCGCGAGGATGCCGCCACACGCCATCGTCTGGCCCGCTCGCGCCGCGAAGCGCGTGCCAGCCCGATCCTGTTGGCAGCCGCAGGCATAGGCCAGCCCCATCCTGATGCGTCAAAGGCCGGCCCCATACTGATGGAAGAGGCTACAGCTGCCGATGCATTTTTCGACCCCGTAGGCTCCCTTGACGGCCCCGATTCCGGTTCCGCCGATCGCGCCGCATACCCGGCAGCGCCGCCTCTCGCTCTGCTCGAGGTCGCGCGCACCAAACGGCCGGGTCCAATCGGTGCCGTGTTGTCGGCGCTGGGCCGGCTCATGCCCGGCAGAGCGCAGGAGGAGATGACGTCGGGTGAAACTTCCACCGCGACAAACTCAAGCGCAGCCATGTCGCCTGCCTTCTACCCGCAGCCGCTCTATGCCGGTCGGGCACCGTATCCGCAGCAACCCACGCCGCCGCATTCGGCACATACTCAGGCCTGGTCGAGGGACGCAATTCAGGCCTCGGAAGCCGCCGATCAGCAAAGCCAGATCGAGGAAATCCGCGCCAGCCTGCGCGAATTCCGCGAGGCGGTTCGCGAGCTCACCGAAAACCGCACGCATCGCCGCTATTTCTGAGCGTCGAATAAAACATGCCGGTTTCGAGTTAACGGCATGGGACGGCGCATTGACGGGATTGCCCGGCTCGATTTTCGTGAAAATGCCGCGCTGCATGTCCGCCCGCCCGCGCATGGTTCTGGGCAACGACCTGCATAAAAACATATCTGGAGCACGCCGCATGGATGCGGCAGGCTTAGCAATAGGCGTCGAGGGTGGTTCATGGCCGAGTTGATTGACGGAAAAAGCGTCGCCGAAGACGTGGTGCGGCGGGTCAAGACACTGACCGCCGAACTAGCGGAAAAAGGTGGGCAGCAGCCCGGTCTCGCGGTGGTCATCGTCGGCGAGGATCCGGCGAGCCAGGTCTATGTCGCATCCAAATCCCGTACCGCCAAGGAATGCGGCTTCCATTCGGTTCAGCACACACTGCCGGCCGAAACCTCCGAGCCGGACCTTTTGAAGATCATCGGCCAGCTCAATGCCGATCCGGCCATCAACGGCATCCTGGTGCAGCTTCCGCTTCCCGGCCATATCGACGCCGGCAAGATCATCCAGACCATCGCGCCGGAGAAGGATGTCGACGGCTTCCACTTCATCAATGTCGGCAAGCTCGGCACCGGCGAGCTTGAGACCGCCTTCGTGCCTTGCACGCCGGCCGGCTCGATGCTGCTGATCGAACGGGTGCGTGGCAAGGACCTGTCCGGCCTCAATGCGGTCGTCGTCGGGCGTTCGAACATCGTCGGCAAACCGATGGCCAATCTTCTGCTTGCCGCCAACTGCACCGTCACTATCGCACACAGCCGCACCAGGGACCTGCCGGCGCTTGCCCGCACCGCCGATATTCTAGTTGCAGCCGTCGGCCGGCCCGAAATGGTCCGCGGCGACTGGGTCAAGCCTGGCGCAACCGTCATCGACGTCGGCATCAACCGCATCGCCGCACCTGAGAAGGGTGAAGGCAAGACCCGCCTCGTCGGCGATGTCGCCTTTGCCGAAGCAGCGACGGCGGCCGGCGCCATCACGCCGGTGCCTGGCGGCGTCGGACCGATGACCATTGCCATGCTGATGGCCAACACGCTAGCTTCCGCCTATCTCGCGGCCGGGTTGAAACGGCCTTCCTTCTGACCAGAAAGCAGCGTCCTTGCCGAACCTCACTGTTCCCTTAGAACGGCCGGTCACCAATGATCCCGTTCAGGGCGGCCGGCAGTTCGGGTTTCTGCTGGTCGACAAGTTCTCTATGTTCTCGCTGGCCGCGGCAATCGACACGTTCCGGTCGGCGAACCGGCTGCTCGGCCGCGATTTCTATGGCTGGACGACGGTGTCGGCCGACGGCGATGCCGTCATGGCGTCCAACGGCCTGCCGCTCAAGATCGACTACGCCGTCGCCGATCTGCCGCCGGTCGATATCCTGTTCGTCTCGGTCGGGCTGACGACGGAATTTCCGGGCAAGAGCAAGGTGCTGGCAGCGCTGCGCAGTTGGGGCCGGCGCGGCAATGCGCTCGGCGCGCTTTCGGTCGGCTCCTATTTGCTTGCCGAGGCAGGCCAGCTCGATGGCTATCGCTGCACCATCCATTGGGAAAACCGCGCCGGCTTCCTCGAACGCTTTCCGGACATCAACTGCACCGGCAACGTCTTCGAGATCGACCGCAAGCGCTACACCTGCGCCGGCGGCACCACATCGATCGACCTGATGCTGGAGATCGTGCGCGGTGATTTCGGCTCGAGCCTCGCCAATGGCGTCGCCAACCAGTTCCAGCATGAGCGCATCCGCTCGGCCGGGGACCGCCAGCGCGTCGGCCCGGAACGCGACCTCACCGGCAAGTCGGAGAAGCTGCGCCGCATCGTCGAGCTGATGGCCGACCATCTCGACGAGCCGCTGTCGGCGGTGCAGCTCGCCAAGTCGGCGGGCCTGTCGGTGCGCCAGGTCGAGCGCCTGTTCCTGCGCCATCTCAGTGTGACGCCCGGGCGCTATTATATGCGGCTCAGGCTCGAGCGGGCGCGCGAATTGCTGCGCCAGACCAACATGCCGATCCTCGACGTGGCAATCGCCACCGGCTTCACCTCGCATTCCTATTTTGCCCAGAGCTACCGGCTGCAATTCGGCCGGCCGCCTTCCGATGAACGCCGCACGGCCTATTGAGGGTTTGGCAGAGAGGCGACGCAGCTTCGTACTCCGTCCGGGCTTGTGTCGCGACCCGGCGTCAAATAGCTTTCCGGCGCCGAGCGGCGGCGACTGACGGGGGAGATTTTTGATGGCGGGATTTGTGCAGAGCGTCGCTGCGGCGGCCTTGTTGCTGTGGACGACGGGGTTCGGCTTCGCCGCCGATCGCGTCATCGTCGTTCTCGATGCCTCCGGCTCGATGTGGGCGCAGATCGACGGCAAGCCCAAGCTCGAAATCGCCCGTCAATCGCTGCGGAACGTGCTGCAATCGGTCCCGGCCGAGGAGGAAATAGGCTTCATGGCCTATGGCCATCGCGAGAAGGCCAGTTGCGACGACATCGAACTCATCGTGCCACCGCAGGCAGGCTCGGCAAGTGCGATCTCAGCCGCGGCCGACAGCTTGAAATTTCAGGGCAAGACGCCGCTGACCGCTGCGGTCAAGCAAGCGGCGGAAGCATTGAAATACACCGAGGACAAGGCGACGGTCGTTCTCATCACCGATGGCATCGAGACATGTAGCGGCGATCCCTGTGCGCTCGGCAAGGAACTGGAGGCTGCTGGCGTCGACTTCACCGTCAATGTCGTCGGCTTCGGCCTGACGGCGGCCGAGGGCAAGCAGGTCGGTTGCCTCGCCGACAATACCGGCGGCAAATATATCGAAGCGTCGGATGAAAAGGCATTGCAGGACGCCCTCGTCGAGACCGTTGCGCCTCCGCCACCCGCCCCTGAACCGACTCCCGCCCCGCAGCCTGCTCCCCAGCCGGCGCCCGCCCAGCCGGCGGAGTCCAATTTCGTGCCCACCGTCGTGCTTGCCGAGGGTGGCGATCCCGTCACCGACGGCAATGCCTGGGAGATCTACAAGGCGAATTCCGACGGCACGCGCGGCGATCCCGTCACCACCGAATATGGCACCTACAAGGGCAATCTGGAGCCGGGCGACTATATCGTCGTCGCGCGTGCCGGCGAGGCCAGGGCCGAACAGAAGATCAAGATAGAGCCTGGCCAGGTCGCCAAACCGCGCTTCAACCTGAATGCCGGCACGCTGGTCATCCACCCGCGGCCAAGCGAAGGAGCGGACGTTGATGACGGCGCGGCTGTCGTAATCGGCTATCCCGGCGTCGACACCCCGCCGACCTACTACGGTGACACGAAAGTCGTGCTGCCGGCCGGTGACCAGAAGGTGACGGTCACGATCGGCCAGGGCATGGTTATCGAGACGATCCCGCTTGCCGCCGGCAGGGTCATCGACAAGGACATCATCGTCGGCGTCGGGCGTATCGTCGCCAACGCCTATTATGCTGCCGGCGGCGACAAGGCCGAGGGTTCTGGCGTCGGCTTCAAGGTGCTCCAGGCGAAAAAGAACATCGACGGAACCAGGCAGGAGGTGACCTATGCCTACGGTCCGGACAGCAAGTTCGATCTGCCGCCCGACGATTATGTAATGGTCGCGACGGTCGACCTTGCGGTGGCCGAGCAGCCGTTCAGCGTCAAGGTTGGCGACCATCAGGATCTGAAGATCGCGATGAACGCCGGCATGCTGACGATAACCGCGCCAGGGGCCTCGAAGATCGAGATATTCGAGGCCAGGAAGGCCATCGACGGAACCCGCAAGTCGGTCGGCTACGCCTACGACCAAAAGTATGAAGCCACCCTGTCGGCCGGCGACTACGCGGTGGTTTCGGAGAAATCGGACAACAGCTCGAGGGAAGGCACGGTAACGGTCAGGGCCGGCGCGCGAGCCGAGCTGACCGTTCAGTAGATATAAGGGAGAGCGGCCACCAGCCGCTCTTCCATGGTCGAAAAGTCACGCCGTACCGAAGGCGCTGGCGCCATGGTCGGCGCGTCCCACCAACTGCCGGAACCCGGCGAAAAGCTCGCGGCCGAAGCCGAATTCATTGCCTATGAGGTCGCTGTCCGCGGGGCGGCGCAGTGCGAAATCGCCGGCTGGCACCAGTACCTCCAGCGTCCCGGCCTCGGCGTCGAGCCTGATGATATCGCCGTCATGGATCCTGGCGATAGGCCCGTCCTCCGCCGCTTCCGGCGTCACGTGGATCGCCGCTGGCACCTTGCCTGAAGCGCCCGACATGCGGCCGTCGGTGACCAACGCCACATGCTGGCCGCGGTCCTGCAGGATGCCGAGCACGGTGGTCAGCCTGTGCAATTCCGGCATGCCGTTGGCCTTCGGTCCCTGGAACCGAATGACGGCGATGAAGTCGCCGGTCAGCGACCCCGCCTTGAACGCCTCGTTCAGGCCTTGCTGGCTGTCGAACACCTTGGCCGGCGCCTCGATGACGCGCCGCTCCGGCTTGACCGCCGATGTCTTGATGACGGCGTGGCCGAGATTGCCCGAAAGCACTTTCAGACCGCCGCTCGGCTGGAACGCCTTCTTGAACGGCGCCAGCACCTTCTCGTCCCCGCTCTCGCGCGGCGAAGCCTCGCGCACGACGCCGCCGTCCGCACCGAGCTTGGCCTCGACCGCGTAGGGGCGCAGCCCTTCGCCCCACACCGTCTGGACATTCTCGTGCAGGATGCCTGCGTCGAGCAGTTCGCGGATCAGGAAGCCGAGCCCGCCGGCGGCGTGGAAGTGGTTCACATCGGCAAGGCCGTTCGGATAGACCCGCGTCAGCAGCGGCACGGCTTCCGAGATGTCGGAAATATCCTGCCAGGTAATGGCGATGCCGGCCGCCGCTGCCATGGCGATCAGGTGGATGGTGTGGTTGGTCGAACCGCCGGTGGCGTGCAGGCCGACGATGCCATTGACGATCGAGCGCTCGTCGATCATCCGCCCGACTGGCGTGTAGGCGTTGCCGAGCGCGGTGATCGCCAGCGCCCGCTTGGTCGCTTCCCTGGTCAGCGCGTCGCGCAACGGCGTGCCGGGATTGACGAAGGAAGCGCCAGGCGTGTGCAGGCCCATGATCTCCATCAGCATCTGGTTGGAATTGGCGGTACCGTAGAAAGTGCAGGTTCCCGGCCCGTGATAGGATTTTGATTCCGCTTCGAGCAGTTCGGCCCGCCCCGCCTTGCCCTCGGCATAGAGCTGGCGGATCTTGGCTTTTTCGTCGTTCGGAATGCCGGTCGTCATCGGCCCGGCCGGGATGAAGACCGCCGGCAGATGGCCGAAGGTCAGCGCCGCGATCACCAGCCCCGGCACGATTTTGTCGCAGACGCCGAGATAGACGGCGGCATCGAACATGTTGTGCGACAGGCCGATTGCCGCGGCCATGGCGATCACGTCGCGCGAGAACAGCGACAGCTCCATTCCGGGTTGGCCCTGGGTGACGCCGTCACACATCGCCGGCACGCCGCCGGCCACCTGGGCGATGCCGCCGGCCTCGCGCGCCGCGTCCTTGATCAGCGCCGGGAATGTCTCGAAAGGCTGATGCGCCGACAGCATGTCGTTATAGGAGGTGATGATGCCGAGGTTCGGCACCCGGTCGCCGCCAAGCGCCACCTTTTCGGAAGGGCTGCAGACGGCAAAGCCGTGGGCCAGGTTGCCGCAGGACAGCACGGCCCGGTTGGCGGTGCGGTTCGAGGCTTCGGCGATGCGGCCGAGATAGGCCTCGCGACCGGGCTTGGAGCGCTCACGGATGCGCTGGGTGATGGCTTCGATGTCGCGTCTTGCGGTCATGGCGGTCGGTCCTTTCAGGCGAGGTCCCGCAAATACCTTCCGGCTGTTGCCGGGACCTGCAGCCAAGTTGAGATCAGGGTGCCCAGAAAACCTCTACGGGCTTTTGAGTGGCATCGAGCACGGCGCGAATGGGCTTTCGTGTTCCAGTTCCAAGCGCGGCCTCGAATGCGGTGCGTTTTTCCGCGCCCTCGATATGCAGCGCGATGAAGGCGGCATTGATGATCCGCGCCAATGACAGCGTCAGCCGTGGCTCGCCGGCGCTTGCCGCGTGAACCGGAAGCACGATCCTTTGCGACGACGGATCGAGCAATCTTGCCAGGTTGTCGGCATCCGGAAAGAACGAGGCGGTGTGGCCATCAGTTCCCATGCCGAGCACAACGACGTCGAGTGGCCAGGGCAGCACTTGCAGCGCCTCACCGTCGGAGACCGCTGCACCCTCGATACTTGCCGCGGCGCGGTAGAGCGGCACGAAATTCGCGGCCGCGGCCGCGTTCTGCAGCAGGTTGGCGGCAACCAGGCCGGCATTGGAGCGCGGCGATGAGGGCGGCACGAAGCGCTCGTCGACCAATGTTATCGTCACCTTTTCCCAGGCGATCGGAACGGTCGAAAGCGCCGCGAAGAATTTCGCCGGCGTCGTGCCGCCCGAGACCGCGAGCAGTCCCGTGCCGCGCTCGGCGATCGCCTTTGACAGACGGCCGGCGACGTGGCCGGCAAGCGCGGTCGCCAGCTCCTGGCGTCCGGCAAATTCGTGCCAGTTGTAGGCGCCGCCTAATTGCTCTCGTGCCATGTCCGCCCGTCGCGTTCGATCAGCGCAATCGAGGCCGAGGGGCCCCATGTGCCGGCGGTGTAGCCTTGCGCCTCTTGCCTGCCGCTTTCCCAGGCGTCCTGGATCGGGTCGATCCATTTCCACGCCGCCTCGACCTCGTCGCGGCGCATGAACAGCGTCTGGTTGCCACGGATGACGTCCATGATCAGCCGCTCATAGGCATCGGGGGCGCGGCCGTCGAAGGATTGCGCAAAACTCATGTCGAGCGGGATCTGGCGCAGCCGCATGCCGCCCGGCCCCGGATCCTTGATCATGATGAACTGCTTGACGCCTTCGTCGGGCTGCAGCCTGATGACCAGCTGGTTGGCGGAGATCGGCCCGGCGCTCTCGCCGAAGATCGAGTGCGGGATCGGCTTGAATTCGATGACGATCTCCGAAACGCGGGTCGCCAGCCGCTTGCCGGTTCGGAGGTAGAACGGCACGCCCGCCCAGCGCCAGTTGCCGATCTCGGCCTTGAGCGCAACGAAAGTCTCGGTGTTGCTGTTCTTGCCGAGTTCCTCGACATAGCCTTTCACCGGCCCGCCGGCCGAGGCGCCGGCACGATATTGCCCGCGCACCGTGTGCTTCGGCGCTTCGTTGCCGTTGATGCGCTTCAGCGCCCGCAGCACCTTCAGCTTTTCGTCACGGACAGCATCGGCGTCCATCGACGACGGCGCCTCCATGGCGACCAGGCAGAGCAGCTGCAGCATGTGGTTCTGCACCATGTCGCGCAATGCGCCGGCCTTGTCGTAATAGGTGACGCGGTCTTCCAGGCCGACCGTCTCGGCCACGGTGATCTGCACATGATCGACATTGGCGGAATTCCAAAGCGGCTCGTAGAGCGCGTTGGCAAAGCGCAGCGCCATCAAATTCTGAACCGTCTCCTTGCCGAGATAGTGATCGATGCGGAAAATCTGGCTTTCATGGAAATCGTCGCCGACCAGGTCGTTGAGCGCGCGCGCCGAAGCGAGATCGCGGCCGATCGGCTTTTCCAGCACGATGCGCGAATTCGGCGTGATCAGCCCGTGCTCCTTCAGCTTGTGCGAGATGTCGCCGAACAGCGCCGGCGCCACCGCCAGATAGAAAGCGCGGATGTGTTCGCTATCGCCGATCGCCTTCTTCAGCCTGTCGAAGCCGGCACCTGTGGTTGCATCTGCCGGGACATAGGAGAGCCGCGCGAGGAACGTCTTCAGTTCCCTGGCGTCGATATCCTCCGGTTTCACATGATCGGCAATCGCCTGCCTGGCGAACGACTGGAATTCCTCGTCGGTCATCTTCGAACGTGATGTGCCGATGATGCGCGTCGGCTCGGAAAACTGGTGGTCGCGCTGCCGGTGGTACAGCGACGGCAGAAGCTTACGTTCCGACAGGTCGCCGGTGCCGCCGAAAATGATGAAGTCGAAGGGGTCGACGGGGATGATCTGGCTGGTCATGGTCTATCCGCTGTGACGCCGGTCGCGATAACGCGGCTGATATAATCTAATCGATTTAAACTTGCCAGTGCCATTGCGTCACATCCGCGTGTGCTCTTGACACGGGCGCTAGCCGGAGGCTTGTCGGCAAGCGATGCTTCCGGAGCCTTCGCAGGTGCAGCATAGTGCCGGATGGCAGCGAAAGCCAAAGGAGAAATCGTCGATGGACGCACATCTTTCGATGGCCTGGCCAAAGGCGTCGTCGATCGCCTTCAACGATGAGTGAGAAAAGCATGCGCCTGCAAAACAAAGTCGCCATCATCACCGGCGCTGCCTCGGGCTTTGGCGAGGGCATAGCCAGGCGCTTTGCCGAGGAGGGTGCGCGGGTAGTCGTCGCCGATCTGAACGCCAAGGGCGCGGAGCGCGTTGCCGGCGAGATCGGCGAAAAGGCGATCTGGACCCAGACCGACGTCTCGCTGCGGTCCGAATTCGACGAGTTGGTCCATGCCGCAATGAGCGCCTTCGGCCACATCGACATCATGGTCAACAATGCCGGTTACACTCATCGCAACGGTGACATGCTGGAAGTCGACGAAGCGACCTTCGACCTGATCACAGCTGTCAACATGAAGGCGATCTACCACGCAGCGCTTGCCGTGGTGCCGGTCATGGAACGGCAAGGCGGTGGCGTCATCCTGACGACGGCCTCCACGGCCGGTATCAGGCCGCGGCCTGGGCTCACCTGGTACAACGCATCGAAGGGCTGGGCGATCACCGCGACCAAATCGATGGCGGTGGAACTCGCGCCGAAGAACATCCGCGTCAACTGCCTCTGCCCAGTTGCCGGCGAGACCGGCATGCTCGCGAAATTCATGGGCGCCGACACACCCGAGATCCGCGAGAAGTTCCGCGCATCGATCCCGCTCGGCCGGCTTTCGACGCCGCTCGATATTGCCAATGCCGCGCTTTGGCTTGCTTCGGACGAAGCGGCTTTCATCACTGGCGTGGCGCTGGAAGTCGACGGCGGACGTTGTATTTGAACGGCCGGGTCCTCAGGCGCAGGACTGGCTGATGGCGAGCCACCCGCGATCGCTGTGCCGACCTTACGCCCCGGTTTTGACGTAGCTCTTGTACACCCAGCCGCGCTTGCCGTTGTAGACGATCTGGCACCATTGCTTGCAGCTCATCACCTGCACCGAGGTCTTGGCAGGCACGGTGAGAATGGCGGCAGCATTCTTCTTCGGGCCGATCCGCATGGTGACGGATCTCAGAATGCGTCCGGTACCCGCAGTATTGGCTTTTCCGGATTTTGCCTTGGTGCCGTCGCCGTCCTCACTCGCGGACTGCGCCGCCGGCAGTTGCGGCTTGGGCGTGGGGATGGCGGCGGTCTGTGCGCCGTCGGGCCCGGCGTTTTTCGTCGAGCTGCCGGGAGCCGCCACTTTGGCAAACAGTGCCGCAGCGTCGGGTTTTGCTGCCGGGTCAGCAAACGCCACCGCGGCGGACGATTTATCGGCCGCCTGCTCGGTCTGGCTTGCCAGTTGGTCGGATGCTGCCGTGGCGGCGGCCGATGCCGTCTTTGGCCCCGTCCAGCGCGGATCGTTGGGAGCCAGCGCTGGTATCTCGGCTTCCGCAGCGGCAACCGCCGGTGAAACCGCATCTGCCTTGCCCGTCGTCCGCGGCGCCGCAGCGACCTTGGCAGGCATGATCTTCGTCGTCTTGACCGGGATGGTCGGAACGATCTGCTCAGGGCTTGCGGCCGCTTGTCGCTCATTTGCCGGCAATGCCAGCCACAGTGCCACCGCGGCAACGCCGAGCAGTGCGGCCGTGCCAAGCGCGGCGATTACCAGATGCGCGTTCGACCGGACCCCATGCCAGAACGTCGGCCGCATATCGTAACCGAATTGCATCGCAAGGCGCCGTCGTTCCGGCGCGCCGAAACTGAAGGGCTCTTTCACTCTTGCCACCTCCATTTGCGGGCCGATGTTCTTACGACCCCTTGCCGGAGAGCCGGCATTTCGATCGGCATCGGTCCCAAACCAAAAGCGGGCAAGCCCGCAAAATTCCCCGTTCAGCTGCCCACGAGCATCATCTTTCGCCCGCGATTGTGGCATCACTGCGCCCTTGGCGGGAATTCTGCGCCCAGGTTAAGGATTCTGCAACGTCTGGTTAAATCCTGTCCCGCAACGCGTACCAGTTGAGCGCAAGAAAGAGCAGTGGCGCGCGCAAACGCCGGCCGCCGGGGAAGGGAGGAATTTTCAGGTCCTCGATCAGCTTCAGCCGGTCGCGGTTGCCGGCGACCGTCTCCGCATAAAGCTTGCCGAAAAAGTTCGACAGCATGACGCCATGGCCGGAATAACCGCCGATCGAGATCACATTGGGCATCACTTCGCGCACGAACGGCTTTCTCGGCACGGTGATGCCGACATAGCCGCCCCAGCCATGGGTGATCTCGACGTCCTTCAATGAGGGATAGATCTCGGCGATCTGCCGGCGGATGTGGATGTGGATGTCCTTGGGATCGTTGACCGCGTAGATCTCGCGCCCGCCAAACAGCAGCCGCCCATCCTTCGATTTGCGGAAATAGCGCACGACGAAGCGCGAATCGTCGACCGCCTCGCCACCCGGCAACACTTTGGAATCGGCTCCCAGCGGCACCGTTGCACCGATGAAGGAGCCGATCGGCATGATATGCGCGGCACTCACGGGTTCGAGCGTGCCGCCATAGGCGTTGACTCCGATCAGGCATTTAGCGGCGGTGATCGTGCCCTTCGGCGTCACAACATTGACCTTGCCGCCGCCGGAGGTGATGCCGGTCGACGGCGTCTGCTCGAAAAGCTTTGCGCCGGCCTGTGTCGCGACTTTCGCGGTGCCGATCACCAGCTTCAGCGGATGGATGTGGCCGGTGCCGGTATCGCGGGTGCCGCCGAAATAATGCGTCGAGCCGAGCCGCTCGGCAGTCTCCGCGGCATCCATGAATGAGATGTGCGGATAACCGAACCGGTTTGCCATGATCTCGGCATGAGCCTTGTAGTCGTCGACATAGCGCTTCTTGTGCGCCACCGACATTTGGCCGGGCATATAGTCGATCTCGATCTGGTTCACCGCGGCGAAGTCGAGCAGATGCGCCTTGGCCTCTTCGGCCAGGTCGAACAGCGCCTTGGCGCGGGAAAAGCCGTATTCCGCTTCCAGCTCCTCTGCCCAGGCCCGCTGTCCGGTGCCGAGCTGGCCACCATTGCGGCCCGATGCGCCATCACCGAAACGATGCGTTTCGATAAGCACGACATCCGCGCCTGTCTTGGCGAGGTGAGCCGCGGCCGACAGGCCGGTAAAGCCGCCGCCGACGATCACCACATCGCATGTCCGGTCGCCGTCGAGCGTCGGATATTCGGGCCTTGGCCCGGCGGTGTCTTCGTACCAGGAGCGGCCGGGGGAGATTGGGGATTGGTAGGGCATGATGCAGCCAAGACTCGGAGATTTTTGCAGAGGCGGAGAGAAATAGTGAGTAATGAGTAGTAGTTGGTGAATAGGAACGGACAGTAACGGTCTTGGTGCGATCCAGCCCCGTTCACTACTCACTAATGACTACTCACTACTCACACATTCAGCAGTAAATACTCCCTCTCCCACGGGCTGATCACTTCCATGAAGGTCTCGAATTCCGCTCGCTTGATCGCCGCATAGGTCGCTGCGAAGGATTTGCCGAGCAGGGCGCAGAGTTCCTCGTCGGCCTCGAACAGGTCGACGGCTTCGAGCAGGCTGCGAGGCAGGTCGATCTGGTCCTCGTTGGCGGTCGTCAGAACCGGCGGCTCGGCCTGGATCTTGTTGGTCATGCCGATCAGCCCGCAGGCGAGCGATGCCGCCAGCGCCAGATAGGGGTTGGCGTCAGAGGAGGGAATGCGGTTTTCGACGCGCCGCGCCGCCGGGTCGGAGCGGGGCACGCGGAAGGCCGTGGTCCGGTTATCGTAGCCCCATTTGTTGTTGACCGGCGCCGAGGCCGACTGCGTCAGCCGCCGGTAGGAATTGACGTAGGGCGCAAACATCACCAGCGCGTTCGGCACATGTTTCTGCATGCCGCCGATGAAGTGGAAGAAGGCGTCGGTCTCCGAGCCGTCCTCCGCCGAAAAGACGTTCTTGCCGGTCTTCTTGTCGATGATCGACTGATGGATATGCATGGCGGAACCGGGCTGGCCCTGGATCGGCTTGGCCATGAAGGTGGCGTAGATTTCGTGCTTCAGCGCCGCCTCGCGGATTGTGCGCTTGAACATGAACACCTGGTCGGCGAGCTCGATCGGATCGCCGTGACGCAGATTGATTTCGAGCTGGCCGGCGCCCTCCTCGTGGATCAGCGTGTCGATCTCCAGCCCTTGGCTTTCGGAGAAATGATAGATGTCGTCGATCAGTTCGTCGAATTCGTTGACCCCGGCGATCGAATAGCCAGCGCCGCCGCCGATCGGCCGCCCGGAGCGCCCGACAGGCGGGGTGAGCGGGTAGTCCGGATCGGGGTTCTTGCGCACCAGGTAGAACTCGATCTCGGGCGCCACGACCGGTCTCAGCCCGCGTCTGTCATAAGCGGCGAGCACGCGCTTCAGCACGTTGCGCGGCGTGAACTCGACCGAGCGGCCGTCCTGGTGGACGAGGTCGCAGATAACCGCCGCCGTCGGGTCCTCCTCCCACGGCACCACGGTCAGCGTCGAGAGGTCAGGCATCAGCTTGAGGTCGCCATCGTCTTCCGGATAGTGGAAGCCATTGCCGTCCTCCGGATAGCCGCCGGAAATCGTCGTCATGAACACCGCCGAAGGCAGTGCCAGCGAGGTATTGGAGGTGAATTTCTTCGATGGCATCATCTTGCCGCGCGCAACCCCGGCCTGGTCGGGCGTGATGCATTCGATGTCTTCGATGCCGCGCCATTCCAGCCAGGCGCTGACTTCCTTCCAGTTCTTGACGCCACGTTGGTTTTTCACGAAGGCAGGCGTGCGGGCACGTCCTCCGCGGCTCGACGGACGGACTTCCTTTTTTGCAGGCGGCATCAATCACCAGATTTGTTGCAGATTGTGGAGTATAGCCGTTGCCGACGACGGAAGGGAAGGGGAGCCGGCGGGCGTGCGCCTCGATAATCGGGGAAACACAACGACTTCCGGATGAAAGCTTCCTGGTCTAGGGTCGGCCTCCCGCAACGCTGCAATTAATGGGCCACATGCAACACAGCCGCAAACTGACGACGATCGGCTTCGACGCCGATGACACGCTGTGGCAGAATGAACAGTTCTTCCGCATGACCGAGAAGCGCTTTGCCGCACTGCTCGCCGATCACGCCGAGGAGGACCGGATTTCAGCAAGGTTGTTAGAGGCCGAGAAGCGCAACCTCGCGGTCTACGGCTTCGGCATCAAGGGATTTACGCTGTCGATGATCGAGACGGCTATCGAGGTCACCGAGGGCCAGGTGCCGGCCTCAACCATAGCCGAAATTCTCGACGCGGGCCGCGAGATGCTCAGCCATCCGATCGAGCCGCTTCCGCATGCGCGCGAGACCGTGGAAAAGCTGGCCGGCGCCTACCGCCTGGTGCTGATCACCAAGGGCGACCTGTTCGACCAGGAACGCAAGCTGGCGCAATCCGGACTGGGAGAGCTGTTCCATGCGGTCGAAATCGTCAGCGACAAAAGCGCTGCCACCTATAGCCGCATCTTCAGCCGCCACGGCGATGGCCCGGAAAAGGGCATGATGGTCGGCAACTCGCTCAAATCGGACGTCGTGCCGGCCATCGAAGCCGGCAGTTGGGGCATCCACGTGCCGCATGAACTGACCTGGGTGCTGGAGCATGTCGAGCCGCCGGTCTCAGCACCGCGCTTTCGCCAGATAGCCAATCTCGGTGAACTGCCAGGCCTGATCGAGCGTATCGGCGAGATTGATTGATCCAGGTCTGCGGTCGGCGCGTCGCCGTAGAGGTCAGTTGCGGCCGACCCCGACCAGCCGGTCAATCACCGGCTGCAGCCGTTCGGTGGTGATCGGCTTGACGACCACCGCATCGACGACGCTCGACAGGCCCAGGCTCTCCGGAGTGCCGGTCTTGACTGAAAGCAGGATCACCGACGGAAGCGATCTGCCTGACGCCCTTCGCAGTGCATCGATACCCGACAGCAAGGCGTCGCAGTCCCCGTTCTCCGCGCCGCCGTCGAGAACGACAGTCCCGGGTATCAGCGCGTGCAAGGCCTTTGCCGCGGTTTCGGGAGTTTCCGAGATCGGTTTGAGGCCGGACCGCTCCACGATTTTTGAAACCACGACGCGGTTGATCGGTGATTTTCCGACCACCAGCACCCGCGAGAAATCCGGGAGCATCCCTGTCTCCAAGTCTCGGCTAGCGAAAGGCGGCTGTTTTGCAGGCTCGATATCGCGATTCGCTGGGCACATGGCGGGGCAGGCCGTTGTTCAACATTTCAATGCAGGGTTGAAACTCGAGAGTTAATTGGCGTGAGATCACTGCTCATGTCAAGCTCAAATGGCATATCAGGAGAATATCGCAAGAAACATTAAAATTAAAATTAAGTGCTTTCTTTGCCGCCGCCCGGAGGAGAAGTTGCCACCACAACGGGGCAGACTCCAGTGAACTTTAGCTTTGCAGCGCGAACGCACCAACTCGCAGCCGTAGCCGGGTTGACGAAAGGTTGGGATGAAGGCGAGGCAGGTCTGTCGCGAGCTTGTCGTATCGTCTCGGCGGACTACCCTTCCTCGTTGGCTAAGCACGTCTCTTTGATCGACGGGAGATGACAATGGAACTCGTGACTCACAAGAAATTCAAAAATGGCCGGTTGATGCCGTGGGGAAAGGGTACGGTCGTTACCGGCGCAAAGGGGTTTGTCTACCTTTCCGGAAACACCGCGACCGTCGAGGACTACGATCCGATCGGCAAAAGCGGCGGCGGCGCCGTCGGCGGTGCGGCCGCGCAGTGGCGCGAAATTCTCACCAACATCAAATCAGACCTGGAAGAGCTTGGTACTGCGCTCGACCATCTCATCAGACTGACCTTCTTTGTTAAGGGGCCATTTCCCGATGGCGGCGTTCTGAGCTCTCCCAATTTTCGCCTGGACGTCCTGGACGAATTCTTTGCCGAGCACTGCCCGAAGCACTGCAGCTACAACAACCCGCCGCCCTCGGAAGGTATCGGCGTTGCAGCACTTGCGCAGCCTGATCTTGTCATTGAAATCGTTGCACTAGGGGCTCTGCCGGACTAGGCAGAGCCGCGGCGTGCGGGGTGCGATAACATGCGCTCACAAAAGGCGCGGTGCGGTAGAATTCATCAGTCGTGGCTCCGTTGCGTGACGATGACCGGGATCAGCAGGTCGCCCCAGTTGCCGTCGCCGCCATGGTGCCGTGCCGAGCGCACCAGTTCGACCGAGACGCCGGCCTCGACCGCCTTCATTACCGACTGATTGAGCCTGTGCAGATCGTTCGCCAGCATTCGGATGGTCGCCTGCTGGTCGACATTCATGCTGGTGGCCTGCTCTTCGGCCCGTTCCTTGACGCGGCTTATCGATGCCATTGGTCTTCTCCCTGTGTTGCCATGCCTGTTGTGTTGCCATGCCGTTTGGGCGTTCCTCTGTTTGTCTGCTATTCCGCCGCCGGCCTGAATTGGGCGTGCTCGGTCGATCCATGCATGGCCGTGGTCGAAGACTGGCCACCGGTGATCGCCATCGAGACGGCGTCGAAATAGCCGGTGCCGACCTCGCGCTGGTGCTTGGTGGCGGTGTAGCCATAGGCTTCCGCGGCGAATTCCGCCTCCTGCAGTTCCGAATAGGCTGCCATCTGCCGCTCCTTGTAGCCGCGGGCGAGCTCGAACATGCCGAAATTGAGCTGGTGGAAACCGGCCAGCGTAATGAACTGGAACTTGTAACCCATGGCGCCGAGTTCCTTCTGGAACTTCGCAATCGTCGCGTCATCGAGATTCTTCTTCCAGTTGAAAGACGGCGAGCAATTATAGGCAAGCAGCTTGCCTGGATGATGCTTGCGCACGCCCTCGGCAAACGTCCTGGCCTGCCCCAGATCGGGCCTGGAGGTCTCGCACCAGATCAGGTCCGCATAGGGCGCATAGGCGACGGCACGGGCGATGCAGGGCTCGATGCCGTTGCTGACATGGTAGAAGCCCTCCGCCGTACGGCCGGCGCCATAATCGACGAAGGGCCGGTCGCGTTCGTCGATGTCGGAGGTCAGGAGCTTTGCCGCTTCCGCGTCGGTGCGCGCCACGACCAGTGTCGGCGTGCCCATGACGTCGGCGGCAAGGCGCGCCGCGTTGAGATTGCGGATGTGTGCGGCGGTTGGGATCAGCACCTTGCCGCCGAGATGGCCGCATTTCTTCTCCGAAGCCAGCTGGTCCTCGTAATGGACGCCGGCCGCACCCGCCTCGATGAATGCCTTCATGATCTCGAAGGCATTGAGCGGCCCGCCGAAGCCGGCTTCCGCATCGGCGACGATCGGCGCGAACCAGGTGTCGACCGATAGCCCCTTGTCTTCGCAAGTCTCGATCTGGTCGGCGCGCTGCAGGGTGCGGTTGATGCGCTTGACCAGTTCGGGCGCCGCATTGGCGGGATAGAGCGACTGGTCCGGGTACATGGCGGAAGCGGTGTTGGCATCTGCGGCGACCTGCCATCCCGACAGATAGATCGCCTTCAGCCCGGCCCGCACCTGCTGCATCGCCTGGTTGCCCGACATGGCACCCAGCGCGTTGACGAAATCCTCTTCATGGATGAGCTGCCACAGCCGGTTTGCCCCCATTTCGGCGAGGCTCTGCCGGATCTGCACCGAGCCGCGCAGCCGCTTCACCTCCTCCGGCGAATAGGGCCGTTCGATGCCATCAAAGCGGCCTTGCGGTGCCGACGGGACAAGGTTGTAAAAGTCGGTCATTTGTCACTCCAGGCGGGTTTGATGCCGGTTTTCGGATGGCGTCGCAGAGGGAAAAATGTGTGCGCCATGTGTGACATCATTTACACGCCGGCACGACGCAAGCGAGGTAAACCTCCAGACCGGCCAGAAAATAAGGGAAAACCTGTGTTGTGTTTGACTAATGAGAGCTGTAAATCTGTCATGATTGTAAAGGCCGCCATGCCATCGGCGGATGTAAATTTCTGTCAAGGGCAGTCGATTGGCCGACCATAAAATCTTCGCCGGGCCGCGCATTCGTCGCATCCGCAACGCCAAGGGGCTAACCCAGACGGCGATGGCCGAAGGGCTCGGCATCTCGCCGTCCTATCTCAATCTCATCGAGCGCAACCAGCGGCCGCTGACGGTGCAACTGATCCTGAGGCTGGCATCCGTCTACAAGATCGACCCGCACGAACTGCAAGGCGAGGCGCGGGGATCGGTCGCCGATTTGAAGGAAGTGTTTTCAGACCCGTTGCTGGCCGGCGAACTGCCGGGCGACCAGGAACTCATCGAGCTTGCCGAGGCGGCGCCCAACGCTTCCGCCGCTGTGATAAAGCTGTTTCGCGCCTATCGCGAGCAGGCCAAGCGATTATCGGATCTCAACGAGCTGCTCGCGCGTGAGGGCAAGGCCACCGCACTCTCCGGTGCCCGGCTGCCGATCGACGAGGTGCATGAGATTTTCGAACGCCGGCCGAATCATTTTGCCGCGCTCGAAGAGGAAGCCGAGGCATTCACGTCGGTGCTCGATCCCGGCGACGATCTGTTCAGTGCGTTGAAGGCTTGGCTGCGGCGTGAATTCGGCATCGTCGTCAAGGTACTGCCGGTCGCCACCATGCCCAACTGGCGCCGTCGCTATGACCGTCACTCGCAACGCCTGTTCCTGTCCGAGCGCCTGTCGCCATTCGATCAGCTGCGCGAGGTGGCTATGGAGGCCTGTCTGATCCGCATGAGCGTCGCTGTCGCCGCTGAGATCCAGGCGCTGAAGCTGACCACGGACGAGGCCCGCCGGCTGGCGCGTTTCGAGCTCGGCCGCTATGCCGCGCACGCTCTGATGATGCCCTATCAGCCTTTCCACGCCGCTGCGGTCCGCACCCGCTACGACATCGACATGTTGCGGTCGCGCTTCGGCGTTTCCTTCGAGCAGGCGGCGAACCGGCTGGCCACGCTGCAGCGGCCGGGGGCGTCAGGTGTGCCGTTCTTCATGCTCGAGGTCGACAGTGCCGGCAATCGCTTCCGCAAGGCGGGCAGCCACGGCTTTCCGCAAAGCCGCTTCGGCGGCGGCTGTCCGAGGCTGCCGGTCCATGCCGCCTTCGCCCAGCCCGGCCAGATCCTGGTCGAGGCGGTGGAAATGCCCGACGGCGCAGCGTTTCTCTGCATTGCCCGCACGCTCGAGGGGCCGCAGGGCTCGTTTGCCGAGCGGCCGCGCCGCACCGCGCTGCTGCTCGGCTGCGACATTGGTTTTAGCGACGAGGTCGTCTATGGAGCGGCGTTGCCGAGGCCAGCCGCCATCGGCAAGACCGGACAGAGCGCCACGGCGACGGCGACGCCGGTCGGCCCTGCCTGCCGGCTGTGCGAGCGCATCGGCTGCCTCGCCCGCGCCGAGCCACCCGTTACACGCCCGCTCGGCCTCGATGAGATGGTGACGGGGCTGTCGGCATTCGATTTTCAGTGATTCGGCTCCAGCAATATTGCGGCTGAATCTTCGACCGAAGAACCTCATCTGTTCCTGCGGCGGCAACCAGTAAGCTGGTTGGCAGCTGCCGGCCAAAATATTGGTTCGGCCAAAATATTGATTCAGCCGAATATTGATTCAGCATTGACAGTACGGTATCAAAAAAAAGAACTGCGCAACGGTCGGGGGATCAATGATGGGCAGGACTGTTTTTTGGCTTGGCTTGGCGCTCGCGTTTTCGGTGGCCGATCCCGCATCGGCTGAAAAGTCCTCGGATTTCTTCAAGTCCTATCAACAGTATAATGATGCCGGCAAGGCGTTCCTGGACAAGATCGATCCGAAGACCGGCGCGATAAATCTTGCCGAAGGCATCCATCTCGATCTCAAGGACAAGTTCTATTTTCTGGACAAGAAGGACACGCTCTCCGTCCTCACCGAAGCCTGGGGCAATCCGCCCGACTCTGGTTCCGATGCCCTCGGCATGATCTTTCCAGTCTCCCATGATCCCATTGCCGATAACAATTGGGGGATAGAGCTGCGCTGGGAAAAAATTGGTTACGTCGACGACAGTGACGCCGCGTCCATCGATTACAATGAACTGCTGCGCAACATGCAGTCAGACACTCTGTCCGGCAACGATCAGAGGGTAAAGGACGGCTACGCGCCCATTACGCTGATCGGCTGGGCGTCGCCGCCGGTTTATGACGCGGCCCACAAACGCCTGCACTGGGCCAAGGAGCTGCAATTTGGGAACGATGCCGCCCATACGCTCAACTACGACGTCCGTTTCCTTGGCAGGGAGGGCGTCTTCGTGATGAGCTATATCGCGACGGTGGAACAATTGCCGGAGATAAGGCAAAGCCTGGATGAAGTGCTTGGCCTCGCGGACTTCAATACCGGCAAGACATACGCCGATTTCGTGCCGGGCGTCGATACGGTTGCGGCGATTGGCGTCGGTGGCCTGATTGCCGGAAAGCTGGCGGCGAAAGCAGGTTTTCTGGTCGTGGCGCTGATCGCGCTGAAAAAGTTTGGCCTGCTCCTGCTGGTTCCCCTGGCCGGTCTCTGGCGCTTTATCCGCGGCAACAGGGGCACGTCGTAAAGCGATCGTCGACAGGTCGCCTCGGATCATCGCCGGGCGAGGGCGAGGCGCCCTCATCAGTGCGCCAAACGGAACATTGAACTGGATCACGCCCGGCCTTCTGCTTTGCGTTACGCGAATGAGGCACGTCTCTGTCGTCCATTGCACGTCGTGCTGCTCCGAATTCGCCGACAGTCGCACCCATGACCGATACCGCATCATCTCCGGTTGCCGCTTCGCCGATCGTGTCGCCGCAAGGGGAACGCGTCGGTTTCCTGCTGGTATTCCTGTCGGCGCTGATGTGGAGTTTTGGCGGCACAATTGCGCGCTTCATCGACAACACTGACAGCTGGACGGTGGTGTTCTGGCGCTCGGTCTGGGCCGCTGCCTTCCTGCTCTGCTTCATGGTCTGGCGCGACGGCTGGCGTGGCACGCTGAAGCTGTTTCGTGGCATGGGCCTGGCCGGCCTTGCGGTGGCGTTCTGCTTCGCCACGGCGTCGACCTCTTTCGTCGTCGCGCTTGCCTATACCACCGTCGCCAACATCCTGTTGATGCAGGCCGGCGTGCCGCTTCTGGCTGCGCTGTTTGCCTGGGCGCTGTTTCGCGAACGCGTGGCGGTGGCGACCTGGTTGGCGATTGCCGCCGTCATTGCCGGCGTCGCCATCATGGTGTCGGAATCGCTCGATGGCGCGGTATCGCCGATCGGCGACGGGCTGGCGCTGCTCATCGCCGTCATGTTCTCGGTCGCCACCGTCATCACGCGCCGCTTTGCCCATGTGCGCATGACCCCGGCGACTTGCCTCGGCACGATGCTGGCGGCCGCCTTTGCGGCATCGCAAGGGTCGGCCCTCGACGTCTCGAGCCACGATATGGGCTTTCTCTTTGTCTTTGGCGTGATCAATCTGGGACTCGGCCTCGCCTTCTTCGCCACCGGCGCCCGGCTTGTTCCGGCCGCCGTCGCGGCGCTGCTCGGCACGTTCGAACCGATCCTTGGCCCGATCTGGGTCTGGCTCATCCATTCCGAGGTGCCGTCGGCGCGCACCATCGTCGGCGGTGCGGTCGTCGTCACCGCACTGCTCGTCCATATCGGGCTCGAATTCAAGCGTCAGACGCGGCCCGCGCGAGCGGGCGTCACCGGTGTGCCGTCGCCTAATTGATGCAGCGCACGCGACAAAGCGAGATGAACCATTGACAATGTCGCGGCCGCGCGGGCAGGCTGCGATCACGGCAACAACAAGACAGGCGTATCTTGCCAAGTCTCCATGCCGGCCGCATCGAGGCCGGACAACATCGTCGTCTCCCTGCCCGCGCCGTAGCGAAAGCTTCCGACGGCGCCGGAACACCAGCAACGCCACGCCAAGTCTTCGCTGTCGCCTCGTCGCCGAACCATAATGGCGCCGGCAATTCCCGCTTGTCGCCTGCCTGCAAGCCCAATACCCTGAAGCAAATGCCCAGCCGCGCGAGCGCCGCGACGAGCTGGCGACGGAACACTCATCAAAGGAGAATAGCATGACCCGCAAAGCGCTCTGGCTTTCGGCGACTTCGGCGTTTCTGGCAGTTTTCACCTTAGGCGCGCATGCCGAGGATCGCGTCGTCAACGTGTTCAACTGGTCGGACTATATCGACAGTTCGATCATCGACGACTTCACCAAGGAAACCGGCATCAAGGTCGTCTACGACACTTTCGATTCCAACGAGATCCTGGAAACGAAGCTGCTCGCCGGCGGCAGCGGCTACGATGTCGTCGTGCCGAGCGGCAATTTCCTTGCACGCCAGATCCAGGCGGGTGTGTTCCAGAAGCTCGACAAGTCGAAACTGCCGAACATTTCCAATATGTGGGACACGGTCATGGAACGGACCGCCAAATATGATCCCGGCAACGAATATTCGATCAACTACATGTGGGGTACTGTCGGCATCGGCTACAATATCAAGAAGGTGCAGGCAGCGCTCGGCACCGACAAGATCGACAGCTGGGACGTGTTCTTCAATCCCGAAAGCCTGGCCAAATTGAAGGACTGCGGCGTCTATGTGCTGGATTCGCCGGCCGACATCATACCGGCGGCATTGAAATATCTGGGCCTCGACCCGAACAGCACATCGCCCGATGAGATCGCCAAGGCCGAAGAAATATTGCTGAAGGTCCGGCCCTATATCCGCAAGTTCCACTCGTCCGAATACATCAACGCTCTTGCCAATGGCGACATCTGCCTGGCGGTTGGCTGGTCGGGTGACGTCTTCCAGGCCCGCAACCGCGCCGACGAAGCCAAGCAGGGCGTCGAGATCGGCTACTCCGTGCCGAAGGAAGGTGCGCAGATGTGGTTCGACCAGATGGCGATCCCGGCCGACGCGCAGCATGTCGCCGAAGCGCATGAGTTCCTGAACTACATGATGAAGCCCGAAGTGATCGCCAAATCGTCGAACTATGTGCTCTACGCCAACGGCAACAAGGCTTCGCAGCAGTTCATCGACAAGGCGATCCTGGAAGATCCGGCGATCTATCCAGACGCCGCCACCTTGCAGAAGCTCTACACCGTCTCGCCTTACGATCCCAAGACCCAGCGCATCATCACCCGCACCTGGACCAAGATCGTCACTGGCCAATAACAATCTGACCAGGCCCCGGCCGCCGGCTGCCGGGCCCGCTTTCTCATGGGGCAAGCAGCAGGACGGAGTGGGACATGAAATCGCTTGGCAGCATCCGCAGGGATTTCGCGCCATGGAACGATCCGAACGCCAAGCCATACATCCAGTTCGACAACGTCACCAAGAAATTCGGTGAGTTCACGGCGGTCAACAACCTGTCGCTGACCATCTTCGAACGCGAATTCTTTGCCTTGCTTGGAGCCTCAGGCTGCGGGAAATCGACGCTGCTCAGGATGCTTGCCGGCTTCGAGGAGCCGACCGCCGGCCGCATCCTGCTCGATGGCCAGGATCTGCGCGGCATTCCGCCCTATCGGCGGCCGGTCAACATGATGTTCCAGTCCTACGCCTTGTTTCCGCATATGACGGTCGAGAACAACATCGCGTTCGGCCTCAAGCAGGAAGGCATGGTCAAGGCCGATATCGAAAAGCGCGTCGCCGAGATGCTGAAGCTGGTCAAGCTCGAGCAGTTCGCGAAGCGCAAGCCGCACCAATTGTCGGGCGGCCAGCGCCAGCGCGTCGCGCTCGCGCGCTCGGTGGCAAAGCGCCCGAAAGTCTTGCTGCTCGACGAGCCGCTTGGCGCGCTGGACAAGAAGCTGCGCGAGGAAACCCAGTTTGAGCTGATGGACCTGCAGCAGAATCTCGGCCTCACCTTCGTCGTCGTCACCCATGACCAGGAAGAGGCGATGACGATGGCCGACCGCATCGCCATCATCGACAAGGGCGAGGTGATGCAGGTGGCGACACCGGCCGAGGTCTACGAAGCGCCGGGCTCGCGCTTCGTCGCCGGCTTCGTCGGCAACGTGAATATGTTCGGCGGGAGGATCGCGGCTGGCGAGGCCGGCAGCGCAAGCATCGATGCCGGCAACGGCATCACCATCCGAACCGAAAACGCCGGCAGTGCCGCCGCCGGGACATCCGTTACCTTCGCCATCAGACCGGAGAAGATCAAGGTGTCCTCCACGAAACCCGCCGGTGCCGTCAATGTCATCGAGGGCGAGGTCTACGATATCGCCTATCTCGGTGACATGACCGTCTATCACGTCAGGCTGGACGATGGTCAGGTGGTGCGGGCAAGCACCATGAACGCGGCACGCCTCACCGAGGATCCGCTGAGCTGGAACGACCGCGCCTGGATTTCCTTCCGCCCTGACGCCGGCGTCGTGCTGACACGGTAGGGATTGATCATGTCCGCTGTCACTGCCGCAACAAGCTCTCCGGCAAATGCTGCCGGCAAATCCGCCCCGGCCAGGCTGAGCGCGGCTTTCGTCAACCGTCTCGTCATTATCGTCCCCTATCTCTGGCTGCTGTTCTTCTTTCTTGTCCCCTTCATCATCGTCTTCAAGATTTCGCTGTCGCAGACGGCGATCGCCATGCCGCCCTATACTCCGGTGCTCGATTTCCGCGGCGGCATTTCCGGGTTCATCTCGGGGGTTGGCGCGCTCAATTTCGACAACTACACGTGGCTGACGAAGGATGCGCTCTACTTCAACGCCTATGTGACGAGCGTCGTCGTCGCCGCCATCTCGACGGTTCTGACATTGCTTGTCGGCTATCCCATTGCCTATGGCATGGCGCGCGCTCCGGCGACGATCCGCCCGACCTTGCTGATGCTGGTGATCCTGCCGTTCTGGACCTCGTTCCTGATCCGTGTCTATGCCTGGATCGGCATCCTCAAGCCCGAGGGCCTGCTCAACCAGCTGCTGCTCGCCAGCGGCATCATCAGCCAGCCGCTGATCATCCTCAACACCTATACGGCTATCTTCATCGGTATCGTCTACTCCTATCTGCCGTTCATGGTGCTGCCGCTCTATTCGTCGTTGGAGAAGATGGACCATACGCTGATCGAGGCGGCGAAGGATCTCGGGTGCCCGCCGACCAGCGCCTTCTGGAAGATCACCTTTCCGCTGTCGCTGCCCGGCGTCATCGCCGGCTGCCTCCTGGTGTTCATTCCCGCCGTCGGTGAGTTCGTCATTCCCGACCTGCTCGGCGGCTCGCAGACGCTGATGATCGGCAGGACGCTGTGGAACGAGTTCTTCGCCAACCGTGACTGGCCCGTGTCGTCCGCCGTTGCCGTCATCCTGCTGCTGCTGCTGATCGTGCCGATCATGATTTTCCAGCGGGCCCAGGCGCGTGCTCAGGAGCAGGACCAATGAACGCCACCTGGAGCCGCTTCAACGTCATTTCGATCGTGCTCGGCTTTGCCTTTCTTTACCTGCCGATCGTCTTGCTCGTCGTGTTCTCTTTCAACGAGTCGAAGCTGGTCACCGTCTGGGGCGGCTTCTCGACGAAATGGTACGTCTCGCTGTTCCACAACCGGGGCCTGATGGACGCCACCTGGGTGACGGCCCGGGTCGGCGTCATCTCGGCAACCGTGGCGACCGTGCTCGGCACGCTGGCGGCGCTCACCTTGACACGCTACACGCGCTTTCGCGGCCGGCTTCTGTTTTCGGGCATGGTGTTTGCGCCGCTGGTCATGCCCGAAGTCATCACCGGCCTGTCGCTGCTGCTGCTCTTCGTCGCCGTCGGCCTCGACCGCGGCTTTCTGACGGTGACGCTTGCCCACACCACGCTGACCATGTGCTTCGTCGCGGTGGTGGTGCAGTCGCGCCTGATCACCTTCGATCGTTCACTGGAAGAAGCCGCGATGGACCTCGGTGCACCGCCGGTAAGGACCTTCTTCCAGATCACGCTGCCGGTCATCATGCCGGCGATCGTCTCCGGCTGGATGCTGGCCTTCACGCTCTCGCTCGACGACCTGGTTATTGCCAGCTTCACCTCGGGTCCCGGCGCCACGACACTGCCGATGAAGATCTACAGCCAAGTTCGCCTCGGCGTGACGCCGGAAATCAACGCCGCCTGCACCATCCTGATCGCCGTTGTCGCCGTCGGTGTGATCATCGCTTCGCTTGTCAACAAGAGCCGCGAAGTGCAGCGCCAGCGCGACGAGCAGGCCGCGCAGCGCGGTTGAAGCTGCTGCTGCTTACTCTCCCGAAACGCCGCGGCTTATCGGCGAGATGAACGGCGTGCTCCACGTGCCGCCGACGAAGAACGACGACTGATTGGGTCCCTGGCCGTTCGTCTGCGTGGCAGCCTGGCTCGGCCGGACGATGCCGCCGGACAGTGCCAGCCCGCGTCCGGCATAGGATGCAATGCCGGAAAGCCAGATCTTGTATTGCGCGGAATTCACCTCGGCCTTGTCGATGCGCGCGACGCCGTTCGAAATGCTCGCCTTGAGCTCGGCCCCGTCAATCGGCAGCGTTCCGTCCGAGACGTCGTCCAGCGCGAAGAATCCGCCCTGTTCGGTGTGCTTGAGGAACGCCGGCAGGTTAAGCCGGCTCAGCGCACCCGCGCCGAACGTCGCGGACAGCGAGCCATTGGCGTTTTCGAAAATCGAGTCCCAGGTTCTGCCAGGCCCCTTGAGGATGACCGAAACGGTTCCAGTGCCGATCGGCACCAGCCGCTTCATCCCGGCCGCGGTGCCGAAAGCGCCGCCGTCGATATCGGAAGCAAGCAGCCGGATCTCGACTTCCGTGCCTGCGGGCTTGCGGTCGAAACGGACGCTGCTCTGGACGTTGCCGCCGAAGGCGGATGCATCCGATATGTCGAAGACGGCAAGGCCGTTCTTGACCTGGGCGGTGGCGGCGACGTCGGCAAGCTGGATGGCGCCGGCCGTGGCATGCGCCGCCGACAGCCTGAGATCGAGATTGATCCGGTCGGCGAAGCTCGTATCGATTTCGCCCGGATCGGTGCCGCCGGCGGATGGCACCGGGGCAAAGGCGGAGAGAAATGATCTGAGGTCGAGCGTATCGAAGGCAAGTGTGCCGGAGATCACCGGCAATGCCTCGCCGTAGGTGAAGTCCAGCGCGCCCATTCCGGGGTTGTTGTCGAGGGTCAGGGCGGTGTTTTCGAATTTGACGCGCCCGGCCGTCGCCGTGATCTTGCTTGAAACCGAGATCGAGCCGATTGCCGCACCGGGCGCGATGCCGGCCTGCGACCATTCGAGCACGCGTCGGAGCGAAGGTGCGGCGAATTTTGCCTGGCCGTCGAAATAGCCGTTTTCCGACATGCTGGCGCGGCCGTCGAACGAAAAACTGGCCGGCGCCGCCTTGAAGGAAAACGTGGCCGGTGCTGTGCCGCCACCAAACAACACAAGCGGGTTCGGCGATGCGGCGTCGATGGCAACACTTTCGCCGCGCCATATCCCGGTCGCCGACAGCGTCGCATTGCTGTTCATCGCGGCCCAGTTCGCCTGGCCGCTCAGGCTGCTCAATATCTCCTGGTCCTTGCCGCCAATGGCAGCCACCACGCGGCCGTCCCTGAACTCGACTGTGCCGAACGGATCTGTCGGCAGCTTGCCGAGATCCGGCTTGGCGGGATTTGTGTTGATCACCGCGCGGGCAGCATCGATCGAACGCGTAATGCGCCCGCCGCTGGGAATCGCAGGCAGGAAAAACCCGCTCGCGGTACGCTGAACCCGGATCGTCGGTCGTACCATCCGCGCCGTCGAAAACACCACGTCGCCACGCAGCGCCGCCATCGCCGAGAGGTCGACCTCGACCCGTTCGGCTTCGACCACGGGCGGCGCATCCGTCTCTGTCCATTGCGACAGCGTCACGTCGCTCAGGATCGCCCGGAAATTCGGCCAGACCTCGATGCGCGGCGCACCGTCGATGGTGACCCGGAAACCGCTCCAGGCGCTCATTTCCCATGCGATGCGGTCGCGCACGATACGGGTCGAGGCGATCAGCGGCAAGGCTGCGACGACCAGCGCGATGACGATGACGGCTGCGCCGATCGCCCATATTCCGCGTCGGATCAAAGGTGATGGCATATCGCCCTGTATGCTTCCATTCCGACAAAATCGCCCGACGGGTGTAACCGACGGCTGACGCATTTCAAGTCTTTATGGCCCGGCGATGGCATTTGCGCACACCCTGACCGGCGCGGTCCAACAAAATCTTGCTCTGCTGCATCGCGATATTGCATAAGCGATGCAGCCTGCGGAGGAACAATGATGGCTGACGACGCACCGCTCTGGATCCCGACGCAAGAGCAGATCGACGCGGCGCCGATGACCGCCTTCATGAACGCCGCGGCCAGCATGGCCGGCGAGTCTTTCTCCTCCTATGCCGACCTGCATCGCTGGTCGATCGATGACCGCGAGACCTTCTGGAGCCTGGTCTGGGACTTTTGTGGCATCGTCGGCGACAAGGGCGAACGCGTGCTCATCGATGGCGACAAGATGCCCGGCGCGACCTTCTTCCCTGATGCGAAGCTGAACTTCGCCGAGAATCTCCTCAAGAAAACCGGGCTTGGCGACGCAATCGTTTTTCGCGGCGAGGACAAGGCCGAGCGGCGGCTGTCCTGGAACGAGCTGCATGCGCTGACCTCGCGCCTGCAGCAGCTTTTCCTGTCGCTCAAGGTGAAGAAGGGCGACCGCATCGCCGCGATGATGCCGAACATGCCGGAGACCGTTGCTGCGATGCTGGCGGCCGCCTCGATCGGCGCCGTCTGGTCGTCCTGCTCCCCAGATTTTGGTGAGCAGGGCGTTCTCGACCGGTTCGGCCAGATCGAGCCGGTCATATTCATCGCGCCGGACGGCTACTGGTACAATGGCAAGGCGATCGAAGTCGCCGACAAGGTCGCGGCCGTGGCGGGCAAGCTCGCCACCGTCCGCAAGATCCTCATTGTCGACTATCTCGGCACCTCGCTCGACGTCGCCGCGACCATCGGCAAGGCGGCCGCGCTGGAAGAGGCGCTGTCACGCTTTGCCGCCAGGTCTGTCGCCTACGAAAGGCTGCCCTTTTCGCATCCACTGTACATCCTGTTTTCGTCCGGCACGACTGGCATCCCCAAATGCATTGTCCATTCGGCCGGCGGAACGCTGATCCAGCACGTCAAGGAAGAACGGCTGCATGCCGGCCTGCTCGACGGCGACCGCTTCTTCTACTTCACCACCTGCGGCTGGATGATGTGGAACTGGCTGGTGTCGGGCTTGGCGTCGGGTGCCACCTTGCTGCTCTACGACGGCTCGCCCTTCTACCGGGACGGCAATACGCTGTTCGATTTCGCCGATGCCGAGAAGATGACGTATTTCGGCACCTCGGCCAAATTCATAGATTCCGTGCGCAAGGCCGGCCTCAAGCCGATCCGCACGCATGATCTTTCCAGCGTGCGCACCATTTCCTCGACCGGCTCGCCGCTATCGCCGGAAGATTTCCGCTTCGTCTACGAAGGCATCAAGAAGGACGTGCATCTGGCTTCGATTTCCGGCGGCACCGATATCGTCTCCTGCTTCGTGCTCGGCGTGCCGATCGAACCGGTATGGACCGGCGAGATCCAGGGGCCCGGGCTCGGTCTTGCCGTCGATGTCTGGGACGATGACGGCCGGCCGCTCCGCCAGGAGAAGGGCGAGCTCGTCTGCACCAAGGCGTTTCCCGCGATGCCGCTCGGCTTCTGGAACGACCCTGACGGAAGGAAATACCGAGCCGCCTATTTCGAACGTTTCGACAATGTCTGGTGCCACGGCGATTTCGCCGAATGGACCGCCCATGGCGGCCTGATCATTCATGGCCGTTCCGACGCCACGCTCAATCCGGGCGGTGTCAGGATCGGCACGGCGGAGATCTACAATCAGGTCGAGCAGATGCCGGAAATCCTCGAAGCACTATGCATCGGCCAGGATTTCGACAATGACGTTCGCGTCGTACTGTTCGTGCGGCTGACGGCAGGCGTCGAGCTCGATGCCGAGCTGGAAAAACGCATCCGCGCGAAAATCCGCATCGGGGCGAGCCCGCGCCACGTGCCGGCCAAGATCGTCGCCGTCAGCGATATTCCGCACACCAAATCGGGCAAGATCACCGAGCTCGCGGTACGCGACATGGTGCATGGCCGCGCCATCAAGAACAAGGAAGCGCTCGCCAATCCCGAAGCGCTCGAGCTGTTCCGCGACCTGCCGCAGCTTGCCGACTGACCGGGATGCAAGGCGGGAGCCGTTTTGAGGTCTCCGGTATCGTTAACAAATTATCTCTTCGGAATTTACCTAGATTTCATGAGTGGTACACATTGGTAAATTTTCCGGCGTGGCGGTAAGGATTTGTTAAGGCCCGGCATCGATAGTCGTGCGTAACTTGAGGGAGAAATCCCGTTCCTCTTAGCCCCAGAGGATCTGATTCGCTCAAGCCCCGTTGTGACAGCAATTCCAATTTCTCAAGGCGTCCTGTTGGACGCCTTTTTCTTTGCGCAACCATAGCTAACCGGCGAGCACACGGGTCGAGGGAAAGGCGACTTCGACCAGGGTTCCCTCGCCGGGCGTCGAGTTGATGGTGAACCGGGCCCGGTTCGCTTCGACCATCGCCTTGGTCAGCGGCAACCCAAGACCGGTGCCGTCGCCGCGGCCGCGCTTCAGCGCATTGATCTGCTTGAACGGCTTCAGCGCCTGCTCGATCTCGGACGGGCTCATGCCGATGCCGGTATCGCGCACGCGCATGACGACATCGCCGGAGAGCTCGTAGGCCGTCGACACGATCACCTGGCCGCCGGCCTGCGTGTAGCGGACGGCGTTCGACAGGATGTTGAGCGCGATCTGCCGAACGCTGCGCAGATCGGCCACCACTTCCGGCAGCCGGGAGGCGAAGCTGGAGCGGATGATGACGCGTTCCCGGTTGGCTTGCGGCTGCATCATCGCCACGGTTTCGGCCAGCGTGTCGTTAAGCGACACCGCCTCGTAGGCCATCTCCTGCTGGCCTGCCTCGATTTTCGAAATGTCGAGCAGGTCGTTGACCAGATCGAGCACGTGGTTGCCCGAACGGTTGATGTCGCGCAGATAGTCGCGATAGCGGTCATTGGCCACCGGCCCGAATTTCTCGTCCACCATCAGCTCGGAAAAGCCGATGATAGCGTTGAGCGGCGTGCGGATCTCGTGGCTGATGCGGGCCAGAAAATCGGTCTTCTGCGACGAGGCGCGCTCGGCGACCGCGCGCGCCTGGGTCAAGTCCTCTTCGGCCCGCTTCCACTGGGTGATATCGCGCACCACCGCGCAGAAGCCGCTGTCGTTGGGCAGCCTGCCGATGGTCATGAACAGCGGAATGAAACGCCCCTGCGCCTCGCGCCCGATCACCTCGCGGCCATCGTTCATCACGCTTGCAACGCCGGGCTCCGACAACCCCTCGAGATAGTCACGCGCCGCGCGCTGGCTTTCGATCGCAAACAGCGAGACGAACGGCTTGCCGGTCACCTCGTCGCTGTCGAAGCCGAATAGCGCTTCCGCCGGACGGCTAATTGAACGGATCGTTCCGTTACGGCCGATCAGCACGACGCCGTCGGTGGCGGTGTCGATGATGGTGCGCATTTCGGCAATGCGCGCCTTGAGCTCGGAAACATCCGGCTGCGTTTGGTCGTCGGCAGCGCCATGCGGAATGGCTGCTGCTTCGTCGTCGCCGGAACGGCGTACGACCAGCATCAGCGCCTTGCCGTTCCCCCACGGGACGGAACGCAAAATTGCGTCGATCGGAAACTCCTGACCGTCGCGCGTCTTCAGCCGCAATGCGCGGTCGCCGCCCTCCGAACTGCCGTCGTCGGCATAAGGGTCGGCAAACAGCGCGCCGAGCCCGCCGGCCTCGTCCAGGGCGTTGAGCGTCGCATAGCCTGTCAAGCCGAGGAATTCGTCGTTCGCGTAGTGCAGTTGATCGCCGGAATGGATAAGCACCGGCACCGGCAGCTTGCCGAGGATCGAGGTATCCGGCCCCTTGTTGTCCGCTCCGGCAAACGCCGACGGCACGAAGCCGCCGAGTTTGAGCGGTGGTGCCTGCGGCCGCTCGACGGGCGGCACCTGGCCGGCAGCGTCGGCTGCGCTGTCCTCGGACCAATCCTCGCTGTCCTCGGCGTCACGGAAATCTTCGGCCGTCATGCTATCGTCGTCGCCATCCCGCGGCGCTTCGGCGACGATCGTTCGACCGTCCGTGCTGGGCTCGTCGCCTTCCTGCGCTTCATCGCTGGGTTCGCGGTTGGCATAGTCGAGCAGCGATCCGGAAACAGGGCGAGTGACGGGTTCGCCGGCTTGCGCCTCTGCTACAGCCTCATATGGCTGCTCGCCGTCGAGCCGGGCGAGGTCCTTCTGGTCCTCGGCATCGGCCTCGGGCGGTTCGGCGGCAGCCGCCCCGCTTTCCGGACCTGGTTCCGGCATCTCACCCTTGTCCGTCGGGCCGGCTTCTTTCAGCTTTGGCTCGTCGGCATTGCCGGCAGCCTCGACTTTCTCAGCCGGCTTCTGCTTTCCGGCGCTGGGCTGTTCTTCGGCCGGGGTGCTGTCCTTCTTGAGACGCTCGCCAATCTCGCGAAACGCGCTGCGTTCCAGCGTCGACAGGCCCTTGTCGTTGGCCGGCTGCCGGTGCTCGGCCAGCCGGATCACCTTGTCGGCAAAGCGCCGCTCGGGCTTTGGCACGATGGTCAACGCCGGCACTTCGCCCCTGAACGGATCGGCGGGTTTCGGTGTCGCCGGGGCAGGTTCGACGGCTTCCGGCCCGACGCTCGCGGCGGGCTTTTCCTCGGCGACAAGGGCCATGCCGACGGCATCCGGATCGACCACCGCATCGCCGCTCCTGGCGACACCGAAACCGCGAAAACCTTCGAAAACCCGGCTGCGGCTGTAAACCGGGAGCGCCGCCAGATCGACGGGTATCTTCAGATCGGTGCCGGCGACCGGCCACAGCACGGAGCGCCCGGACCAGGTGTCGCGCCGTTCGAGCAGGCCGGCAATCTCGCCAGAAGCATCAAGGCCATAGGCGGCCGAAACATCCTCGAAGCGGCGGCCGATCACGTCGGCGGCAGGCCTGCCGACAAGCTCGGCAAATTCCGGCGACAGGGCGCTGAACCGGCCCTCCGCGTCGGTACGCCAGACGAAACGCATGGGCGCGGCGGTGCGATCGATCGCCGAAGCGCGGCGTTCGGCCGGGGAGGCGGCTTTGGTGGCTTTTGCGGCGCTTTCCGGCGAAGTATCCGCGCCGGCCTGCGAAGCGTCCGGGCTGTTCTCGGCTTTGCCGGACGCAGCTGCCCCGGGCGGGACCTGCGCGTCGTCGCCGGCATTGAAGTACCAATGATCATGCTGCGTCGGCGTTTCGCCAACCGTGTGTTGATTGTCAGCCGCGTCGACAGCTTCGTGCTCCGCCGATGCTGAGGTGCCTTCCATCGCTGCAAGGTTGATCTCCGCCGCGCCCATCCTGGCGATTGGCGGCTCGTTGTCTTGGCCCGTCGGCTGGGGAAGATCGCCACCGCTCGGTGCCGCTGCTGCTTCGCTGCCGGTTTCCCCCCCGGCGCGCTCGCCATCAGGGGCCCCGCCGTCGAGCCGGTCCTCGTCGATCACCACCAGCAGATGCCGCTCGTCCGTCAGCCGGGCAAGGCCCGCCGGATAGGAGCTGGATCCACCCGGGACCAGGCGCTTGACGATGCGGTCGCTCTCGTTCGCCACGTCGGCGACAAGCGCGGCCAGCGTCTCAGGCCGGATGCCGAGTGCCGAAAAGCCGTCCGATGCGGCGTCGATATTGCCCTTGGCGTCGACAAAGGCGATGTAGTGGCCGTCTTCCGTAAAACCACCGATGGCGCGATCGGCGATCTCGGCCGCACTGCGCGAGCCGGTCTGCGCCGCCGGCAGCGCCAGCATGATTGCTTCCTCTCCATCGGGCATGGTCACTGCGCTGGCCAGGAAGCCGACCGCGCGGCTGGTCAGGCCGGTCGCCAGCCGAACCGTGATGGCACGGTCGCGGCCGATCTGCGGAAAACCGCTGGTTGCCATGATCTGGCGCCTGGCGATCAGCGGCAAACCTGCCGAGGCGCCGATGATCGCGCCGATGTCGGGATAGCCGAATACCGCTGCGCCGGGGCCGTTGGCCCAGATCACCTGCTCGAGATCTGCCGACAGAATAGCGATCGCGTCGCCTGCGGCGAAGCGCAGGCGGACCGCGTCGAGCACGGCGACATCGAGGAAGGAGTAGTTTTCAGCCGGCATGCGTTTGGCGACCCTCACAGAGCGGGCAATTTGCGGTTAACGCTTTGTTAATAAAAGCCGACGGCGCGAAGGTCCACAAGTCATAGCGTGCAACCAATGGAATCTCTAGGCGCGTGGTTAACGCCACGAACAAATAATATATGGTGCGATGCAACAAACATGTTGCAATGCACAAAAATTGCCTTTATATTGCCATGATACATGAACGAGACGGCTTTTCGTCAAAGCCGCTGCCGCTGAAAAGGATGGAAAATGTCCAGGACCAAGACCGCTGAAACGATCGAAAACGTTGAATTCCCGAGCTTCGACGCTTCCAAGGCCACTGACCAGATCCGCGCTTTCGCCGAAAAGGGCGTCGAGCAGTCGAAAGAGGCCTATGCCAAGCTGAAGACCGGGGCCGAGGAGACCCAGAAGGCTCTGGAGTCGACCTACGAGACCGCCAAGTCCGTTTCCAGCGACCTGTCGCTCAAGACCATCGCCGCCCTGCGCGCCAATGCCGAAGCCGGCTTCTCGCATTTCGAAGCGCTGATCGGCGCCAAGTCGCTGTCGGAAGTCGTCGAGTTGCAGACCGCTTTCCTGCGCAAGCGCGTCGAAATGACCGTCGAGCAGGCCAAGGACTTCCAGGCGGTTGCTGCCAAGGCGGCCGAGGACGTATCCAAGCCGATCAAGACCGCCTTCGAGAAGGCCGTGAAAGAAATCAAGATCGCCTAATATTTGCACATAGTCTAACGATGCATCAAAAGGTCGCATTTCGTCAGACAAATAGATGTGCGATATAGTGGTTTAAGTGAATACCCGGCGAGTGGAACCTCCTCCCTCTGCTCACCGGGGTAACCAGCCAGCACCTCCTCCCGCTGGCTCGTAACAGGAAAAGGCCGGCACCTCCTCCCGCCGGCCTTTTCTTTGTCCGGCGGAAAATGACGCGATGCCGGAGCGAGCTTTTGCCTTGCCAAAAGCCTTGAATTAAACTCCGATAGCCCGTATGGACGCATCGCCGAACGACAGAGCGGGTCCCGAACGTTTCATCTCGATCCCGCTCTGGCAAACGTGCCGTTGTAGCTCAGATGGTTAGAGCGCCGGATTGTGGATCCGGAGGTCGCTGGTTCGATCCCAGCCAACGGTACCATCACCTTTCAGCTACACTTCTGACCGGCAAAATACTGCCAAAGCGGTCTTATGACCGGTCGCCTCACCGACGGGCCCGCGCCTGACGCGCGCCGCGCAGGTGGTCCACGAGGGCTCTCAGCTTCGGCGCGACATTCCGTCGGCTGGGGAAATAGAGATAGAAACCAGCAAACGGCGGGAAATAGCCGTCGAGGATTGGTACAAGCTCGCCGCGGTCGATCCAGGGGCGGAATGTATCCGCCATGCCGAACGTGATCCCGGCGCCTGCAACGGCCAGCCGGATCATCAGCCACATGTCGTTGGTCGTGATCTCGGGCGCAACCGCCACGTCGAATTCGCGCCCGTCCTCGCCAAACTCCCACCGATAGGGCGAAACTCCCGGCGCCGGCCGCCAGCCGATACAGCGATGAGCCACAAGCTCGCGCGGATGGGCGGGTGCTCCGAACTTTTCGAGATAGCGCGGGGCGCAGACGGCCATCTGCCGCTGATCGCCCGATACCGGCACGGCGATCATGTCCTGCTCAATCACTTCGCCGAGCCTGACTCCGGCATCATAGCCTTCGGCAACGATGTCGAATTCCTCGTCTGTCACCACGATGTCCAGATGCACCTCGGGAAACGTTTCTGCAAAGGACGCCAGCAACGGTCCTGACAGAAAGGTCTCTGCGATAGACGAAACCGCGATCCGCAGGCGGCCGCGCGGGCGGTCCAGAAACTCCGTGGTGGCTTCGACTGCCGCGTTCACGTCGGCGATCGCCGGTGCGACGCTCGCCAACAGGCGCTCGCCCGCTTCGGTCAGGTTGACGCTGCGTGTCGTGCGCTGCAGCAATGCGATGCCCAGACGCTGTTCAAGCCTGAGGATGCTCTGGCTGACCGCTGAGCGCGTCACGCCCAACCGGTCCGCCGCAGCGCGAAAATTGCGTTCCTCGGCCACCGTGACGAAGACGGCAATTGCATTGAGATCGATGTCCATTGGTTAGCAAGACTTATCTTAGAGGTTAACAATGGGCGGCTTATCGCGACAATGCCCTGGCTCTATCTCTGTCGCAACGGCAAGAAGGCTTGATCCTCCCGATCCAAGCCGAAGCCGACCGATAAGGAGATATCCGATGACATCACTCCCTTCCTCCTGGGACCTGGATGGAAAAGTCGCCCTCGTGACCGGCGCGGCACGCGGCATCGGTCGCTGCACGGCGGAGCTGCTGCGTGCGCGCGGTGCCCGGATCGTGGCAAGCGATCTCAGCGACACCGTACGCGAATTGGAAGCCGAGGACGTGGCAACCCTGGTCGGCGACGTCGCCGACGAGGATCTGGCCCGACGCTCGGTCGAGCTCGCGGCGAAGCGCTTCGGACGCCTTGACATCGTCGTGAACAATGCCGGTCGCACGCTCAACAAACGTCTGACGGAGACCTCGGTCGACGACTACGACCGCATTCTGCAGATCAACGCGCGCGGCAGCTTCGTCACCGCCCGTGCCGCTGTGGAACTGATGGCCGCCGGTGGTGGCGGCGCGATCGTCAATGTCTCATCGATCTCGGCCGTCGCGGCCTTCGAGACGCAGGCGGCCTATGCCTCCTCCAAGGCGGCTGTCGCACAGCTGACCAAGGTAATCGCGATCGAATATGGGCGAATGGGCATTCGCTGCAACGCCGTTGCCCCTGGCGTGATCGAAACCGACATCATGGAAGGTGTGGTGGACAATGGCCGGGAGATGCTGCGCAGCTTCGGCAACGCGCATCCAATCGGCCGGATCGGCCAGCCGCAAGAAGTTGCCGAGGCCATCGCCTTTCTTGCCTCGCCGGCATCCAGCTTCATCACCGGGGCGTTGCTTCTGGTCGATGGCGGCTACACCGCCCAGTGATCCCCTATAAAGCCGGCGCGCCGCGGGAGCTCATCCGCACGCCATCCCTTCACATCGTGAAATAATCACAAAACCAAAAGGATCGTCTACGATGACCATGAACAAAGTTGTTCTGATCACCGGTGCCTCCAGCGGCATCGGTGCTGGCATCGCCCGCGAACTTGGCGCGGCAGGTGCAAAGCTGATGCTCGGCGCGCGGCGCACCGACCGCCTTGAAGCGCTTGCGGCAGAAATCGAGGCGGCTGGTGGGACGGTTCGCGTGCGAGCGCTCGACGTCACCAAGAGGGCGGACGTCGCGGCATTCGCCGATGCCGCGCGGGCCGAATGGGGCCAGGTCGATGTCATCGTCAACAATGCCGGCGTCATGCCGCTGTCGGCCATGGCAGCCATGAAGGTCGACGAGTGGGAGCTGATGGTGGACGTCAACGTCAAGGGTGTTCTGTACGGCATCGCGGCGGTGCTCCCTGAGATGACGGCACGTGGCTCCGGGCATATCATCAATATCGGTTCCATTGGCGCACTGGCCGTCTCGCCGATGGCTGCCGTCTATTGCGCAACGAAATACGCTGTCCGCGCGATTTCCGATGGGCTCCGCCAGGAGAGTGACGATATCCGGGTAACCTGCATTCATCCCGGCGTGGTGGAAAGCGAGCTGGCGAACACGATCTCCGACGAAGCCGCTGCCGCCGCCATGAAAACCTGGCGTGCTATTGCCCTGCAACCCGATGCCATCGCCAGGGCAGTGCGCTACGCAATCGAACAGCCCGACGATGTCGACGTCAACGAGATCGTCGTTCGTCCGGCGAAGGCGGCGCATTGATGCCATCCACTTTGACCGCGGTGCTTACGGGTATTGCCCTTGCTGTAGCTCCAACCGGCCTGACCCTTCCTTCAACTCCAATTGCAGAGGAACCAATGACGCACCACAATCATCCTTACGTCGGACTTTGGGTCACCGAGGATCGCCATATCAGGCACGAACTCCTGCCGAACGGCCGTTATGACGAAGCGCGCGGTGACCGCGAGAGCGCCTATCAGGGACGCTACGAAGTGCAGGGCAACCACATAGAATACTGGGACGATACGGGCTTCACCGCGGATGGTGAGTTCGTCGAAGGCGTCCTCAATCATGCCGGCATGATCCTTTACCGCCAGCGATAGAGAGCCACCCTGAGACAAGCACTTCAGGGTTCCACAAGACGCTATTGCATGCCTTGCATGAGGCGCTCGGCAGCTTGCACTGCAAGGCCGGTCACACCACATCTCTCCCAGCAAGCGCGGCGGAAAGAAGCAGGACCGCGAGCGGAGTCGACATTGCAAATGGTTGTCACTATATAGCGGCGGCTTTGACGGCTCGCCTTTTACGTCGTGCCAGCGAGAGCGCGGTAAATGTGCTAGCTATTGTGACATCTATTGTGATCTAAAACGGCTTGAAAACCGAAAAAAAGCAAATAGAATCAATAGCGCGGGTCGAACGAGTTTCCTCGAGAGAATCAGTCCTCAAAAACCAGAACGTGCTCCTTGAACCCTCCATTCCCTTCGGCTCTGTGGACCTCGGACAAGTTCGGCTTGCCGGGCGAAGCAGACTCGGCTCGAATGGCAGCACGCATCTTTTCGAAGATGCCGACGTTTATGATTACCAATCGGCATAGCCGCTAGGGAAACAGCAGTATGAGTGAACACGCGATCGAGTTCTTGCGCGGGTGGATTGGCGAAAAAGTCCACTGCCAGCCCTCGCCAGCCAGAATCGAGAAGCAGGCCGAGACCCTCGCCAGGGAATGCGCGGCCAAGGCTGCCGAAGCCGGCATACCCCTGGAGGATATTCAGGAAGAGGTCGGCGACATTCAGGAGCTCATTGCTTCGAGGCTCGAAGAGGCGGCCGAGGCCGAGCAGGACGAAAAGAATTCGAACAAGCCCGCCGAGTAATATGCTTAGGAACAGGATGCGACAGTGGCTTGTCGAGATCGAAGTTCCTGGCGCCAGCTATTTGAAGCACAGCATACACCATTAATTGCTTGCTGGGTGAAGCTAGCGGGTTTTCAGCCCAGGAACGCGTTAATGTCGTAATTTCCAATGGTCTTTGCGAGGTCTTGCGGCGAACAGCCAAGCTTGTTTTTCAGTGTCTTATCTGAGCCAGCTGAGAGAAGGAGCTTGATCAACTCGCCACGGCCCCGTGATTCAAACACGGCACGCCACAGGGGCGTGTTTCCATGAATGTCTTGGGAAGAAACATCTGCGCCGCCCTTGACTAGAAGTTCCGCCACCTCGAGCCGATATTCGCGAGCAGCAAAGTGCAGCGGTGTTTCCAGATTCTTGTCCTGCACATTCACCTTCGCTCCACGCTCGATCAGTGCAGCGACGATTGCGGTCTCGCCATCTTTTGACGCATAAAACAACGGCGTCCGGCCTTCGCGATCTAACGCATCGACATCTTTCCCCTCTGAGATGGCCTGGATGACTTCAGCCGAGCTATGTCTCATCACCGCCTTGTGCACGGGTGCGGGACCATCTGGGTTGCTCATACTATGGCTCCGATTGGGCGATGAGTCTTCCAATTGATATTTTTTGGGGTCGTTTATTCGTCGTTGAGCTGCTTTGGGTTAATTCTTCGCGGCTTCCAGGGCCATTCCGTGCCGAAGACGGCGAAGACCGCGAAAGCTTAACCAAGATCTGCAGTGTGATGCGCCCCGAATCTACCTTCGAGCCACCCTTTCGGCAATGCCGGCACGAAATTGCCGTCGCGCCCTGGCGACCAAAGCATTGAGGATTGCTTCCTCCACGCTCTGGATGACGGCGTCGAAGAACGGGTTGATGTCGGCATCCGGTATGTAACCGGCGCTGGCCAATTTGCCGGCCGCGCCGCGCGCCGCGTCGGCATTGGCCGTGCTGAACGCCAGAAAAATATCGCCGGACGAATTGTATCCATAGCCGCCGGTCAGCGCGACGCCGAGGGGCACGCGTTTCGCCAGCCGTTTCAACTGGTGCGGCATGAATGGCGCATCGGTGGCGACGATCGCGATGATCGAGCTCTTTTCGGCTCGCGGCGTGTTGTCCCGGATCGCCGGTTCGGCGAGTTCCGCTCCGGCCCTGATGCCACCGATGACGAGGTTTCGCCTTGCACCGAAATTCGACTGGACGAAGCAGCCGATCGTGAAACGCTCTCCGTTCCAGTCGACGCTGCGCGACGATGTGCCGGACCCTGCCTTGAAGCCGAAGGTGATCATGCCTGTGCCGCCGCCGACGCTGCCCTCTTCGATCGGCCCGCTTTCAGCCGTATCGAGCGCGGAAAACACGTGCTCGAAGCTCAGATGATGGCCGTTGATGTCGTTGAGAAAGCCGTCATAAGTCTCGCCCGCCACCGGCAGCGCCCAGGCGCTGTCGAGCGCGTGCGGCAGCACCGTCTGCATCCAGCGCAACGTTGCGTCGCGGCTGACGCCGCAGGAATGCGTGTTGGTGATGGTGATGGGAAGATTGAACGCTCCGAGTTCCTCTATCAGATGCGAACCGGTCAGCTCGCCATTGCCATTGGCGCTGAACACGCCGGCGAACACCGGGACGGCCAACTCGTCTCTGGGCCTTGGCAGGATCGCGGTCACGCCGGTGCGTACCGGACCCTTGCCGACAACGAGCGGCCCGTCCCCTGAGATCAGCGTCGTATAGCCGACCGTCACGCCGGGCACATCGGTGATCGCATTGAAGCGGCCTGGGGTGCCTTCGAATGGGATATCGAGGGCGCGTGCACGCAGTTTGCCCGAGGGCGTCGTAAGATGCGGATCGGTCATTTCTTCCTCAGAAAAGCGCCTTGGTCTTCCTCAGAAAAGCGAGCCTTGGCTGCCCGGCGCCTTGAGCTTGGCTGCCGACTTGGCAATCGCCTTCGGCCGCGCCGTGCCACTGATGGCGACTGCATCGGCGGTGCCGTCGGCGAACTCCAGCGAAAGCGCCATTCCCGACACGACCTCCGCCGAACGCTTGACCACCGCGCCGTCCGCATCCTTGACCAGTGCGAAGCCTCGCGCCAGCACGGCCTTGTGCGACAGCGTCGCCAGCAATCGATCGGCCTGCGTCAGTTTTCCACGCAGACGGTCCAGCCGCCGCGAAATCGCCTGGTCCTGCCGCCGTGTCAGTGCCAGCAGGGCATCGCCTTGCAGTTTCTGCCGTCTGGCGATCGGCGCCGGTGACAGTCTGGCGGCCGTGCGCGAAAACCGTGCCCGACGCTCGCGCACGATGGCGAAGAACGCCGCTTGCGCTCGGGCGAGGTCGCGGCGGGTCAGTGTGCGGGCTTCGTTCATGCGCCGCGACAAGGTCGCCGGTGTCAGACGCTGGCCCAGAAGCCTGGCCCGCTTGCGCTCGACGCTGACCGACAGCGCCCGGCCGAGCCGGCTCGTCGCCTCGTCGAAGCGCCGCCGCGGCAGCGCCAGCAATTGGTCGGGCGAGGGCAGCGCCCGGGCGGCTGCGCGCGCCGCCTGCCGCTTGCGTTCGAAATTGCGCGACAGTGCGGTCTTCAACCGCGCGCCAAGGCCGGCAAGCGTCGCTTCGAGGTCGACTTTGACCGGCACGGCGATCTCGGCGGCGCCTGTCGGCGTCGGCGCCCGCACATCCGCAGCCAGATCGATCAGCGTCCAGTCGGTCTCGTGGCCGACTGCCGAAATCACGGGAATGCTCGAAGCGGCGACGGCCCGGGCGAGCGCTTCGTCGTTGAAGCCCCACAGATCCTCCAGGCTGCCGCCGCCGCGCGCCACGATCAACAGATCGGGCCGCGCGATGGCGCCGTCCCAAGGCAGTGCATTGAAGCCGTTGACGGCAGCGGTCACTTCCGCGCCCGCCGTCTCGCCCTGCACCCGCACCGGCCAGACGAGCACGTGCAGCGGGAACCGGTCCTTGATGCGGTGGATAATATCGCGGATCACCGAACCTGTTGGCGAGGTGACCACGCCGATGACGCGCGGCATGAACGGCAGACGCCGCTTGCGGGCCGCGTCGAACAGCCCTTCGGCCTGCAGCCGGCGCTTGCGCTCGTCCAGCAGCGCCATCAGCGCACCGGCACCGGCCGGCTCGAGATTGTCGATGACGATCTGGTAGTTGGATTTTCCGGGATAGGTGGTGAGCCTGCCGGTGGCGATCACCTCCATGCCTTCCTCGGGACGGAATTTCAGCCGGCTCATCGTGGTCTTCCACACCACGGCATCGAGCCGCGCGCGATCGTCTTTCAGGCAGAAATAGGCATGGCCGGAGGAATGCGGTCCGCGATAGCCGGAAATCTCGCCGCGCACCCGTACATTGCCGAAGACGTCCTCGACCGTGCGCTTCAGCGCGCCGGAAATCTCGCTCACCGTATACTCGGTGGCGTTGGTGCGTGATTCGGGTGCTGCGTCGCTCATCGGCCGATTGGGGAACGGTTGTTGGCCGCCGTCAAGGCGGCCGTGTTCGATGTCGGCCCCAATCGCGCGATCACCAGCCCGGCAGGATCTGGTTCGGCTTCGTCCGTTTCATCTTGGCGAAGGCGAGGGCGGCGAAATCGAACGTGCCGGTCTCCTCGCCGAGCGGCACGGAAATATTGTCGAGGCTTTCCGAAATGTGGCGCGCAAGCGCGTCGACGATCTCCGGCCGCGAGGTCTGGCCGCGCATGATGCCGATGCGGCAATCGGGCAGGGCGCCGAAACCGTCGGCCTCGCCCAGCACCCGCATGCCGGGCCGCAGCGCGCATTCTGGCAGCACCGAGATCGCCAGGCCGGAAAGCACCGCCGCGGCGATGACGGTGGCAGAGAAGCTGGTGAACAGGATGCGATAGTCGCGGCTCTGCTGATCGAGCACGTCGGCGGCGGCCCGCCGCCAGATGCAGTTCGGCCGGCCGAAGGCCATCGGCAGGATCGGCTGCTCATGCGTCGCGTGGTTGGCCGAGGTAACCCACAGCAGCGGTTCGCGCCGCACCACTTCCGACTGGCCGCGCGCGTCATTGTGCGTCACCAGCGCCAGGTCGAGATTGCCGCGCTTGATGTGTTCGACCAGTCCCGGCGTCGGTTCGCAGATAACGGTCAGTTCGACATGCGGGTTGGAGCGGGCAAACCGCGCCATGATCTCTGGCAGGAAGCGATCGGCATAGTCATCCGGCGTGCCGATGCGGATGGTGCCTTCGAGCCGGCGGTCGTCGAAGGCGGCCAGTGTTTCCTTGTTGAGATAGAGCAGCCGCCTTGCGTAGGAGAGCAGTCTATCGCCTTCCTCGGTCAGCCTGTTGGTGCGGCCGTCTTTTTCGAACAGCGGCTTGCCGATCCGTTCCTCCAGCCGCCGCATCTGCATCGACACCGCCGACTGGGTGCGATGCACCGCTTCCGCCGCGCGGGTAAAGCTGCCGGTGTCGACAATCGAGATGAAGGTCTGCAACTGATCGAGATCGAGCGGCGCTTTCATTGGCCTAATCCATCATTGATGCTGATGCTAAAGATTAGAAACATTCGTTGGATTAATCAATCGGGCCATGGCAAATTCCGATTTGTCCACATGAACGCATGTGAATCGAAGCCGGAACGGCCGCTGTTGCCAGCGCCCGATCGACCGGTTTCGCCCGTTCGAATGTGAAGGAGACCGACATGGGTACGTTTGATTTCGCTACCGAGACCTCGCGCATCACCTCGCGTCCGGCCGTTGCGACGCGCGTGGCCAATGCCGCTGCCAATGTTTACCGCGCCTGGAAAAACCGCCGCGCCTTTTATCGCCTCGGCGAGATGTCGGATGCCGAGCTCGCCGACATCGGCCTGACCCGCGCCGACCTGCACGTCGCTGTCGGTGTACCCTTTGGCCGAGATCCGACAGAAAGGCTTCGCGTCATCGCCATCGAGCGCGCCGAAACGATCGAGGATCTTGCCCGCAAGGTGGTGTGATCGCACAAATTCGCGATTTTGGTCGCATTGAACCTCTTGAGGCACGACGCCACCAAGTTACGCAGGCTCCCCACTCCCTGCCGGATCCCCCCGGCCAGCCTGCGCGCTGCCCGGTCCTCCCAGGACCGGGCTTTCTTTTTTGGGCGGCACTGATGATTGCTTGCCGGTGTCTGGTCTAGCGCCGGCCCATGCCTTGCTTGAACTGGTCGAAGATCGACTCCATGCCTTTCTGGTAGTCGTCGCGCTGCTGGGCGCCTGTCTCGAACATTTTGCCGAACAGGTCGTCGAACGGATTTCTCGGCCTGCCGCTCGGATTGGCCTGCGGCTGCGGCGCCTGGGGTTGCTGCGGCGCCTGACGCGGCTGAGACTGTTGTGCGCCACCGCCGAACATGTCCTGCAGTACTTTGCCGAGCGGATTGTCACCATAAGGGTTCTGTGTCTGCTGGGGTTGGTTCTGCGGCTGCTGTGGCTGTGGTGCACCGCCGCCGAACATATCCTGCAGCACCTTGCCGAGCGGATTGTCACCATAAGGGTTCTGTGTCTGCTGCGGCTGGCTTTGGGGCTGCTGCCCGCCGCCGAATATATCCTGCAGCATCTTGCCGAGCGGGTTATCCGTGTGGCCTGCAGGCTGAGGGGCCGGTGCCTGGCTGCCGCCGCCCGCCTGCCGCATCATCTGCTCGATGAGTTCGCCGAGCGGATTGTCGCCACTGCCTGCCGCATGCATCTGTCCGCCTAGCTGGTTGGTGGTCTGCTTGAACAGCCCGCCCATCATCATCGAGGCGATTGCCGGCAGCATCTGCTGCAGCACCTGCTGGCTGACGCCGCTCGCCTGCGCGGCCTGGTTGGCAACGGCCCGCGACAGGTCCTTCGAGCCGAACAGATGGCCGAGAATGCCGTTGCCCTCATCGAGGCCCTGCGGCGAGAAGGCCCGGCTTGCATCCTCGAAATATTTAGCGTGCTGGCCGCTGGCCATCGCCGTCATGAAGGAGCCGAGCCCATAAGGGTCCGCCGTGTTGCGCTTGAGCCCCTGCGAAAAGGCCGGCAGCAGCGCCGCGACCGCCGCCTGCGTCTGCTGCTGCGACAGCCCGAACTGCTGGGCCAGCGCCTGCATGCCGTTGCCATTCTGGGCCTGTGCCAGAATATCGAACAAGGAAGGCATTGTTTTCTCCTCCGGGAAAATCCTCGTTGGAGAAGCCTAGTTCGTTTCCATCACTGATTGAAGCGAATTTGCCGGACCGTGGCTCATGCGGACAGGGAAGCGTTAATACGCGTATTCCATGAATACCGGCTCGATCGAGCCGCCCCAACGTGTGTGGTAGGCGGAGAGCATCTCCTCGGCGCTGGTCGTGCCGCGCGCGACGACCTCGTCCAGCGTGTTGAGGAACGAGGTCTCGTCGTAGCCGTCGCGGTTCTTGCGGCCACGGTTCTTCAGTCCCATGCGCGAGATGACGAGCACGTCGCGGGCGATCTCGCGCAACGTCGTGTTGCGGAAGGGCGCCGAAATGCCCTGTTGCGGCACCGCGTTGCGCATCGCCAGCACTTCTTCATAGCTCCAGCTCGAGGTCAGCGCCTCGGCCGCGTCGAGCGCTGCCGCGTCGTAGAGCAGCCCGACCCAGAAGGCCGGCAGCGCGCAGATGCGCCGCCACGGCCCGCCATCGGCGCCGCGCATTTCGAGAAAGCGCTTCAGCCGCACGTCCGGGAACAGGGTCGACAGATGGTTCGCCCAGTCGCCCATCGTCGGCAGCCCGTCCGGCAGTTCGTTACGGGCAGCGCCCGCCATGAACTGGCGGAAGGTGATGTGAGTCATGTCATGGTACTGGCCGTCGCGGATGACGAAATACATCGGCACGTCGAGCGCCCATTCGACATAATCGGCAAAGCCGAAATCGGGCGAGAAGCAGAATTCGAGGAGGCCGGAGCGCTGATTGTCGGTGTCGCGCCAGATCTCGCCGCGCCAGCTCTGCAAGCCGTTCGGCCGGCTTTCGGTGAAGGGCGAGTTGGCAAACAGCGCCGTCGACAGTGGCTGCAATTTCAGCGACACCTGCATCTTGCGGCGCATGTCGGCTTCGCTCTCGAAGTCGAGGTTCACCTGGATCGTGCAGGTCCGGTACATCATGTCGAGGCCCTTGGTGCCGACCTTGGGCATGTAGCGCGTCATGATCTCGTAGCGCGATTTCGGCATTTTCGGCGTCTCGGCCAGCGACCATTTCGGGCTGCCGCCAAGGCCGAGAAAACGAATGCCCATCGGTTCAGCGATCTCGCGCACCTGCGCCAGATGCGCATTGCCTTCGCGGCAGGTCTGGTGGATCGTCTCCAGCGGCGCGCCGGACAGCTCGAACTGGCCGCCTGGCTCCAGCGAGATCGCGCCCTGACCGGTCGGCTCGACCAGTCCGATGATGCGGCCGGCATCCATGATCGGGTCCCAGCCGAGTTTGTCCTGCATGCCTTCGAGGATGGCGCGGATGCCGCGCTCGCCGCCATAGGGCACCGGGGCATTGCCGTCGACATAGAACGGGAATTTCTCGTGCTCGGTGCCGATGCGCCATTTGTCGCGCGGCTTGTTGCCTTCGGCCAGGTGCTCGACGAGTTCGTCGACGCCTTCGATCGGCCGGAAATCGGTGGTATCGCGCGCCATAATAGCCCTCCGCACATGACCCCGAAAACCGGCTTCGATTTTCTGAAGGGATCAGGTGCCCAATCAAATGCTACAGCGTCCTTTGCGCGTCCGAAAGGACACGCGGCCACTGCCGGCGCTAGATGGACGAAATGTCAGTAGCCGATCAAGCGAAAAATCCTGAGCCAGAGGGTAACGGGAATTGATCACCAATCGCCGATTGTCGCCTGGATCAGCGCCAGTGCCGCCACCGCCGCCGTATCCGCTCGCAGGATGCGCGGCCCTAGCGGAATGGCGGTAACGAAGGGCAGCGCTCTCAGCATCCTGCGTTCCTCGTCGGAAAAGCCGCCCTCAGGCCCGACCAGCAGACCGAGCTTTCTCTCCCGCACCGCCTGCAATGCCGGCAGGGGATTGTTGGTTGATGCATCCTCGTCGCAGAAGATCAGCCGCCGCTCGCGGTCCCAACCCGCCAGCAGGCGCTCGAATTTTTCCGCTTCGCGCAGCTCCGGCACCGCCAATATGCCGCATTGCTCGGCCGCCTCGACGACATTGGCGCGCAGGCGCTCGATACCGGGTTTTGCCACTTGCGTGTGCTGGGTGATGACCGGCTGCAGGATGCCGGCGCCCATCTCCACCGCCTTTTGCACGAGGTAGTCGAGCCGCCCTTGCTTCAGCGGCGCGAAGCAATAGACGAGATCGGGCAGCGGCGGCTGCGGCCGCTGCAGCTTCATCACCTTCAGGCGCAACGCCTTCTTCGACTTCGCGGCGATCGCCGCCGACCATTCGCCGTCGCGCCCGTTGAAGACCAGAATTTCGGCGCCTTCGCCGAGCCGCAGCACATGCGAGAGATAATGGCTCTGCTGCTGGCCGACGTCGAACTCGATATCCGGTCCAAGTTCGTCCGGCACGAATAGCCGCTGCATCTTGTAATTGGCGCGCATCGCCGAGGAATGGGCGAGGCCGTCGCCGGCGTCAAGCCTCCGCGCTGGCGTACCAGACAGGTCTGTAGCCACGCTTCAGCACGGAAACAGTTGTCGCCGGCGTGAGCATGCCGATTGGACCGTCGGCAAAATCGCCGAATCCCACCGGATCGCCATAGCCGCCGAAACTCCAGGGCAGCGCGGCGCCGTCAAACAGGGCGTACGCCCTGTTTCCTGACGAGATCATCGTGCCGTCCGGCAAGTCCGCAAGCGCCTCCGGTTTCAGTCGCGGCGCCCGCCCGCCCGATGCCAGGCGCTCCTTGTGCAGGCGCTTGTCGAGCTGCGGCGCGCGTGGCTCGGCAAGGCCGAAGGCATCGCCGAAGCGCTGGACAAAATCCCTGGCCCGCTCGCGCCGGCAGAAGAAGCACGGCCGGTGCCCGGCGGCAAGTGCCGTCACCTCGTCGAGGAAAAACAGCTCGGTCCAGCCGGCCTTGCCGCCCAATTGGTCGTCGCTTTGCCGGTTGCGCCCCATCGGCTGGCGCCGCACGTCGCCGTATTCGCAGACACAGATGATCCAGGCTTGCAGCGCCCAGCGCTTCTTCAACAGCGTTCTCGTCTCGGGGTCGTGAATGATGCCGCGATTGCCCATGAACAGGCCGCGCTCCGGCACGGCATGGATGGCGCCGAACGGGTCGACCCGGTTTTGCAGTGGCATAGGCGTTCCCTGTTGGCTGCAATGCTGACGCCATGATATCGCTCGCTGCATCAATTTCATGTCAGCAGGTTTCGATGCGGGTCTTGGTCGTCCAGAACTTCGACAATGAGGGCCTTGGCCAGATCGGCGCGGCGCTTGTCGAGGCGGGCGCCGATATCGACCTGCGCCGGCCGTATCGCGGCGACGCGCTGCCGCAAGATAGCGGCTGGCATGACGCCATGGTGGTGCTCGGCGGCGCCCAGAATGCGCTCGACGACGAGCTCTGCCCGTATTTCCCGGGCCTGCTCGATCTGACGCGCAACTTTGCCGACAGGGATCGCGCGGTGCTCGGCATCTGCCTTGGCAGCCAGTTGGTCGCGCGCGCCTTTGGCGGCGAGAACCAGATAGGCGGCGCCTCGGAGTTCGGCTGGCACGAGGTCGCGCTCACCGCGGCGGCGCAGGCCGATCCGGTGCTCGCCGCCTTGCCCGAAAAATTCCCGATCTTCCAATGGCACGACGACACCTTTCTCTTGCCCGAGACTGCCGTGCGGCTGGCCGGCAATGCCGTCGCCGAGAACCAGGCGTTCCGCATCGGCCGCGCCATCTACGGCTTCCAGTTCCATTTCGAGGCCGACAGTCCGATGGTGCGCGACTGGAGCACCTCCTTCGCACCGCTGATCGCCGAGCGGCATCCCGATTGGGCCGTCCGGCTCGACGATGAAATGGCCCGCAACGGACCGCAAGCCGATGCCGCCGGCCTGGCCATCGCCCGCGCTTGGGTGGCGACCATCTGACGGCTCATACAGCCAACGTATTTGGCGACGTTGCATATTTGGCACGCGGCGGCAAATCCGCCGGGGATAACGCGTTTCATCCTTGGCCTGTGTCAGTCCGCCAGCCTAAAAGGCGCCCGCTCTGCATCTTGCGTGCAACCGCGATGAACCTTTGCTGTGACCCGCGCGACACACCGCCGATACAGAACATGCCTAGAAGCGCGAAACCGTCAGACATTTGCGACGTATTTCGCGTTTCAACGCATTGGTAACCCGCTCGTGCATAGATGCAGAAAGCTCAACAAGAGATGACGTCCGTGAAAGCAGCCTTTTTGTCCTTTGCCATGTTGTCGGCCATCGTCTTGTGCGGCCTCGGCATTTATTCCGCCGACGCGGCCAACGACCACAATGCCGTTGACGGCTACGGCGTCACCGCCGCGCTTCGCTAGCCTCTCTGCTCATAATCCCACGCCTTACCTACGCCCGCTCACCCGTCACTGTCAGGATATGCTTGTCAGCGCCGTCCACGACGAGCGCGGTGAGGTTTCCCGACTGCCAGGCGAGGGTGTCGACATTGACGCGGTTGCCGGTGATCTCGGGCTTGGCCACCGGCGTATGACCGTGCACCACGATCTTCGGATGAAGACCGGTGTGGTCGTGGAAGACCTCGCGGATCCAGATCAGGTCCTGCCGGCTCTGGCTTTCCAGCGCAATGCCGGGCCGGATGCCGGCATGGCAGAAGAAGAAATCGCCGAACGTTACTGAAAAGGGCAGCGAGCGCAGGAACTCGACATGGTTCTGCGGCACGGCCTCGATCAGCGCGGGGTGCCCTTGCCGCAATGCCGCATCGGCGCGGCCAAACCAGGCGCTGCTCCCACCGAGCGACACGCCATAGGATAGCGCCGTCTGGATGCCGCCATAGCGCATGAACAGGCCGTCCGGGTCGGGGACATCGAGAAAATCGAGGAAGCCGAGATCATGATTTCCGGCCAGCATCAGGTGACGTGGATCGCGTTTTTGCGCGTCGATCAGGAAATCGATGACGCCTTTGGAGTCCGGACCCCGGTCGACATAGTCGCCGAGATGGATCACGCGCCAATCGGCAATGGGCTTCCTCTCCAACTCGCTCTCGATCCGGCGGTGCATGGCGGTCAGCAGGTCAAGCCGACCGTGCACATCGCCGATCGCATAGAGGCGCATACCTTCCGGTCCGCGCGCTTCGAAAAAATTGATGCCGGGCTCCGTCAATGCCTGCGTCGCCTCCGTGGTCATGCCGTCACGGGACTTTAGCGCCGGAGCTGATCCTTGCCCATGTCGGTGACCAGACGCTTTCCGCACAGTGCCAGCGTTATGTCCATCTCCTTGCGGATGATTTCCAGCGCCTTGGTAACCCCTTCCTTGCCGAGTGCGCCGAGGCCGTACAGGAAAGGCCGTCCGATATAGGTGCCCTTGGCGCCGAGGCACAATGCTTTGAGCACGTCCTGGCCGGAACGGATGCCGCCGTCCATGTGCACCTCGATCGTGTCGCCGACGGCGTCGGCGATCTCTTCCAGCGCCATGATCGACGACGAGGCGCCGTCGAGCTGGCGGCCGCCATGGTTGGAAACGATGATCGCGTCGGCGCCCGTCCTGGCCGCCATCAGCGCGTCTTCCTTGTCGAGTATGCCTTTCAGGATCAGCTTGCCGCCCCAGCGCTCCTTGATCCAGGCGACGTCCTTCCACGACAGATGCGGATCGAACTGCTCCTTCGTCCACGACGACAGCGAGGCGAGGTCGCCGACGCCCTTGGCATGGCCGACGATGTTGCGGAAGCTCCGGCGCTTGGTGCCGGCCATGCCGACGCACCAGCGCGGCCTTGTCGCCATCTGCCAGATGTGCTTCGGCGTCATCCGCGGCGGCGCCGAAAGCCCGTTGCGAATATCCTTGTGGCGCTGACCAAGGATCTGCAGGTCGAGCGTCAGCACCAGTGCCGAACATTTCGCCGCTTTTGCGCGGTCGATCAAATCGAAGACGAAGTCCTTGTCGCGCAGCACATAGAGCTGGAACCAGAACGGCTTCCTGGTCACCGACGCGACATCCTCGATCGAGCAGATGCTCATTGTCGACAGCGTGAACGGCACACCGAATTCCTCCGCCGCCTGCGCGGCCAGCATCTCGCCGTCCGGGTGCTGCATGCCGGTCATGCCGGTCGGCGCCAGCGCCACCGGCATCGTCACTTTCTCGCCGATCATGGTCGATTCCAGCGAGCGGTTGTCCATGTCGACAAGCACGCGCTGGCGGAACTTGATCTTCTGGAAATCCTCTTCGTTGGCGCGGTAGGTGCTTTCGGTCCAGGCGCCGGAATCGGCGTAGTCGAAGAACATCTTCGGCACGCGGCGGCGCGCCAGGTCCTTGAGGTCGGCGATGGTGAGAATGCTGCTCATGGATCTTTTCCGCTGGTTCTTCGCTGGTTCGTCGTCGTTGGATTTTCTGGGCGGGGCCTACGGCTGTTTTCTTGCCGCCTCACCGGCACCGGGCTCGGAACGTTGCCTGAGCCTCAGCCGCGACACGCGCTGCCAGTCGCCGCTGCGCTCGGCCTCGGCCATCGATCGTTCGACGTAGGAGATGTGGTCCATCGCCGCCTGCCGCGCCGCAGCCGGATCGCCGGCCTTGACCGCCGCATAGATTGCCCGGTGCTGCGAAAGCAGCGCCTCGCGCGCGCCCGGCACGTTGAACACCAGCCGCCGGTTCTGGAACACGCCTTCCGACAGCAGCCGATAACAGGAGCGCAGCGTGTGCAGCAGGATGATGTTGTGCGCGCATTCGCAGATCGCGTGATGGAACTCGATGTCGATTTCCGCCTCGTCGTCGAAATTGGCGGTCCGGTGCGCCTCGTCCATGCGCGCCATGATGCGGTCGAGCAGCGCCAGATCGTCCGATGTGGCACGCCGCGCCGCATATTCGGCAGCCACCGCCTCGATCTCGCGGCGGTACTCCAGATAGTCGGTCACCGCCTTGCGATGCATCGAGATCAGGTCGGTCACCGGCTTGGTGAACAGCTGGCCGATGACATCGGCGACATGGGTGCCGCCGCCTGGCCGTGTCGTCAACAGCCCGCGCCCTTCCAAGGCTTTCAAGGCATCGCGCAGGATCGGCCGCGACACCTCGAACTGGCGCGCCAGCTCGCGCTCGCCCGGCAGCCGGTCGCCGGTGCGCAGCACGCCTTCGAGGATCAGGCTCTCGATCTGCTGCACCACCTCGTCGGCGGTGCGCGAATGCTCGATCCGGGAGAAAATGTCGCTCAAACGGGGTGCCTGGGGGTTGAACCGAAGTCGCGCAAGATAAAGCCAACGTCGCCAACTGGTCAAATTATTTATCCAATTCGCCGGGGCCGGGTCCGTTTGATTGCCGCGGCGCCATATCATCTTCAGCTAAATTGGGCGTTTGCGTCCTCTGGCGATTGCCTCTAGAGGGACCTCATTGCCAAAGGGCTCAGGGAAGCCCGGGGGACCAGCCGTGCCAGACGCCGACCCGTCCAACCTCGAATTCCAGCTGCGCGCCAAAGCCGTGGGCGGCAGCGTCATGGGCTTTCCGGCGCATGAAGGTCGGCCGGGCGCCCTCGGCGAGGTCCACGCCCGGCCGCATCCGCTGGTCGAAAAGCCGCGCGTGCTGGTGCAGCTTTCCTTCATGACCGAAGCTGGATCCGGCGTCGATCAGGCCGTGCTTTCCGAATTGTCGCGACGCCTTGGCATCGCCGCGCCCGACCCCCACGCCCGCCACCACGCGATGAAATGGGGCAAGGGCTCGCTGCGCTGGGAACGGCACACGGAGTTCTCGACCTACCTCTGGGAAGGACCGCTCGCCGAAAACGGCAGAGGGCAAGAAGACACACCCTTCGGCAACGGGTTTTCACCGCCGGGCACGGTGATTTCCGGCATCAGGCTGGAAATCCGCAAATGGACGCCGGCGAACGAAAAACTGATCGCCGGCTTTGACCCGACCAGCCTGTGCTACTCGCTGGTCGAGCGCGGCAACGCGGCCATCGTCACCGATTTCCGCCAGGATGGCGACGGCTTGACCCGCATGCTGATGCTCGACCGCGGCCTGACCCCGGCCCGCACCGGGGCACTTTCACAGCGGCTGATCGACATCGAGACCTACCGCACGCTGGCCATGCTTGGGTTGCCGCTGGCGCTGACGCTGTCCGGTCGCGCCCGCCGCATCGAAGACAGGCTGGCTCAGACCACCTTGGAAATGAAGGTCGCCGAGACCCGCGACAGCCAGACGCTACTTGCCGACTTGACCGAACTGGCTGCCGAGCTGGAGGCGGATGCCGCTTCCAGCCTCTACCGCTTCGGCGCCAGCCGCGCCTATGACGGCATCGTGCGCGAACGGCTGGAGGCGCTCGACGAAGAGGCGGTGCCCGGCTATGACACCTGGGGCGGTTTTCTGCAGCGCCGCGTGGCGCCGGCGATGCGTACCTGCCGTTCGGTCGAGGAGCGTCAGGCCAACCTGTCGACGAAGCTCACCCGTGCCACCACGCTGCTGCGCACCTGGGTCGACGTCGAGGTCGAAAAGCAGAACCGCGATCTTTTGGCTTCGATGAACAATCGTGCCCGCCTGCAATTGCGGCTGCAGCAGACGGTGGAGGGGCTCTCGGTCGCCGCCGTCTCCTACTATGTCGTCGGCCTCATCGGCTACGTCGCCAAGGGCGCCTCGGTCTTCGGCCACGCCTTTGCGCCGGAAATGGTCACCGCCGCCTCGGTGCCGCTCGCCGTCGTGCTCGTCTGGTGGGGCGTGCGCCGCGTCCGCCGCATGCACTCCGAACCAGGCAAGCAGCCCGGCGAGTAGTGAAGGGCAGAGCGGCAGATTGCCGCTGCGGAAGGCTGTCCCGGCCATAGGCCTCCCATCCCGGCCAAAGCGGCATTTGCAACCGACTGCCGTCGCTGGTAAAAGATTTTTACCAGTCGGTCGAAGGAGGCTGTCGATGTCCGGTCTTGCCATGCCGAAACCAGACGACGCCACGCTGCGCCGGCGCGATGAGATCGTCGCCGATATGCGCATCATCGTGCCGGGCGAGGGCGTCGTCGACGCCGCCAATGCCATGCGCGCCTTCGAGAGCGACGGGCTCACCGCCTACCGGCAATTGCCGCTCGTCGTGGTGCTGCCGCAGACCGTGGCGCAGGTCTCGCGCGTGCTGAAATATTGCAGCGATCGCAACATCCGCGTCGTGCCGCGCGGCTCCGGCACCTCGCTGTCCGGCGGCGCGCTGCCGCTGGAAGACGCGGTGCTGCTGGTGATGAGCCGCTTCAACCGGATCCTCGAGATCGATTTTCAGAACCGCGTCGTCGTCGCCCAGCCCGGCGTCACCAATCTCGGCATCACCACCGCCGTCGAGCAGGAGGGCTTCTATTACGCCCCCGATCCATCCTCACAGATCGCCTGCTCGATCGGCGGCAATGTCGCGGAGAATTCCGGCGGCGTGCACTGCCTGAAATACGGTCTCACCGCCAACAATGTGCTCGGCATCGAGATGGTGCTGATGAATGGCGAGGTGGTGCGCCTCGGCGGCAGCCATCTCGACGCGGAAGGCTACGACCTGCTTGGCGTGATGACCGGCTCCGAAGGACTGCTCGGCGTCGTCACCGAGGTCACCGTGCGCATCCTGAAGAAGCCGGAGACGGCGCGTGCCCTGCTGATCGGCTTCCCGACCAGCGAGCAGGCCGGCCAATGCGTCGCCGACATCATCGGCGCCGGCATCATCCCGGGCGGCATGGAGATGATGGACCGTCCGGCCATCCACGCCGCAGAGGATTTCGTCCAGGCCGGCTATCCCCTGGATGTCGAGGCGCTGCTGATCGTCGAACTCGACGGGCCGGGTGTCGAGGTCGATCACCTGATCGGCCTGGTCGAAGCCATCGCCTATAGGAACGGCTCGACCACATGCCGCATTTCGCAATCGGAGCAGGAGCGGCTGAGTTTCTGGGCCGGCCGCAAGGCGGCTTTCCCGGCGGTCGGCCGCATCTCGCCCGACTATTACTGCATGGACGGCACCATACCGCGCAAGGAACTGCCGCGCGTGCTCGCCGGCATGCGCGAACTGTCGGAGAAATACGGGCTCGGCGTCGCCAATGTCTTCCACGCCGGCGACGGCAATCTGCACCCGCTCATCCTCTATGACGCCAACGTGCCGGGCGAACTCGGCAAGGCGGAAAGCTTCGGCGCCGACATATTGCGGCTCTGCGTCAAGGTCGGCGGCGTGCTGACCGGCGAGCACGGGGTCGGCGTCGAGAAGCGCGACCTGATGCCGGAAATGTTCAACCAGATCGACCTCGACCAGCAGATGCGCGTCAAATGCGCGTTCGACCCCAACCATCTGCTCAACCCGGGCAAGGTGTTTCCTCAGCTGAGGCGATGCGCCGAACTCGGGCGGATGCACGTGCATCGCCGGCAAGTGGCGTTTCCGGACATTCCGAGGTTTTGAGGGTATGTTGGCGCTTGGACACCCCCCTCTGTCCTGCCGGACATCTCCCCCGCAAGGGGGGAGATTGGCTGCTTCAACGTCCTGCTCGCCTTTAAGCGTTGATGGTTGGCGAAAGCCTAAGCGACATCCGATCTCCCCCCTTGCGGGGGAGATGTCCGGCAGGACAGAGGGGGGTGGGAAGGATCGCGGCCTCTCGTCATTTACGACTGGTGGTTCTGCCGCATGACCACCTTCACCCCGACCACATCAGCGGAAACCCACTCCGCCGTCGCTTGGGCAGCGGCGGAAGACTCGCCGCTCGAAATCATCGGCCATGGTTCCAAGCGCGGCATCGGCCGGCCGCAGCAGAGCGAGCATACGCTCGACCTTTCCAAACTCTCCGGCGTCATGCTCTACGAGCCGGCCGAGCTGGTGCTGTCGGCGAAGGCCGGGACGCCGCTGGCCGAGATCGAAAGCCTGCTTGCCGAAAACGGCCAGCAACTGGCCTTCGAACCGATGGATTACGGCCCGCTGCTCGGCGGCGAGCCGGGACGAGGCACCATCGGCGGCGTGCTTGCCGCGAACCTTTCCGGCCCGCGCCGGCTGAAGGCCGGTGCTGCGCGCGACCACATTCTCGGCATATCTGCCGTTTCCGGGCGCGGCGAGGCCTTCAAGTCCGGCGGCCGCGTGGTCAAGAACGTCACGGGCTATGATCTGTCCAAGCTGATGGCCAACAGCTGGGGCACCCTGGCGGTGTTCACCGACGTCACTTTCAAGGTGCTGCCTGCCGCCGAGACCGAAGTCACGCTCGCCATCCGCGGCCTGCTCGACGATCATGCCGCCGCCGCCATGGCGCTGGCGCTCGGTTCCAGCGCGGAGGTGTCGAGCGCTGCCCATCTTCCCGAACGGGTCGCAGCTAGGGTTGCTGACGGCAGTCTCGGCAGCGATGCGGCGACGCTGCTGCGCATCGAGGGCTTCGGCCCGTCGGTCGCCTACCGCATTGCCGCGCTGAAAGACCTGCTGAAAGACGCTGGGCCGCTGCAGGAGATTTCCGGTTCGGTCTCGTATTCGGTCTGGCGCGACATCCGCGACTGCGCGCCGTTCGCCGATGGCGGCGAAAGGCCTGTGTGGCGCGTCTCGATGGCGCCGTCACAGGGCCACCAGATGGTGCTGGCGCTGCGCATGCAGGCCGCGGTCGATGCCTTCTACGATTGGCAGGGCGGGCTGATCTGGCTGCGCATGCAGCAGGACGATCCCGAGGCCGGCCTGTTGCGCGGCCTCATCAGAAGACATGGTGGCGGCCATGCGACGCTGGTGCGCGCAACCCCCTCGCACCGCGCTGCCGTTCCCGTGTTCGAACCGCAAGCGCCGCAACTGGCAGCACTGTCGGCCCGGCTGAAGGCCGAATTCGATCCGAAGAACATCCTCAATCCCGGCCGTATGGCGCCGGGCGCAGCCTCTGCTACTCTCGCCGCGGCAACCCAGGGAGGAGCACAATGAGCGATCCAGGCCAAAACGGTACGTCACGCCAGACCGACCGCTGGCTGGAGCCCGGCCCGACCAACGCGCTGGTCATCTACATCCTCTATCTCGCCAGCCTTGTCATCGGCGTCAGCGGCATTGTCGGTATCGTCCTGGCCTATATCAACCGCGGCAAGGCCGGCGGCTTCGTCGAGAGCCATTACACATTCCTGATCCGCACCTTCTGGATCGGCCTGCTCTATGCACTGATCTCGGCGCTGCTGATGATCGTGGTCATCGGTGTCGTGCTGATTTTCGCCGTCGCCGTCTGGTTCATCGCCCGCTGCATTCTCGGCCTGCAGGCGCTGCAGCGCGGCGAAGCGGTCAAGAACCCGGAAAGCTGGTTTCTGGGATTATGAGCGTGATCCCCAAAAGCGGGTACCGGTTTTGGGAAAAGATCATGCTCAAACGGTAAGGATTTGTTTACGTGCAGACCAATTTCTCAGCTGCCCAGCTCGCCGATCCGCATGTCGCGGAATCGGAGAAGATCCTGCGCAAATGCGTGCATTGCGGCTTCTGCACGGCCACCTGCCCGACCTATGTGACACTCGGCAACGAGCTGGATTCGCCGCGCGGCCGGATTTACCTGATCAAGGACATGCTGGAAAACGGACGTCCGGCCGACAAGGAGATCGTCACCCATATCGACCGCTGCCTGTCCTGCCTCGCCTGCATGACCACCTGCCCGTCGGGCGTTAACTACATGCATCTGGTTGATCACGCCCGCGCCCACATCGAGGAGACCTACAAACGTCCGCTGGCCGATCGTCTGACCCGCGCCATGCTGGCCTTCGTGCTGCCTTATCCCTCGCGTTTCCGCGCGGCGCTCAAGCTGGCGAAGCTCGGCCAGCCATTCGCCGGCCTGTTTGAGAAAATCCAGGCCTTGAGGCCTCTGGGCGCCATGCTCAAGCTCGCACCCGCGTCGGTCCCGGCAGTCTCGCCGATGGCCTCGCCGGGCGTCCATGCGGGGCAGGGCCCGAAGAAAAATGGCCGCGTCGCCATCCTCACCGGCTGCGCTCAATCCGTACTCGATCCCGGTATCAACGACACGGCGATTTCGCTGCTGACCCGGCTTGGCGTCGAGGTCGTGGTGCCTGAGGGCGAGGGCTGCTGCGGCGCGCTTGTGCATCACATGGGCCGCGAGGCGGCTGCCCTGGCGTCGGCCAGGCAGAATGTCGATGCCTGGACGCGCGCCATCGAGCAAGGCGGGCTCGATGCCATCGTCATCACCGCATCCGGCTGCGGCACCACGATCAAGGATTATGGCTTCATGCTGCGCCTCGATCCGGCCTATGCGGACAGGGCGGCGCGGGTGTCGGCGCTGGCCAGGGACATCACGGAGTATCTGGCAAGCCTCGACCTGCCCGAGCCGGTGGTTAAGCCGGGCACCGTCGTCGCCTATCACTCGGCCTGCTCGATGCAGCACGGCCAGAAGATCACCCGCCAGCCGAAGGAGCTTCTGGCCAAAGCCGGGTTCGTCGTGCGCGAGCCGCGCGAAGGGCATCTCTGCTGCGGTTCTGCCGGCACCTACAACATCCTGCAGCCCGGCATTTCGGCAACGCTACGCGACCGCAAGGTCAGGAATATCGAGGCGACCGGTGCCGAAATCGTCGCCACCGGCAATATCGGCTGCATCACCCAGATCGCTTCTGCCGCGAAGCTGCCGGTGGTGCATACGATAAAGCTGCTCGACTGGGCCTATGGCGGCGAGCCGCCAAAATTGGTTTGATTGCTGCGCACCCGCCGATGAGACTGCCGAGATGCCCAACCCAAAGTCCGAAGAGATTGGAACCGTCGTTCGGCTGCTGTCGGACAGATCGCCGGCGACGTTCCAGGCCAGCTATGGCGAATGCCAGACAATCATCGCTCGTCATCTCAAGGATGGGTCCGAATTCCTGTTTGCGCTCATAAAGGCAGCGGTAGAAGCCGACGTCCAGCAAGACAATCTGATTATCGACGCCGTTTCGTTTCTCGACGACGCGCATTTGGCTCGTCTGGCATTTTTCCTGCAAGAGGAAGTGAAACGCGGAATAGACGTGGAGGATCTGCTGGCTCACGTCGCCTTGCAGGCGCCGGAATTGTTTCCAGACAGTACTTTGGGCGACATTCCCGATTTCGCAGACTGGCTGACGCATGATGATCCTCGTTCGCCGCCGGCATGTCATCATTTCAGCTTTGAGGAAGGCGCTCCGAGCGACATGTCTTTTCCGACGCATCGCAATCATCCTACCTGGCATCTGCCGGCGACTGGCAGGCCACTTACGGTCGGCGGCGAAGGATCGGCAGTGTGCCCGACCTGTCGAGAGCGACTGATACATCTGATTACGCTGGACGATCTTGGGAGTGAGCTGACGATGCCGCTTCCCAGACTCCGTATCGAGACCTGTGCGAATTCTCTCGAATCGACTTATTATTCCCACGACGCTGCCGGTGTGCCGACGCCGATCGCGCCTCTGCATTCGCCCTACATTGAGAGGCCTGCAAAAGCCGCCGAGAAAAGAACTGTTCGGTTGGCACCGACCCCTAAACGGTGGCTCAGGCAGTCGTACGGGATAAGCAATTCAAGGCAAAACCTGTTTCGGCTTGGTGGGCTGCCGTCATGGATTCAGGGACCGCAGTTTCCAGTCGTTCCCGGAACGGACCGGGAAATGAAATTTCTTCTTCAGTTCGATTCACTCGCCGGTTTCTTCTGGGGCAGCGGCGGCGTGCTCTACGTCTTCTGGGATGACGAGTCCCGGATCACCTGCCATGTGCCGCAATACACGTGACGAAAGCGCCTACTCCGCCGCCAGCCGGTCTGCCGTGCCGTAGGTGGCCTGGTAGCGGGCGCGCTGGCGGCTGAGCGCTACCATCGTGTTGCGCAGCAGGATCGCCACCGTGATCGGGCCGACCCCGCCCGGCACCGGCGTGATCCAGGAGGCGACTTCCTTGACGCTTTCGGTGTCGACGTCGCCAACGATGCGGCTTTCGCCGTCCGGCCCGATCTCCGAATTGATGCCGATGTCGATCACGGCAGCGCCGGGCTTCACCATGTCGGCCTTGATCAGCCGCGGCCGGCCCACGGCGACGAACAGCGCGTCGGCGCGGCGTGCGTGTGCCGCCACCGAACGCGTCATGTGGTGACAGACGGTCACCGTCGCGCCTTCGCTCATCAAAAGGAAGGCGATCGGCTTGCCGACGATCTCGGAATGGCCGACGACCACCACCTCGAGCCCCTTGAGGTCGAGGCCGGTTTCCCTGAGCAGTTCGACCGAAGCGGCGGCGGTGCAGGGCGCCAGGTCGAGCTGGTTGTAGACGATGTTGCCGATCGAGGCCGGATGCATGCCCTCGACATCCTTGAGCGGATGCACCGCCGCCTGCAGCGTCTTGATCGGAATGTGCACCGGCACCGGCCGCTGGATGATGATGCCGGTGACGCGCGGGTCGGCGTTAAGCCCGTGGATTGCCGCTTCCAGCTCGCCGGCGGTGATGTCGGCGCGAAAGCGCCTTTCCTCGAAGCCGATGCCGGCAAGCCCGGCCTTGGCGCGCTGGTTGCGGACATAGACGTCGACCGCCGCCGTGTCGCCGACGGTGATCGACACCAGCTTGGGCGGAAAGCCTTCGGCGGTGGCGATCGCCGCGTCCTCGCGCACGCCGGCGATGATGCGTTGGGCAACCGGGCCGCCCCTGAGATAGCGGCTGTCGTCGGAGAGGGTCATCGAGATAGGGCCTTTGTCTGGAACTTTAGCCGCCACATAGCAAAGCAACCGCGAACAGGCAGTGCGAAAAACGAACCGCCATGCCGGTCGCGCGACGTGCCGGCGAAATCTTCCCGTCAATTCTTGCAGGCGTTGGCGGAAACAAAAAGGGCAGCACGGCTTGCCGCGCTGCCCTTTCGTGACTGGCCGCATCCCCACACGGCCCGTCCCCCGTTATTCAATACTCCCGAGGCTTCTGAGCAGAATCATCGGTGAGGTCAACCGCAGATTACATCACTACAACCGTCGTGCCAACATTGACCCGCTCGTAAAGGTCGACCACGTCCTCGTTGCGCATGCGGATGCAGCCCGACGACACCGCGCCGCCGATCGTCCAGGGCTGATTGGTGCCGTGGATACGGTACTCGGTCGAGCCGAGATAGAGCGCGCGTGCGCCGAGCGGGTTTTCCATGCCGCCGGCGAGATAGGTCGGCAGATAACGGCCCTTGGCGGCCTCGCGGGCGATCATCACCGCCGGCGGCCGCCAGTCCGGCCAGACGCGCTTGTTGGTGATCTTGTGGGTGCCGGACCATTCGAAGCCCGGCTTGCCGGTGCCGACGCCATAACGCCGCGCCTTGCCGTTCTTCCCGACCAGATAGAGGAAATTCTCTCGCGTATCGATGACGATCGTGCCCGGCTTCTGCGGGCCGTCATAGGCGACTTCCTGCGGCAGATAGATCGGGTCGATCTGCGGCCGCATGATCATGCGCTTGGCCGGTGCCTGCACCGCTGCGGTGCGCAGCTGATCGGGTTCGGCCTGGCGCCGATAGCGCCGTTGCGGCTGCGCCTCTTGCCGGCTCTGCCGCACGATGCCCGGCGCATGGCCGAGCTGCAGCACCCAGGGCGCCGAAAGGTCGGGGCTGACCACCACCGGCGGCCTCTCGGCATAGCGGTCGTTGGCATTCGCGGCACCGGCGGCAAGAACGGCGGCGGCGCCGAACAGTGGGAACAAGAATATCTTCATCGCAACGCACCTTGATCGTCGAACATGCCGGGGTGCAAAGCCTCCCCGATTTCGCCGACATTGGGCGCGAAGCGGCAACCGAAACATGAATCGGAATGCGTAAAATGCCGATCTGTCAGTAAAGCTTTTGGTGTGGTTACCGCCCGGTTCAGGAATCTGGTAAAGCCGCGGTAAAGGCCGCGTCAAAACGCGTTAACGCCAGGACACGAACGGAATTCCGCGATGGATGAAAAGACAGGTCTGCTTGCCGGTCCCGACGGCATCGCCCGCTGCTTCTGGCATGGCAATCTGCCGGATTACCTGCACTACCACGACCACGAATGGGGCCGGCCGGTCGCCGACGACCGCCGGCTGTTCGAGAAGATCTGCCTCGAAGGTTTTCAGTCGGGCCTGTCCTGGCTGACTATTTTGCGCAAGCGCGACAATTTTCGCGAGGCCTTCGCCGGCTTCGATGTCGACAAGATCGCCGCCTTCACCGACGCCGATGTCGAGCGCCTGCTCGGCAATGCCGGCATCATCCGCCATCGCGGCAAGATCGTGTCGACCATCAACAACGCCAGATGCGCCCGCGAGCTCATCGACGAGGCCGGCTCGCTGGCGGCATGGTTCTGGAAGTTCGAGCCAGGACCGGACGAGCGGCCCGAGATCGTCGATCTCGCCCATCTGCGCGCCAATCCGACGACGGCGGTCTCGGTCCGTATTTCGAAGGATCTGAAGAAGCGCGGCTGGAGCTTTGTCGGTCCGACCACCGTCTACGCCTTCATGCAGGCGATGGGGCTGGTCAACGACCATCTCGAGGGCTGCGTCTGCCGCGAGCCGGTCGAGGCGGAGCGGAAAGCCTTCAAGCGGCCGAAGTGAGCGCCCCTTGCCTTCTCCCACAGTGGGAGAAGGAAGATGCTGTCAGACGCCGCGGATGCCGGCCAGGAAAAGCCCGGCGAGGATGGCCGCCAGCGCGGCGAACACGGGATAGATCACCAGCAGGCCGGTCATCAGAACATCGCGCATGGTCGGCCCGTTGCGCTGTTGCGCCGCGATCTCGAACGGTCCTGCGATTTGCTTCGTCGCCTTCGGCGCATGATTGTCGGCCGGCCGCAGCCGGACCGAGACGTCGTGTGCGCCGCTATCGATGATGTCGAACTTCTGTAGCGTGGCCATGGGCCCGAACCCCTTGTTTCGGCGCGCTTATCGGCCGGGATTGTGTCGGCACGATGCCGCGCGCGTGGCGCAATTGTTTCAGCTCTGACTTTCTTCTCCGCGGCGAGCTGAGAGCGAAGAAGTGCAAACCCTTGCCTTCTCCCGATGGCATCGGTAGGACACGCCGACCCGAAATTAGTCACCGATTACTTAGCAAAGTACCCATCCCATGGCCGACAAATCCGAAAAGATGAAAGCGCGGCTGCCGCGCGGCTTTGTCGACCGCGGCGCCGACGACCTGCGCGCTGTCGAGAAGATGATGGCGACGATCCGCTCGGTCTTCGAGCTCTACGGTTTCGAGCCGGTCGACCAGCCGCTCATCGAATACACCGATGCGCTTGGAAAGTTCCTGCCCGACCAGGACCGGCCGAACGAGGGCGTGTTCTCGTTCCAGGACGACGACGACCAGTGGCTGTCGCTGCGCTACGACCTGACTGCGCCGATGGCGCGCTTCGTCGCCGAGAATTTCGAGCGCCTGCCGAAACCCTATCGCAGTTACCGCTCCGGCTGGGTGTTCCGCAACGAAAAGCCCGGCCCCGGTCGCTTTCGCCAGTTCATGCAGTTCGACGCCGATACCGTGGGCACCCCGGGCGTTGCGGCCGATGCCGAGATGGCGATGATGATGGCGGACGTGATGGAGGCGCTGGGCATCAAGCGCGGCGACTACGTCATCCGTGTCAACAACCGAAAAGTGCTCGACGGCGTGCTGGAGGCGATCGGCCTCGGCGGTGACGAAAATGCCGGGCGCCGGCTGACGGTGCTGCGGGCCATCGACAAGCTGGACAAGCTTGGAGTCGAGGGCGTGCGCCTGCTTTTGGGCGCCGGGCGCAAGGACGAGAGCGGTGATTTCACCAAAGGCGCCGGGCTGGACAATACGCAAATCGACGTTGTCATCAGCTATTTCACAGTCATGGCGCAGCATGATCCCGAAAAAATTGTCCAGACACTGGCATCCATCAACCCCGGTCTCAGCAATCTTATCGAGGAAAGGAAACTCGAACATCTGGGCATCACGAACGCCTCGTTTGTTGAGGGTCTTGCAGAGTTGGAGCAGATAAGAACCATGGTCGCACAAAGCGGCTACGGTGAGGATCGCATCCGCATCGACCCGTCTGTCGTGCGTGGCCTCGAATATTACACCGGCCCGGTCTACGAGGCCGAGCTGCTGGCCGAGATCCCCAATGAGGACGGCCAGATCGTGCGCTTCGGTTCGGTTGGCGGCGGCGGCCGTTATGACGGTCTCGTCTCGCGCTTCCGTGGCGAGCCGGTGCCGGCGACGGGTTTTTCCATCGGCGTCTCACGGCTGATGACGGCGCTGAAGAACCTGGGCAAGCTCGATAGTTCCGATGTCATCGCGCCGGTCGTCGTGCTCACCATGGACAAGGATACGGAAAGCCTCGGCCGCTACCAGAAGATGGTGGCCGAGCTGCGCGCCGCCGGTATCCGCTCGGAAATGTATCTCGGCGGCGCAGGCATGAAGGCGCAGCTGAAATACGCCGACCGTCGCGGCAGCCCGGTCGCCGTCATCCAGGGCGGCGACGAGCGCGCCAAGGGCGAGGTGCAGATCAAGGACCTGATCGAGGGCGCCCGCATGTCGGCCGAGATCGCCGATAACGCCGAATGGCGCGCCGCACGGCCGGCGCAGGTGACGGTGGCGGAGAGTGAGCTGGTTGCCGAAGTGAAGAAGATACTTGCGGCGCAGGCGGCTGACCGCGCGAAGGGTGGCGCGTGAACACCCCCCTCTGGCCTGCCGGCCATCTCCCCCGCAAGGGGGGAGATTGGATGTCGCGCCTGCTTTCGCCAATCTCCGGCGTTGGAGAAAAGGTGCCGGGGCCCAAGCTGCCGATCTCCCCCCTTGCGGGGGAGATGTCCGGCAGGACAGAGGGGGGTGCCTCGCGCCCAACCGATCAATGACCTCCCGCCCCGCCATCGCATCCGACATCGCGACGCTCTTCGCCGCGCGCAACACCCATGCGGTCGAAGTCGCCGTGCTTCAGCCGGCCGACCCGTTCCTCGACATGGCCGGCGAGGATTTGCGGCGTCGCATCTTTCTCACTGAGAGCGAGACCGGGCAGACGCTTTGCCTGCGGCCGGAATTCACCATTCCGGTCTGCCTCGACCACATTGCCAGCCAGGCCGGCACGCCGCGCCGCTATTCCTATCTCGGCGAGGTGTTTCGCCAGCGCCGCGAGGGCGGCAACGAATTCTTCCAGGCCGGTATCGAGGACCTCGGCGACCGCGACACGGCCGCCGCCGACGCCCGCTCGCTGGCCGATGCGCATGCGCTGCTCTCGCTGGTGCTGCCCGGCCGCGAGCTGGTGGTCACGCTCGGCGACCAGACCATTTTCGAGGCGGTGCTGGCAGCACTCGGCCTGCCGCGCGGCTGGCGCATGCGGCTGGCGCGCGCCTTCGGCTCGGCGGCGATGCTGGAGGCAGCCCTTGCCGACCTCGCCAATCCGCCGCGCAACAGCCAGCTCGCCGGCGCGGTCGCCGCCCTTGTCCTTGATGGCGATCTGGACGCTCTTTCGGCGCATATCGCCGGCGGCATGGAAGAGGCCGGCCTGTCGGCAACGGCCGGGCGTTCGCCCTCCGAAATCGCGCGGCGCCTGGTCGAGAAGGCCGAATTGCGCAGCGTGCGGCTGTCGAACGAGGCATTTGCGGCGCTGAAGGGGTTTCTGGCGATCGACGTGCCGCTCGACAGCGCCGCCGGAGCGCTCGAAAGCTTTGCCGCCGATGCCGGCCTTTCGCTGGGCGCCGCGCTGGAGAATTTTGCCGCCCGCGCCGCGGCCATCGAAAGCCTCGGCCTGCCGATGTCTGAAATCCGCTACGACGCTGCCTTCGGCCGCCCGCTCGATTACTACACGGGCCTGGTCTTCGAGATCGCGGCGCAAGGCGGCGACCGGCCGCTCGCCGGTGGTGGCCGCTACGACCGGCTGCTGACGCTGCTCGGCGCAAAAACGCCGATCCCCGGCGTCGGTTTTTCCGTCTGGCTCGACCGCATCGAGGCGCTCCGGGAGAAGGCGCCATGATCACGCTGGCGCTGCCGTCGAAGGGCCGGCTCAAGGAGCAGGCGCTGGAGGTGCTGGCCAAGGCCGGGCTTGCCGTCAGCCTGCCCGGCGATGAGCGCAAATACCGCGCCCGTATCGATGGCATGGACGGCGTCGAGATAGCGTTCCTGTCGGCCTCCGAGATCGCGGGCGAAATCGGCCAGGGCTCGGTCGATCTCGGCATCACCGGCGAGGATCTGCTGCGCGAAAACCTTGCCGATTGCGAGGCGCGCGCCGAAATCATCGCCCGCCTCGGTTTCGGCAATGCCGATGTCGTCGTCGCCGTGCCCGACATCTGGCTCGATGTCGACACGATGGCCGATCTCGACGACGTCGCCGCCGACTTCCGCCAGCGCCATGGCCGGCGGCTCAGGATCGCCACCAAATACTGGCGCCTGACCCAGCAGTTCTTTTCGCAAAAGCACGGCATCCAGGTCTATCGCATCGTCGAAAGCCTGGGCGCCACCGAAGGCGCGCCGGCGGCCGGATTGGCCGATATCGTCGTCGACATCACCACGTCAGGCTCGACGCTGCGCGCCAACCATCTCAAAGTGCTGGCCGATGGCGTGATCCTGCGCTCGCAGGCCTGTCTCGTGGCGTCGAGGAAGATGCGCGCCGCGGCCGACGAGGCAACTTTGCGGGATATTGCAGCCAGGATGGCGTCGGTGGACGCAGGCTGACGCCGCCGATCTCCCCCCTTGAGGGGGAGATGTCGCCGAAGGCGACAGAGGGGGTCGGTACGTCTTGACGCGACTCTCCTGACCGACAGAACAGGCTGGAGCTCCACGCGTGGCGACCCCCTCTCGCCTGCCGGCCATTTCCCCCTCGAGGGGGGAGATAAGCAGCTACGCCGACCCGAAGCAATTTCCTGACATACAGCAATTTTGTTCTTGCTTTGTGCCGGCAGCTATGCTATTAATCTCGCTATGGTGCCAATTGGCCCTGAAGACCCGCCCGCCGAGGCGGGTTTTTTGTTTTCGGCCCTGACAGGCGAGTTCCAGCGCAAGCCCCACCATCGACGGGATTTCCACCACCCCGCCGGGCTGATAGGCTCGGCTGGTCTGCGGAGGACACGGCGATGCCGATCAATCTCGACGAGTTGAAGAATGCCACCAGCCTGCGCGGCAAGCGCGATGGCGGCTCGTTCATTGCGCCGGTCGACGGCACGGCGCATGTCTCGGGCGAGCGCAGCGTGCCGCTGCTCAACCTGACGATCCCGGCGCTGTTTGCCGATACGGTCAGCAAATACGGCACGCTCGATGCCGCTGTCTTCGTCGAGCAGGACAAGCGCTTTACCTGGGAGGAACTCTCGGAGACCGTCGATGCGCTGGCCGCCGGCTTCCTGGCGCTCGGCCTCGAGAAAGGCGACCGCGTCGGCATCTGGTCGCCGAACCGCTGGGAATGGCTGGTGACGCAATTCGCCACTGCCCGCATCGGCCTGATCCTGGTCAACATCAACCCGGCCTACCGGCTGGTCGAGCTGGAATATGCCTTGAACAAGGTGGCTTGCCGAGCGCTCGTCACCGCCGCCAAGTTCAGGAGTTCCGACTATCTCGGCATGATCGAGACGCTGGCGCCGGAGATCGCCACGGCCACCCCCGGCAAGCTCGACGCCAGCAAGCTGCCGGCGTTGAAGATCGTCATCCGCATGGACGAGGAGAGTTCGCCGGGCATGTTCAATTTCGCCGATGTGCTGGCGATGGCCGGGCGCGACGAGCATGACCGGCTCGACCGCATTTCCGACGGGCTGAAACCGGACGACGCCATCAATATCCAGTTCACTTCTGGCACGACCGGCGCGCCGAAGGGCGCGACGCTGACCCACAACAACATCGTCAACAACGGCAATTTCGTCACCGCGGCGATCCGGCTTACCGTCGACGACCTGCTGTGCATCCCGGTGCCGCTCTACCACTGCTTCGGCATGTCGATGGGCACGATGGGCTGCGTCACCAAGGGCGCGACCATGGTTTTCCCGAGCGAGGGGTTCGATGCCGGCGCCACGCTGAAGGCGGTGGCAATGGAACGCTGCACCGCGCTTTACGGCGTGCCGACCATGTTCGTCGGCCTGCTCGACCACCCGGAGTTCGCCTCCTTCGATCTCACCAGCCTGCGTACCGGCATCATGGCCGGCTCGCCATGCCCGATCGAGGTGATGAAGAAGGTGGTGTCGCTGATGCATATGGCTGAGGTGACCATTGCCTACGGCATGACCGAGACCAGCCCGGTGTCGTTCCAGAGCAGCGTCGACGACCCCTTGGAAAAGCGCGTCTCGACCGTCGGCCGCGTCCATCCGCATGTCGAGGTCAAGGCCATCGACGCCGAAGGCGCCACCGTCGCGGTCGGCGCGCCGGGCGAGCTCTGCACGCGGGGCTATTCGGTGATGAAGGGCTATTGGGACGACGAGCAGAAGACCCGCGAGGCCATCGACGCGGAGGGCTGGATGCACACCGGCGACCTCGCCACCATCGACGCAGACGGCTATTGCAACATCGTCGGCCGGGTCAAGGACATGGTCATCCGCGGCGGCGAGAACGTCTATCCGCGCGAGGTCGAGGAATTCCTCTATCGCCACCCCAAGATCAAGGAGGTGCAGGTGTTCGGCATTCCCGACCCGAAATATGGCGAGGAGCTGTGCGCCTGGATCGTGCTGAAGCCCGGCCAGATCACCACCGAGCAGGAGATCAAGGCCTTCTGCGCCGGCCAGATCGCCCATTTCAAGATCCCGCGCTACATCCGCTTCCGCACCGAATTGCCGATGACGGTGACCGGCAAGCCGCAGAAATTCCTGATGCGCCAGGCGATGATCGACGAACTGGGATTGGTGACGCAGAAGACGGCTTGAGAAGGCTTGCGTCTACGCGTGACGGAGGCGTTGTTTGGACAACATATTGAGGGGGGTGTTCCATGCGGATTGGGTTAGGCGTGCTTTTCTTGGCAACGCAGCTGGCAGCCACCGCGGCGCTGGCGCAGACGGCGGCCGAGCGTGAGGCCTGCCAGGCAGATTACCAGAGATTGTGCAAAGGCGTGCTGCCGGGCGGTGGCCGCGTCGTCAAATGCCTGGCCGGTCACATGAGCGAGCTGACGCCCGAATGCACGAAGGTCGTCAAGGCCAACACGCCCGGCTAGCGTGTGAGCTTGCCTGCGGATGACATGATGTTTCGGACCAGGGGACAGGCGAGGTGTGCGGGGGCAGGAGGATTCTTGCGAAGAGGACCCCCACCCCTGACCCTCCCCACAAGGGGGAGGGGGACTTTCGGTGGCGCCGACCTTTGCAAATTGCCTGCGTTTCGTCGCCAAAAGGAAAGCAAGGGCGCGCGGCAGCGTTCCTCCCCCTTGTGGGGAGGGTTAGGGTGTGGGTCCATTTTCGCAAGACTCCAATGCGATTGCCCTTCCCCTTGAAGGGGTGGGGTACGCTGCGATGGGGCTCGTGATGACCTGTCATATGCGATTCCTCTGGATGGTCGCGGTGCGCAACAGTGGTTGCAAATCGCCCTTCCACGGGATTCGCGGGAACGCAAAACGGTGACAATGAGTGGTTTCGCAAGATCGGCGATTTCCTACGGCATGCCGTTGGCCGCGCTGGCGATGGCTGTCGCGGTCAGGGCCAGCGGGGTGTCGGTGGACGAAGGGTCGCTGGGCACCAGGATATTTATTGGCGCGTTGTCGAGCGCGATCATGTTCATCACCATTTTCGTGGTGCTCGACCACGCCGAGGCGGTGGCCCGGCGGGTAGGCGAGCCGTACGGCACGTTGGTGCTGACCATCGCCGTGACCGCAATCGAAGTGTCGATCATCGTTTCCATCATGCTGCATGGCGCGAACAACCCGACGCTTGCACGCGAATCCGTGTTCTCGACGGTGATGATCACCTCCACCGGCGTCGTCGGCATGTGCCTGACGTTTGGCGGCTGGCGCCATCGCAAGCAGGCAATCGTGCGCCAAGGCACAAGCGCCTATCTGGCGGTTCTGGTCGCGCTGAGCGTCATGACGCTCATTCTGCCGACCTACACGCGAACCACCGATCCCGGCACGTTCTCGGCGGCTCAGCTTGGCTTCGTCAGCGTGCTTTCGGTGCTGCTGTATGCCGGTTTTCTGTTCGCGCAGACTGTCCGCCACCGCGACGATTTCATCGACGCACAAGCACACGGCGCCTCGACGCGAACCGACGCTCACGAAAGCGTCGCCGCCGGCGCTATTCTCCTGCTGATCGGGCTGATCGGCATTGTCATGCTGGCCGAACAGGTCGCGGCAAGCGTCGAAGATGCGCTCATTGCCTATGAGGTGCCGCAGGCCGACGCCATTGTCGGCGCGATGATCGCCGGGCTGGTGTTGATGCCGGAGGCGATTTCGGCGGTCCGTGCCGCACTCAACAACGAGCTGCAGCGCGGCCTGAACGTCGCCATGGGTTCGGCCTGCGCCACGATCGGCCTGACGATACCCGGCATCGCCGCCGCCAGCCTGCTCACAGGAAGAGGGCTGACCCTGGGGCTGCCGGCGACCGACACGGTGCTTTTGGTCCTGGCGCTTTTCATCTGCAATGTAAGCTTTAGCACCGAGAGAACGACGTTCCTGACCGGGCTGGTGCATCTGGTGGTGTTTTTTACCTGGGTGTTTTTGATATTTGTGCCGTGAGGGGGTGGGGGGCGCAGATGGACTAGAACGCCGCCTTGTAGATGGCGAAGCGGATCGTACCGGCTGTCGGCGTGCAGCGCTGTCAATCAGGCTTGGTGCTATATTATTGCAGTGACCCTGCCCGACGCATCGAGGCGACAACTGACTTGCGCCTGCCGGACTTCGATGCCGCCTTCTCTTGCGTAGTCTATTCGCACCTCGATCGGCGCCGTGATTGCACCCCGACGCTGACGCAAGGCGCCTGCGCTTGCCGCGTGGACACGGACGGCGCCCAGCGGCGTTGCAGCGGCCATGATCGCCGCGCGGCAGGCTCGCACGACCGCAACAGGCGTACCGGGTTTCGCTGTCAGTGGCCCCAGAGATCCAAACGGATACCCCTTGGTGAAGTCACCCTCACCGGCTTTGGAAGGCCTGAGGACGGGTGGCAGCACGATGAATTGCCTGGCGGTCTTGGCAGAGGCAGGGGCCGTCGCTGCAGTCGAACTGTCGGGTGCGGTAGCCGCCTCGTTTTCGGCGGACGGATCGTCGCCCACACTGGCACTTGTGCTTGTGTCACCAACGTTGCCGCTGGCACCAACGCCTGCGTCGACTGACCCGTCATCTGCACCGACCGAAGCTCCAACATTTGCTCCGCCTACGCCGTCGACGCTCGTGCCCGCCCCGACAGATACGCCTTGCGAACCGGCGCTCACTCCAGCACCGACTCCGACACCGCCGGCGCTACCGCCCACGCCTCCTTCAAGTGCCGAGGCAGGCCCAATTGTAGTCCCGATCACCAACGCAGCTGCGACATACTTGTTCATAGTCGTCTCCCCTGCGGCTTTCGCTCACTAGTCTTCACTCGCGCGGCTCGAGCTTTTTGATGGCCGTGTTGGAAGCAATGCTGCGGGAAGAGGTATGGTTGCCAGCAGAGCAGTTTGCGGCGACTTTTGGACCTTCACTCTCTGTTTTTCCGGCAAGCCCGGTTTACGGGCTGGTTTGGCGCCCGAACGCGATAACCTACTTGCAAGTGCACTCGCGGGGGTACGTGTTTTCGGCGCGCGCTCCACAGCCGCAGTCCGACGCTTACCCTTGACAGTATCAATTGCCTCACGCGCCGCACTGAGGCTGCGGGCTAGGCCGATAGCCCTTTCACGCTCTTGGTCGAGCGCCGCACTCAATGCTACCGAATTCTGCTTTAAAGCATCGCGTTCCTGGCGAACAATATCGAGGTCACGTACAGCTGAATCTGCTCGTTCGCGTCCCAATTCAAGCGTTTCTCGAACCTGCTTTAGAGCGGCCTCGGCCACCTGTCGGTCCCTTATGGCGTTGGCCTGCTCGACGGCTGCCAGATTTGCGCCTGTCTTCAGAGCATCGATAGTTTGGCGAGCCGTGGCAAGTTCTTGTTCCAAGAGCTCAACCTTGTGCCGCTCGTCATCAAGCGCTCGCTTCGCAGCAAGCTGGGAGGCTTCCATAGAGGGGTGCGCGCCAAGCGCGGCGGCCTGCTCGCTGTTCCAGAGACTGGCTTCAGCTCTGTAGCTTTCGATAACGCGCTGCGCCGTCTCCAGATCGAGCGCGAGCGCTTCGTCTGTTCGCTGCTGCTCTTTTAGGGCTTGTGCTTGCTGAGCCACCGTGTCTGCCAGCACGTGTGCTTGGGCGCTTAGCTCACGTATGCTGCGCTGCATGACGTCTAGCTCCGCTCGTGCTGCGGCCAATTCGCGGCGTAAAGCCACTTCATGCTCGCCCAGGCGCGTTTGCGCACCCTCCTTGAGTGCCTGTGTTTCGCTGAGCACCAGCTCTCTAGATAGACAGGATCCGAGCGCGCTCGGTTGTGGCTTGCCCGGTTCTTTGTCGACCTTGGTATGTTCGGAAACCACGACCGACGAGCTGTCGTTAGCCATGGCAACCGCTGGCGCTTCGGGCGCCAACTGACCATTTGCCGGAGATGCCAACAGCAGAACGAGGCATAGCGGAATGAGGGACGGCACGCCGTTATACCCCCTGCCGCTTATCTGGTGAGGTAAAATCAATGGCCGTCGTTTAATAAAGGTGAAGTCACAGCGGAGACATTTTGACCTGGTAGTCTGCACATGATTCATCACTGAACCTCAACGATCGCAGCCCTCACCGCTATTGTATTCTCCACTTACTGCACGCCGCGGCGCCGTGGATGCCGCACCAAAAAGATCAATGCTAGTGAAGCACCCTCGGCAACGCCAAAGCGCGGATTCGCGCAAAGGCTGTTTCGTATTTCCTTAGTTGTCATCATTCGAACAAACGGAACTTTCGGCTTTCGGGATGACCATCTTCTCTCCCCAACGGCTGTGATGCGGCGCAAAGCAGCCATTCAGGCTGCGAAGGTCGACCTCGGGTCACACCAGACTTTCCATTTCACGGTACGGCGCATCTCCCCCTCCAATGCCGCCGCCTCCGACCGACGAATATTTGTTGCCAGTTTCACACCTCGTCGTGCTGGATCTTGTCGCGACGCCAAGCACCGTCCATGACTGCCGCACCGTTCGCAGATCTCTGCCGCCAGCGGAACCGACCGCCATCCAACCGGTTAATCGGTATGAAGCTTCCACCAACCCCAAGGGCGCACCATGAGCATTCTGCAAACCACGAAGAAAGCCGTCGAGCAGGTCACTGGTATCGCCAGACCGGACAGGCGAGAGGTTGCCGACCTCCTGAGGCCGCGCAAACCAAACGCGTTTCGGTTCAGCGATGATGGCCTGGTGCCCAACCATCCGTTCTGGCCGCTTGTCGTCTATCGCGGCGCTGTGAAGCTGCCCGAAGACTTCGATCCGGCGGCCGTCATGGAGGCGCTTTTCGAAGCAAATGGCTGGGGCGATAGCTGGCGCAACGGCATCTACGGTTACGTCCACTACCATTCGCGCATCCACGAGGTGCTGGGCGTTGCGCGCGGCACGGCCAAGGTCCGCTTTGGCGGCAGCAAGGGACGAACGCTGTCGCTGAAGGCCGGCGACGTCGCGGTGCTTCCGGCCGGCACCGGGCACCAGCGTCTTTCCGCATCCGACGATTTTCTGGTCGTCGGCGCCTATCCTCCATCCGGCACCTATGACCTGTGTACGACCGCTGCCGATCATGACAGGGCGGTCGTCACGATCCCCAGGGTCGGCCGGCCGCGCAAGGACCCTGTCTACGGAAGCAAAGGCCCGTTGCTCGCAGCCTGGGAAAAAGGTTGAAGTCGTCCCTTTCGAAGGGGGCCTGCGGGTCCGCTTCGGGGCTAACCGGACTCAACATGCGCCGCTCTACGCCGCCAGCACCGCCGCATCCAGCCCGCGGATGATCTTGGCCAGTTCGACGCATTCGTCGTGGCGCACCTTGTTGCGCCGCCAAGCGAGACAGATCGTGCGCTGCGGCATCGGCTCCTGGAAAGGCACGATCTTCAGGTCGGGGATAGTGCTGGCCGGCCCTGCCGCCATTTCCGGGATGAGCGTGACGCCGAGCCCGTGCGCCACCATCTGCAAGAGCGTCGTCAGGCTGGTCGCGCCGTAGCTTGCCATCGCCACCGGCCGCACGCTGCCGCAGACGGCGAGCGCCTGTTCGCGCAGGCAATGGCCTTCCTCCAGCAGCATCAGCCTTTCCAGCGCGGGGCTTTCCGGCGGCACCGGCGGTGAGGCGAAGGCGGGGTCGCCGGCCGGCACGGCAAGGAAGAACCGGTCCGAGAAAAGTTCTTCGGTGACCAGGCCCGGGTAATCGAGGGGCAGTGCCGCGACGAAGGCGTCGAGCTTTCCCGAGTTGGTGTCGTCGACCAGCGACGCAGTCACCGCCTCGCGCAGTTCCAGCTGTAAGGCCGGGAAATGCCGTTTCAGCTCCGGCAGCACATGCGGCAGGAGATAGGGCGCCACCGTCGGGATGATGCCGAGCCGGAAGCGGCCTTCCAGCGCCGGGCGGCCGCGCCGGGCCGTCGCCTCGACGTCGCGGACGTCGGCAAGAATGCGCTCGATGCGCGGCAGCAAGCCCTGCGCCTCGTCGGTCATCCGCACCGCCTTGCCGCCGCGCTCGAACAGACGACAATTGAGCCGCAGCTCCATCTCGGCGATCTGCGAAGACAGCGCCGGCTGGCTGACGCCAGCGAGCTTGGCGGCGCGGCCGAAATGCAGCGTCTGCGCCAGCGCCTCGAAATAATGCATCTGCCGGACGGTCAAACCGATCATAAGAAAAACCTATCAGAATAAACAGCAAAGGCAATTTGTGTTTATCGGCCGGGCAGGCTAGTCTGGAACCATTCCAGGATGGCGCGGCTCGCTGGCCCTGCCCGGAAAATCAACAAAATCCCGGAAAATCAACAAATCGGAGGCAAAGATGGACGCGAAAACCGACGACAACAGCGCCGGCAAATGCCCGGTCCCACATGGATCGGCCAGGAGGAGCAACCGTGACTGGTGGCCAAACCAGCTCGACCTTGGCGTCCTCCACCAGCAGTCCAGCCTCTCGGATCCGATGGACGAGGACTTCGACTACGCCAAGGAATTCAAGAGCCTCGATCTCGATGCGGTGATCGGGGATCTGCACCAGGTGATGACCGATTCGCAGGATTGGTGGCCGGCCGATTTCGGCCATTACGGCCCGCTCTTCATCCGCATGGCCTGGCACAGCGCCGGCACCTATCGCATCGGCGACGGCCGTGGCGGCGCCGGCGCCGGTCAGCAGCGTTTCGCGCCGCTCAACAGCTGGCCGGACAACGCCAATCTCGACAAGGCGCGCCGGCTGCTGTGGCCGGTCAAGCAGAAATACGGCAGGAAGATCTCCTGGGCCGACCTGTTGATCCTCACCGGCAACGTCGCGCTGGAATCGATGGGCTTCAAGACCTTCGGCTTCGCCGGCGGCCGCGCCGACGTCTGGGAGCCCGAGCAGGACGTGGACTGGGGATCGGAAACCAAGTGGCTCGCCGACGAGCGCTATTCCGGCGACCGCGAACTTCACGGCCATCTAGGCGCCGTGCAGATGGGGCTGATCTACGTCAACCCGGAAGGGCCGAACGGCACGCCCGATCCATTGGCTGCGGCGCGCGACATCCGCGAAACCTTCGCTCGCATGGCCATGAACGATGAGGAAACCGTGGCGCTCATCGCCGGCGGTCACACCTTCGGCAAGACCCACGGCGCCGGTGATGCATCGCTGGTCGGCCCGGAGCCGGAAGGCGCCGGCATCGAGGCGCAGGGCCTCGGCTGGTCGAGCAAGCACGCCACCGGCATTGCCGGTGACGCCATCACCTCGGGCCTCGAGGTGACCTGGACCACGACGCCGACCAAATGGAGCAACAACTTCTTCGACAATCTGTTCAACTACGAATGGGAGCTGACCAAGAGCCCGGCCGGCGCCCATCAGTGGACGCCCAAGGGCGGCGCCGGTGCAGGCACCGTGCCGGACGCCCACGATCCGTCGAAGCGTCGCGCCCCGGCGATGCTGACCACCGACCTCGCTTTGCGCGTCGACCCGGCCTATGAGAAGATCTCGCGGCGCTTCCATCAGAATCCTGATCAGTTCGCCGATGCCTTCGCCCGTGCCTGGTTCAAGCTGACCCATCGCGACATGGGTCCGGCCGTCCGCTATCTCGGCCCGCTCGTGCCGAAGGAAGAGCTGATCTGGCAGGATCCGATACCGCCAGTCGACCACGAACTGGTCAGCGAGCAGGATATCGCCTCGCTGAAGGCGAAGATCCTGGCCTCCGGCGTGTCCGTCTCAGAACTGGTCTCGACCGCCTGGGCCTCGGCCTCGACTTTCCGCGGCTCCGACAAGCGTGGCGGCGCCAACGGCGCCCGCATCCGCTTGGCGCCGCAGAAGGATTGGGAGGTCAACCAGCCGGCGCAACTGGCCAAGGTGCTCGAAAAGCTCGAAGGCATCCAGAGCGAGTTAAACGCAGCGCAGTTCGGCGGCAAGAAGATCTCGCTTGCCGACCTTATCGTCCTCGGCGGCGTAGCGGCGATCGAGAAGGCGGCGAAAGACGGCGGCCATGACGTGGGGGTGCCGTTCACGCCAGGCCGCATGGACGCCTCGCAGGAACAGACGGATGTCCAGTCCTTCGCCGCGCTCGAGCCGAAAGTCGATGGCTTCCGCAATTATGTCAGGGGCAAGCCGCCGATGTCGGTCGAAGCGATGCTGGTCGATCGGGCGCAGCTGCTGACCTTGACGGCGCCGGAGATGACGGTGCTCGTTGGCGGGTTGCGGGTGCTCGGCGCCAACACCGGTCAGTCGAAGCACGGGGTGTTCACCGACAGGCCGGGCACGTTGACCAACGATTTCTTCGTCAACCTGCTCTCCATGAACACTGTCTGGGATCCGGCGGCCGGCTCCGATGAAGTCTATGAAGCGCGCGACCGCAAGACCGGGGCGGTCAAGTGGACCGGCACCCGCGCGGATCTGATCTTCGGCTCGCATGCGCAGCTGCGGGCGCTGGCCGAGGTCTACGGGTCGGCGGACGCCGGGCAGAAGTTCGTCAGGGATTTCGTCGCGGCGTGGACCAAGGTGATGAACGCCGACCGTTTTGACCTGGCGGCCTGATCCGGGCATACGAATTTCTCGACGCAACAAAAAAGGCGCGGGCCTCGACCCGCGCCTTTTTTCGTTGGGCTTCCGAAAAGTCAGTCCTTCTCGAAGATACCGGCCTTGGCAACCACGCCGGCAATGGCGCCGCCGATCAGCGGCGCGACGATGAACAGCCACAGCTGGCCGATCGCCGCAGTTCCCGAAAACAGCGCCGGTCCGATCGAACGGGCCGGGTTGAGCGATGTGCCGGTCACCGGGATGATGGCGAAGTGCAGGCCGGCCAGCGTCAGGCCGATTACGAGGCCGGCGAAGGCCGTGGTGTGCTTGGCGTTGGTGACGCCGAGGATCACCGTGACAAAGGTGAAGGTGCCGATCAGCTCCCACAGCAAGGCCGAGCTGACGCCCCATTTCGTCACATCCCAGCCATTGGCGCCGAAGCCGCCGGTGTGGCCGCCGACCTGTCCGGAGACGATGATCCACAGTGCCAGCGACGCGATGATGGCGCCGATGACCTGCGCGATCCAATAGGGAATGACATCCCTGGCCGGCATCCGCCCGGCGAGGAACACACCGAGCGTCACCGCCGGATTGAGGTGCGCGCCCGAAATCGGGCCGATCGCATAGGCCGCCGCGATCAGGCCGATGCCGAACGCCAGACCGATACCTTCCTGGCCAAGCGGCAGCGCGCCGCCGAAGCCGCCCGTCACCACCGAAGCCGTGCCGATGAACACCAATAGAAACGTGCCTAGAACTTCCGCCAGATAAGTCTTCATTGCCCTCTCCTCGTATCGACCCGCGGCTCCGCCTTTTCTGCGACGCGAATCACCGCGCAAAGAGTATTCGCAACCGGAAAACTTGGAAAGCAGAGCAGTTTCGCAAGCCGCTATGCTTGTGAGCGCCAGACATGCACATTAGAGACTTGTAATGTATTGATGAATTGTTTGGTTACGCATGCCGGCGCCCGCTTGGTGGCGGCGGCTCGCGATGCACCAACCCACACTCGTCACCCCTTGCATGGATTGTCTCGCCGTCGGGGAAACAGAACTGTTTCAATCAGGACACGAAAAGCTCTAAGAGCAGGGCCGGATTTTGTTTTGCTGAGTAATGGAAGACGACAATGAGACTGGGCGGGCGGCTGGCGGCAGCCATTGAAGTGCTTGACGACATTGGCCGGCGCCACCGGCCGGTGGCCGATGCGCTGAAGGACTGGGGCCTGTCGCACCGCTTCGCCGGTGGCGGCGACCGCGCCGCGATCGGCAACATCGTCTATGACGCGCTGCGCCGCAAGCGCTCGGCCGGCTGGCTGCTCGGCGAGGACACGCCGCGCGCCATCGGCTTCGGCGCGCTGCTGCTCGAATGGGGCCAGACGGCGCAGTCGCTGAACGAGGTGCTCGAGGGCGACAGGTTCGCGCCGCCGCTGCTTACCGCCGACGAACTGACAACGCTCGGCGGTCGCCGGCTCGCCGATGCGCCGCCGGCTGTCAGGGCAGACATCCCCGACTGGTGCATGCCGCTGTTCGAGCGCGCGTTCGGCATGGCCTGGGTGGAAGAGGGTGCCGCGCTGGCGACACGCCCGCCGCTCGACCTCAGGGTCAATACGCTCAAGGCCGATCGCGGCAAGGTGCTGGCCGAGTTGGCGGAGACCGGCGCCAAGCCTGCGCGGATCGCGCCGCACGGCATCCGCATCCCGCCGATCGAAGGCGACGGCAGGCATCCGAACGTGCAGGCCGAGCCGGCCTTCCAGAAAGGCTGGTTCGAGGTTCAGGACGAGGGTTCGCAGATTGCGGCCGAACTGGCCGGCGCCGAACCTGGAATGCAGGTGCTCGATTTTTGCGCCGGCGCCGGCGGCAAGACGCTGGCGCTCTCCGCGGCGATGGACAATCGCGGCCAAATCTTCGCCCACGACGCCGAGAAGGCCAGGCTGGCGCCGATCTTCGACCGCATCCGCCGCTCGGAAAACCGCAATGTGCAGATCGTCACCAGGCCGGCCGAACTCGCGCCGCTCGGCAGGCATATGGACATCGTCCTGATCGATGCGCCCTGCACCGGCAGCGGCACGTGGCGGCGCCGGCCGGATGCCAAATGGCGGCTGACACAGAGGCAGCTCGACGCGCGCAAGGGCGAGCAGGAGACGATACTCGATGCCGCCAGCGACTTCGTCAAACCCGGCGGCCTGCTGGTCTACATCACCTGTTCGGTGTTCGACGAGGAAAATGGCGACCAGGTTTCGGCGTTCCGGGACCGCCATCCCGGTTTTGTCCCTGTCGATCACCGCCAGCTTTGGGACAGCCGTTTTGCGGGCCGCGAAGCGGTCATGCGGATAGGCGCTGCGGGCGGCATTTCGCTGTCACCGTTGCTGAGCGGCACCGACGGTTTCTATTTCTGCGCGCTGCGCCGCGCCGGCTGAACCATTGCCATGGACACAGAGCCGGGGCCGAATGCTGCAGTGCAGCATTTGCGATTGCCTGTCGCCCACCCCTCTGCGATAAATGACTTTGCAATAAGATTTGCCGAGAAACGAAGGGCGACGGCCATGGCAGCAAAGATCGTTCCTGCTCCCGATTATGAGGACCGCGTCAGGACGTCCTTTGCGCGCCAGAATGCGATGATGACGATTGGCGCCGAGCTGACGCTGGTGACGCCCGGCATCATCGAGATCGAAATGCCCTATTCTGCGGCACTGACCCAGCAGCATGGCTTTCTCCATGCCGGCGTCATTTCGACGGCTCTCGACTCGGCCTGCGGCTATGCGGCATTCTCGCTGATGCCGGAAAATTCCGGTGTGCTGACCATCGAGTTCAAGGTCAATCTGCTGGCGCCGGGCCGGGGCGAGCGTTTCCTGTTCCGCGGCTCGGTGACCAAGCCCGGCCGCACCATCATCGTCGCCGACGGCCAGGCCTATGCGTTCGCCGTCGATGGCGAGGCCAAGCTGATTGCCACAATGACCGGAACGATGATGACAGTGCTCGGCCGCGACGGTATCGAAGGCTGAGGAACGGGCAGGGGAGGATCGACGATCATGGCCGGCAAGGCACCTGGTGAGCTCACCCCGATCTCCGGCAAGTCCGTTCTCTTCGTCATGGCAGCCGAAGCCGAATACGGTCCACACCTGCAGCGGCTGTTCACGCCCCTGATGACCGGCGTCGGACCGGTCGAGGCCGGCGTCGGACTCAGCGCCGAACTGTCCCGGCTGCATGCCGGGATGGCGCTGCCCGATCTCGTCGTGTCGCTCGGGTCGGCAGGCAGCCGGACGCTGGAGCAGACGGAAATCTACCAGGCCGTTTCAGTCGCCTACCGCGACATGGACGCCTCGCCCCTGGGGTTCGAGAAGGGCGCCACGCCGTTCCTCGACCTGCCTGTCAGCGTGCCGCTGCCGTTCAGAGTTCCTGGCATCGGGCAAGCGACGCTGTCGACCGGTGCGGCAATCGTCACCGGCGCCGCCTACGACGCGATCGCGGCCGACATGGTCGATATGGAGACCTTCGCCTGCCTGCGCGCCTGCCAGCTGTTCGACGTGCCGCTTATCGGCCTGCGCGGCATTTCCGACGGGGCAGCCGATCTGAGGCATGTCGGCGACTGGACCGAATATCTGCACATCATCGACGAGAAGCTGGCCGCGGCGGTTCAGCTGCTGGAACAGGCGATCGCCTCCGGCGCGATCGAGTTTGATCTGTCGCGTGAAGATGCGGAATCGGAATGAGAGAGAGGCCTCGCAACCCATTGCGCCGACTCGTTTCTTTCTCTAAACGCTCGCCATGAAAACAGCCAATCATCCCGACACCGTCCTGATTGTCGATTTCGGCAGCCAGTTTACCCAGCTGATCGCCCGCCGCATCCGCGAGGCCGGCGTCTTTTCCGAGATCGTGCCCTTCCAGTCGGCCGAGGCGGCGTTCAAGCGCATCAATCCGAGGGCGGTGATCCTGTCCGGCGGCCCGGCCTCGACCGCCGACATCGGCAGTCCGCGCGCGCCGCAGATCGTCTTCGACGCCGGCGTGCCGGTGCTCGGCATCTGCTATGGCCAGATGGCGATGTGCGTGCAGATGGGCGGCGTCGCCGAAAGCTCCGATCATCGCGAATTCGGCCGCGCCTTCGTCGAGATCGCCAAGGACAGCCCGTTGTTCGAGGGCCTGTGGGCGCCCGGCCAGCGCCACCAGGTGTGGATGAGCCATGGCGACCGCGTCATCTCCCTGCCCAAGGGGTTCGAGGTGCTCGGAAAATCGGAGGGCTCGCCCTTCGCCATCTTCGGCAATGTCGAGCGCAAGATGTACGGCCTCATGTTCCACCCCGAAGTGGTGCATACGCCGGACGGCGCCAGACTGCTCCAAAACTTCGTCCACAACATCGCCGGTATTGAGGGCGACTGGACGATGCGCGCTTACCGCGAGCACGCGGTCGAGACGATCCGCAAGCAGGTCGGCAAGGGCAAGGTGATCTGCGCGCTTTCAGGCGGCGTCGATTCCTCTGTCGCAGCACTCCTGATCCACGAGGCCGTCGGCGACCAGCTTACCTGCATCCTCGTCGACCACGGGCTGATGCGCAAGGACGAGGCATCAGGCGTGGTGGAGATGTTTCGCCAGCATTACAATCTGCCCCTCATCCTGGTCGACGCTGCGGACCGTTTCATCGGCGCGCTCGAGGGCGAGTCGGACCCCGAGAAGAAGCGCAAGACCATCGGGCGGTTGTTCATCGAGGTGTTCGAGGAGGAGGCCGAGAAGCTCGGCGGCGCCGATTTTCTGGCGCAAGGCACCCTCTATCCCGATGTCATCGAAAGCGTCTCTTTCAGCGGCGGCCCGTCGGTGACGATCAAGTCGCACCATAATGTCGGCGGCTTGCCCGAACGCATGAACATGCAGCTGGTCGAGCCGCTGCGCGAATTGTTCAAGGACGAGGTGAGGGCGCTTGGCAAGGAGCTCGGCCTGCCCGACAGCTTCATCGGCCGGCATCCGTTCCCCGGTCCCGGTCTCGCCATCCGCTGTCCGGGTGGCATCACCCGCGAGAAGCTGGAGATCCTGCGCGAGGCCGACGCCATCTATCTCGACGAGATCCGCAAGGCCGGCCTGTACGACGCCATCTGGCAGGCTTTCGCCGTGCTGCTGCCGGTGCAGACCGTCGGCGTGATGGGCGACGGCCGCACCTACGAGTTCGTCTGCGCGCTGCGCGCCGTCACCTCGGTCGACGGCATGACGGCGGATTTCTACCACTACGACATGGCCTTCCTCGGTGCCGCCGCTACGCGCATCATCAACGAAGTGCGCGGCATCAACCGCGTCGTCTACGACGTGACGAGCAAGCCCCCAGGTACAATCGAGTGGGAGTGACGAGGCGTATTGTGGCGTAGAGCAGGGCGTTACAGCGCAGCTGAGGAACGTGTTCGTTTCAGCGAAGGCGTTCGATTGTCATCGATGGATCGCTGAGAGGAGACATTTTTCGATGCCAGCCGTGCGCACACGCTGGCTGCTTGCGGTAGCAACATTCGTGAGTGGGATATTGGCAGGAACCGTTGTTCGACCGAGCGTTGGTTGGTGGACCTGCATGGCACGTTCCTGGCGCCGAGGCCTGGGCTCAATTCAGTCGGCAGGCGGATCTCGGAACAGGCTTGATCGCATGGCCTTTCAGCGAGAATTGATGGGCCCGCTGGACCAAACGATCCATAAATTGCATCTGCAATCAGTGGACTATCAAGCCAGTCATGCCATTCACTTACAGCCCGCTGTCCAACGATAATAGTCGCGTTGATGTCAATGCGAGTATCCAAAATATCAAGCAAGTACTCCTTCGCGGCCTCGTCTAGGCTATCCGCCCGCGTGGTCGTTGCCACCGTGCGCGGCGATGAACATGGCGACGGCCGACCGGCAATAGGATTCGATTTCGCTGTCGTCCTCTGCTCTCGCCTCATCGAAGCGTGCGACAATCAGGAGATCGGATCCTTTGAAAAGCGCGGCAAACAAGCGGGCGGACCGGAGAGGATCGGGCACGTTCAGAACCGCCTTCGCGTGCAACTGACGCAACAGGGCCTCGATTTGGGCGATGACATGGGCGGGACCGGCTTCGTAATGGAGCTTGCTTAACGACTTTTGATTCGTCTTGTCGGCCATGATCATGGCTTCGACACTGCGGACGTCCGGGCTCAACAGCGTGCGAAGCAGGGATGATCCCACCGCCATGAGCTGATCTTCGGCCGAACCGTCGAGGCCTTCAAAAAGGGCCTGTGGTGCAAACTGATGGCAGCGGGTCGCGATGGCCGCGCTGAACAGCGCCTCCTTGTTCTCGAAGTGCCGATAGATGCTGAGCTTGGATATCTTCGCCCGCTGGGCGACCTTGTCCAATGTCGTCGCTTGAAAACCCAATTCCACAAAGAGTTCGCACGCGGCGTCGACTATCGTTTGGCCAAGCGCCTCGTTGGCGGGCCGGCCGCGCCGGCCCTGGCTGTTTTCGGTCACGACAATTCCAGTACTTGACAGTATCCTAATACTTGCATTATGATACCATGTAGTATCTGAAATGTGCAAGCCAATAGGTAGGTTTCAACCTGTCCTCCAAATCAAGTTTCCCGGGGCGCCCGGCGATATCGAATGCGGCATTGTCCGGCCGGTCAACACAGTGATGGGCGACTTTCTCGTCGAAGCCGAAGCCCTGCTCGCTGCCCGTCTCGAGCGCGTATCGCTGGACGATATTTTGCGCCAGGCCCAGCCCAACCCCCTCCATCCACAACACGGAGTTTATCACCATGGATGACGTCATCATCATCGGCGGCAGCTTTGCCGGTCTCGCCGGCGCCCTGCAGCTCGGCCGTGCCCGCCGCAAGGTCACCGTTCTCGATACCGGCCTGCCGCGCAATCGCTTCGCCGGCCACTCGCATGGCCTGCTCGGTCACGATCACAAGCCACCGCTGGACATCCTGGCCGAGGCGCGGCAGCAGCTGGCGCGTTATCCCACGATCAGGCTGGTCAGTGCCCGTGCGGACAGCGTCTCCGGCGCCATCGACGATTTCTCCGTCCTCACTGGCGATGGCGAAAGCCTTGGGGCGCGCCGCCTGATCCTGAGCTATGGCGTCGCCGACCAGATGCCTGACGTTCGGGGCTTTGCCGAAGGGTGGGGCACGTCCATCGTGCCCTGTCCCTATTGCGACGGCTTTGAAGTCGCCGGCCAGCATTGGGGCCTTGTCTGGTCCGGCCCGCAGTCGCACAATTATGTCAGGCTGTACCACGATTGGACCGACACGTTGACGCTCTTCGCCGATGGTCACGACATTCCACCCGATATCCGGGCCGATCTGGCGCGCCGCAACATACCTGTCGTCGATGGCCGGATCACCGAGATCGCCCATCACGGGGGCCATATTGCCACCGTCAATCTCGATACCGGCCGCAATGTCGCCGTCGACATCCTGTTCGCCCATCCGCGCAACAAGCCGTCCGCAAGCCTGCATGAATCACTGGGCCTCGCCACGGTGGATACGCCCCTCGGCATCGCCCTCAAGGTCGACGAGCGCCGCGAAACCAGCATGCCCGGCATCTACGCCGCCGGCGACCTCGCCAACCCCCTCATGGCCTCGGTCGCCACGGCATCATCGCACGGCGCGATGGCGGGTATCTTCGCCCAGCAGTCGATGCTGGTTTGAGAGCACAGATTCCCTTCTCCGGTTGCCGCGGGCCATCATATTATGAAGGTTGCGGGCCGGTGCCACGGAACGCGGGCCCCCTCTCCCCTGAGGGGCGTCTTTGGCCGGTCAGCCGTCTCGAAGGGGCAGTTGAGCAAAACGATTCCCAGGCTCAGGCCGGTCCGCAAACCGTCCCAAAAGACCCACAGGTTTTCCACAGGTTATTCAACCTCCCCCGGCCCCCTCCGGGAAGAAGTTCAGCAAGCGAGGGCGCGGCATTGAACCTTGAACCGTGCTGTCGCGCCCTCGGAGCGGGTGGGTCTTGAGGTGTCCAGTTTATGCTGCCGGGAGTGTCCAGTTTGCACTGCCAGCGGTATCCAGTTCACCTACAAAACGGAGAGGGGATGGCGCCTGGATGACGCTGCCGCGGCGGGTCGCGTTGTGGCGCGCTGTGCTATGAAAGTTAGTGACGGGTACTTTCTTCGTTCGCTGTGAAACCACCTGAGTTGCCCAAAGTGGGTCCGGAAAGGCGATCGACTTCGATAGATGCCGAAACCGCACAAAAAATTTTCGTGCTATTTTTCCCTCGGAAATCAAGACTGTAACGTTTTGACGGCCCATAGGTCGGCTTCTCAATTCTATTGGTCCGCGCTTCCCACGTCAGCGCACTTTCACGTCGCCTGTTCGCTTGTTATCGATGTGAACTGGATTTTTGTTGGCAGCGTCCGATCCGCTCTTTACGTGATCGATAAAGGCTCGCAGTTTCGGCATCATTTGATGGCGGCTGGGATAATAGAGAAACACGCCCGGCGCTATCGGCGCGAACCGCTCCAGAACGCGCACGAGTTTTCCGGCTTTCACTGGCCCAGCTGAGATCGGCGCAGGCACTTGCGCGAGCCCCATGCCCTCCACTGCCGCGCCAAGTACGGTGGGAAAGTCGTGGGCGACGAGCGGTCCCGAGATGAGCGCCTCGACCGGCTTGTTGCCGTTGACAAAGGACCAAGGCGCGATCGACCCGTTCGAGCGGCGCATGCGCAGGCAGGCATGCTCACGCAGATCTTCGATACGCTCCGGCCGCCCCTGCCGGCGTAGATACTCGGGGCTGCCCACGACGACGAGCGGAAACGGCGGCGTGAGCCGCACCGCGATCATGTCCGCTGCGATGAACTGACCGAGCCGGATGCCTGCGTCAAATCCTCCGGCCGCGATATCGACCAGTTCCTCACTCGCGGCGATCTCCACCTCGACCTCGGGATTGGCTTGGCAGAAGGATGCGATCAGTGGCTCCAGCAGGATCGGCACCACCGCGCGCGGTACCGAGAGACGCAATAGTCCAGCCGGCCGCTGCCCGAGGTCACGCGCGGCCTCGCTTGCGGCGACGAGCTCCTCGAAGGCGGGCTTTGCGCGCGACAAGAAACGTTCGCCGGCCTCGGTCAGACCGACGCTGCGTGTTGTGCGGATGAAGAGTGCTGCGCCGAGGCGCGCCTCGAGCGCGCGTACCGCCTGGCTGATCGCCGATGGAGTCACCCCGAGTTCCGCGGCTGCTCTGCGAAAGCTGCGGTGCTGAGCAACGCTCAGGAATGCCTCGACGCCGTCGAGCGCGCCTTGCCTCACTGTGAAGTTCTGCTTCATGGCCCATCAATATTATCGCGGATAGTCGCTTACCGGAAGCGATCCTAGATTTGATGGGCAAATCCTGAATGGAGATTTCCCGATGGCCGAGCCGTCACCCACCCAATCCCAGACCTCCACCGCAACGACCACTGGCGTGTTTGCACTGTTGACGGCAAAGCCCGGCGTGAAGCGCGAGCAGGTTATGGCCGCTATACCCGCTGAGATACGCGCGACGGTCCAACTCTATCTTGAAGGCAAAATCCGCGAATGGCACTCGCGGGAAGACGGCAGAGGCGCCGTCTTCCTTCTGAACGTCAAAGACGTGGCTGAGGCGAGTTCGATCATGGAGGCCCTGCCGCTCGCTCAAGAGAATCTGATGGATCACGAGTACATTCCCGTCGGTCCGCTGATGCCATTGCGCCTGCTATTGGGAGCCAGTCAGCCAAGCAATAACTCGGCAGACCGTGAACCCAGCGTTTAGTGCATGAATCTCGGCGCTGGGGCGAAGTCTCATGGAAGGCCAGCTCGGCATTCTGACTCCGGTGTTCGAGGCCGCGTCAATCAACATCCGATTTGAGAAAGCATATGGAAGGACCGCTGATGCCCGTCGCCGCTGTTCCCGCTGGTATCGTGTTCCGAATGTGCTGAACAGCGCAGGCGCCGGCGCTTATCCCGATGTGCTGACCCCGGCTTCATGGTGCCATGCTCGATCCTGCTGCACACGCTGTCACTGCGCCAGTTAATCCGGCGCAGCCGGGCGGAAACGGCGCGGTATTCTGATAGCGGTGCTTGAGGCCGCATGAATCAAGTCGCTATAGGAGATTTCATGTCACCGGCAACGATCTTCGACATTCAACTTGTTCTGGGCTACGTGCCGTGGCTCATCTGCTTCGGTGTGTATTTCTGGCCCAGGCTCAAGTCGATGGACCGCGTTGAGGCGCAGCGCGCCATCGCGATCCTGCACGCTTTCCGCTTTTTTGGGCTGGTCTTTATCCTTCCGGGCGTTGTCGGCCCCGATCTGCCCGCTGGCTTTGCAGAGTTCGCCGCATATGGCGACTTCGCAACAGGACTGCTGGCCATCCTGGCGCTTCTCACGATCAGGGCGCGCTTCTTCTTCTGGCCACTCGTGCTTGCTTACAACATTGTGGGGATAGTCGATCTCTTCGTCGATTATTATCACGGCACCGTGTTCAATCTTGCGGCGCTTTCGACTTGGCGAATTTTCCCTTTATATTCAAGATCGAAAATGTCTGACGAAGGGGACGAATGCATCGAATTTTTCGCCGCCTGCGCGATGCCAGCTTTGCAATCAGCATGGCGGTCAGGCTTCTGGCGCTACCACCGTTCCGACTGTGCGGCCGAACTATCCTCGACGAGGACATTTGATTGCGGCCCACCGCGCACGTCGGCCTCAGAATGCGTTTCCGAATGCGGTAGTGCTCCAGCGTAGAATGGCGCGCAAAAAGGTGGTTGAGGCGGACGCGCACGACGAGACACCTCGGTTGGTCGTATTGTCAATGAGGTTGATGATGGTCTCGTAGGTCCGCAGAGGGCGGCGACGACCTCGTCGGGGTTCTCTTCCGCGTAGTGAAGAGCCAAGCGGCCGACCGCGAGATCGACGACTTCATGACCGTCCCACGCGCGCCCAGGGTGATAAGAAGCTCGTCCAGTTGCTCGAACGTCTCGACCATTGCATCCGCCGCCCCGGTGCCGGCAGCGTCGAGAACTTCCTTCGAGGGATAGAGCTCGTGCAGGACCAGCAGCGTCTTGCCACCTTTTTCCTCGAAGGTCACCGTGGTCACGGGCCCACCCTCACCATCTTCCTCATTGGTCCAGACGAGGCGCGAGTGCGCTGTCACTTCGAGGTACGTGCCGAAGAACACCATAGCATCGGGTTCGAACTCGAGACGGTACTTGCCCCCGACACGAACATCCATTTCGCAGGAACGCAGGAGCATGCCCATCGACTTCGGCACCCACCACTGCTTGAACAGCTCGGGCTTGGTCCACGCCTCGAACACGATGCGCGCCGGGGCGTCAAAGGTACGCGTAACGACTAGCTCACGCTCGGACTTCCGTTCCACCGTCGTGCGGTTCTTCATGGGGGTAGGCTCACTCTCACTTCCTGCGTCCATCGACCTTCTCCTTCTGTTTCAGTTCCTCGATAACCTTATCCAGCTCGTCGAAGCGTGCGTCCCAGAGCTGGTTGTACCTCTCGATCCATGCCGCCTCTTCCTCTAGTCGGCGCAGGCCGAGCTTGCAGGTCCGCACGCGTCCGACCTTCTCCGTGGTGACGAGCCCCGCCTGCTCCAAGACGCCGACATGCTTTTTCATGCCCGTGAGGGTCATGTGGAACTTCTCGGCAAGGTCCGTGATCGAAGCGTCTGCACGTCCGAGCTGCTCCAGAACGCCGCGTCGGGTGGCGTCCGAGAGCGCGGCGAACGAGGCATCGAAGCGGGTCCGAGCATACTGAACCATGTGGTTCAGTATGTAACACATGGATTAGCGGCATTCAAGGGGAGACCGAGCGCGCGCTGCGTTGGTTCTCCATTGAGTGTAGAAAAAATTGCGCCGTTAGATCAGTGCGTTGCCATATTCAAGAACAATCGAGTGGGAGTGAGGGGCGTGCTGTGGAGTAAAGTAGGATAGGATATCGCGCTGTAGGCGATACCAGCACAGCAAAAGTAGCCGATAGTTCTCAATTCGCGATGACTGGGATCAGCCGGCATTAGCGTCGGCTCCGATGATACAAACCCTCGACTGCAGAGGTCACGTTCCGAGGGTTTGTATCAAATCCGGCTGTGCCTGGTGTGGGGCGGGCGCGACCAGCATTCCTTGTCGAGCGCCTTCGACTATGGCTAGTTCCGCGATGCCTTCTTTGGTTTCGCGGCCAAGTCCGGGACGCTTCGTGAAAGAGATCGCCGATGTCGTGTCGCCCTAACGCAGCAATAACCGAGCACAGCGCACCGCACCCGGCCAGAGTTCTTTGGAGCTGCCCTTGTCGCCGTGGGCGGGACTCTCGCCACGGTCAATCAGAAGGCATATGCAATGACAACAACATCTCAAGCTAGTCGTTATTCGCGCGGTCTTGAAATCTTACGGCAGATTGGCGGAGAGAATTTCGACGCGCCGATTAATAGTCTTGCCGAGACATCCGTCGACCTTTCTCGTTTCACCGTAGAATACCCATACGGAGACGTTCTATCGCGGCCAGGTCTCGACCTCCCATTGCGTCAGCTGTGCACTATTTCAATGCTGCTTGCCGACGGAAGCGCCCAGCCGCAGTTGAAGTTTCATATGGCGGGCTTCCTCAACGCCGGCGGCGAGCCGAAGGCGCTCATCGAACTCATGTTTATATCTGTAGCGCTCCTCGGCTTCCCGCCAACGGTAAATGCGATCGGCCTTATTCGTGCGGTGTTCGCTGAGCGCAAGCTCGCTTTTGAACCCATCGAGCCCTCCGCAGGCGATGGATCGACACGCCGACAGGCCGGGTTGGAGGCGCTCGACCGGCTCTCTGGAGGCGATGTGCAGGCATATTTCGATGGCTTTGCTGCCGGTTCGCCTGACCTCGCGCAACTCTCCATCGAGTTCGCCTTTGGTGAAATGCTGGCGCGCGACGGCCTCGACCAAAAAGCCAAACTGTTAGCAATCATCTCGATGCTTGCTGCCAGCGGCAATCGTGCGGCGGCGCTCCGTCTTCATCTCGCCGGCGCGCTTGCCCATGGCGTGACGCGAGAGGAAATCATCGAGGTGCTGATCCAGCTCAGCGTCTATCGGGGTTTTCCGGCAGCGCTCAACGCTTTCGCCGTCGCCAAGGATATCTTCGCTGCCGGGTCGCCAACGATTGCGGCAAACGTGCCCCCACCCGCCGTGGTCGAGAGCCGCGCAGACCGGTTGGAACGCGGGCGTGCTACGCTTGCAAAGACGTCCGGTTCATCGGGCGATGCCGTGGTCCGCAGTTTCGATGATGTCGCACCTGATCTCGGTCGAATGATCGTCGAGCATTCTTATGGTGAGGTGTTCTCGCGGAGCGGAATCGACATGAAGTCTCGGGAACTCAGCGCCTGCGCTGCTCTAGCAGCCGTTGGGTCTGCCACGGCAGAGATTCCGCTTCGCGTGCACATCAACGCCGCGTTGAACGTTGGCGCGACGCGGGAAGAAATCCTGGAAACGCTCATAAACCTCACTCCTTACAGCGGCTATCCCGCGACACAGCAGGCGGTTCGTATCGCAGCCGAGGAATTCTCTAAGCGCGGTTAGTCCCAAAAGGGCAGATCACCTCAGGGGCTTTCAAAACGGCTGACGACGGCCGATAACGGCGGAGCGGACGTAGGAGAGGCCGTCGCGAAACGGTCTCTCTCGCCCATGCGCTTTACTGCTGACGGTCATTTATCAGGCGCTATGCCGAATGTGCGTGTGCCTGCGAAGCGAAAAATCGACCAATTGATGTCGATAGTCACTCCTTCTTGAACAAATCCTGGAAGATAAGCTGGCCCCAAGTACGGCCGCGTGCGTGCACCAGCGCGCCACCCTCGTTGAGCTTTCCCAGCTTGACGGGTGCGAACCCGAGTTGTTTGGCCAAGGCCGCCACGGGAGCGATCGCGTCCTCGTCGTCGCTCGACAGAAAGACGACCCGGTGGCCGCCCTCGACGATCGGATCGGCAGCCAGGGTGGCCGCAATCAGGTGATTGAACCCTTTCACGAACTTGGCGCCGGTGAACGCCTTCGCGACGAAAGCGGAGGACGGGAGACCGTCCAGCTCTTCAGGGACCGGAAAGAGGTTCATCGCGTCGATGACCGTCTTGCCTTCCCAGCTCGGCAGGGCTTTCGCAACCTCGCGGTGCTCCCCGAACGGGACCGCCAGGATGATCGTGTCGGCCTCGAGTGCATCCCGCAACGACTTGGTGACGATCGTGGGTCCAATCGCCCGAGCCTGCGGCGCCAACGCCTCGGGCGGACGGCGGCTCGCGACGGTCACGTCGATGTTTTTACGGGCAAAGGCGTGGGCGAGGGCCTGGCCTATCTTACCGAATCCTACAATTGCGTAGCTCATAATCTTCTCCGATTTGTGTTGGTATTGATTCCCCGGCCTTCAACGGCGCTGGGTTAGCGCGTCAGAGTTGCGCAAGACCGCCGTCAACGGCGACCTCGCTGGCAGTCATGAAGCTGCTGTCCGACGACGCGAGAAAGGCCGCCGCCGCCCCGATCTCCGCCGGATCGGCCATGCGCTGGAGCGGAGTCATCGAGGCGAAGACCTTCTGGCCCTCCTCGCCCAGCGCTTCCTTCGCTAGCTCGGTCGCAGTGGCCCCGGGCGACAGCACGTTTACCCGGATGCCGGTGCCCTTTAGGTCCTCCGCCCAGGTCCGCGCGAGGTTGCGCACTGCCGCCTTGCTCGCGCTGTAGGCGCTCATCCCCGGGGCGCCAGTGGTGCCAGCGCTCGATCCGGTCAGGATTATCGAACCGCCCTCGCTCATCAGCGGCAGCGCCTTCTGGATCGTGAAGATCGTACCCTTCACATTGGTGTCGAAGGTTTCGTCAATGTGCTCGGCGGTGATCTCGCCGAGCCGAAGCTGGCTTCCCGCCCCGGCATTGGCAAAGACGATGTCGAGGGTTCCACGCTCGGCCTTCACCGCAGCGTAAAGTCGGTCGAGGTCGGTCAGATCGGAGACCGAGCCCTTCACCGCGCGGGCATTGGGCCCGAGGTCGGCCACAGCGGCGTCGAGCGCTTCCTGCCGGCGGCCGAAGATGAAAACGAAGGCGCCCTCCTCGATGAAGCGCTTTGCTGCGGCGCGGCCGATGCCGGTAGCGCCGCCGGTGATGACTGCAACCTTCCCTTCAAGCTTTCCCATGACTTATCCTTCCAGGCCTTCGCCTTTGGTTGTGCGGGGACACCCCCGAGAACCTCGAAATAGGTCCGCCGGCGTCAGGTGTTGAGTGCGGAAGCGCGCACATCGGTGGTGCAAAATCGATCCGGCGGGACGCCAGCCGCGACGATCGATGTCCGCCGTTCGGAATTGGGCCGCGCTCGCCGACATAGGCTATGATGACCGCGCGTATTGCTGTTCGATGTGTTAGATACGGGCTTTGGAAGGCGCACCCCGCGGTGCGGGATTGCACCATGATCGACTGGGACGACGTTCGCTACTTTCTTGCCGTCGCGCGCGGAGGCTCGGTGCGGGCTGCCGCCGAGCGCCTCGGGGTTAACCACACCACGGTGCTGCGGCGCCTTGCCCAACTGGAGGAGCGGCTGGGGGCGCAGATGTTCGAGAAGCTGCCCTCGGGCTACCGCCTGACGGCTGCGGGCGAGGAAGTCCTCGAGTTCGCGGAGCAGATGGAGGCGTCGTCGACCCGGCTTGAGACGCGAATCTTCGGGCGCGACCAGGGCGTACGCGGACTCTTGCGGGTGACGCTGGCACCGCCCCTCGCGACACACCTGCTCATGCCGGACTTCGCCGATTTCGCGCGCCTGCATCCGGACATCGAGATGGAAATCTTGTCGTCCGGCGAGCTGGCAAATCTGACCAACCGAGAGGCCGATGTCGCGATCCGCGTCGTTTACGACCGCAAAACCCTGCCGCTCAATCTTCACGGCCTGAAGGGACCGGAGCTGTTCGGCGGCGTCTACATGTCTCGTGATCGACTAACCGCATGGCGTGCGGGTTCGTCTGATCCCATCCGGTGGATCGTCATAAGCATTCATGGCGTCCCGGACTGGGCCCGCGAGGGTGAGGTTCGCACCACGGGGGTTCCGTTCAGGACCACGGACGGCGAGGCGCAGATCGTTGCAGTACGGCAAGGGCTCGGGATGACGACACTGCCGTGCTTCGTCGGAGATGCCGACCCCCTACTGGTGAGGGTGCCGGGCACCGACCTGCACATGTACGGAACGCTCTGGCTTCTCACACAGGGGGAGACACGCAAGACGAAGCGAGTGCGGCTCTTCACCGAGTTCGTATCCCGCACGCTCGCCGCGTACGCGCCGCTTCTCGCGGGACGGTCCTTATCGCGTGACTGACGCGCGGCAGGTAGCAGATGGCGCTGTCTCGAGCGTACCGCTGTATCAACTTACGCAGCCCGATGTAAATCTCGGGACGGACTCTGGTTGTAGACTGCCTCGTGACCGTCTTTTTCGTCTTAACGGTTGAAGATAGAAGAGTATCCCTGCCACGGGCGATGCGCGGAAAGCGACGCTGTGACCGGCAGGTGTCACAGCTTTCCTACTCCGGTGTGCTGGCTTTTTTTCTGCGCCGAATAGTGTGCGACTGCGCAACGGCCATTTTCAACTCGGGTGTGATCTCCAACGGCGCATTCTCTGCCCCATGTGGGTTCTGTAGCCCCTGGACCTGGACGGTCGGAAATGGGAGTTCGATGCCCTGCTCTTTGAAGACTTGGCGGAGGCGTACATAGAATTTGCGCTTCATACCGAAGGCGCCTCCCGGTTTGGTTGTGGCCTTGACCCTCAATACGATGCCGTATTCCCCGAACTCCTGCACGCCCTGCATCTTGATCGGGTCGAGCACCCAGTGTTTGAACTCGGGATCTTCCGCCAGTTCGAGGCCGATCCGCTTGATCAGCTTGCGAGCGAAGTCGATATCGGTGTCATAACCAACGGTGATGTTGAATTTGTCGATAACCCAGTCACGGCTCTGGTTCTGGACTGCCCCGAGTTCACCGAAAGGTATCGTGAACAGCGGACCACGATGGTGGCGCAGCTTCACCGAGCGCAGCGAGAAGCTTTCCACAGTACCCTTGTAATTGCCCGATGAAATGTATTCGCCGACACGGAACGCATCATCGAGCAGGAAAAACACGCCTGAAATGACGTCCTTGACGATGGTTTGTGCGCCAAAGCCCACGGCGACGCCGACGACGCCGGCGCCGGCGATCAATGGGCCGATCTGGATTCCCAGCGAGGCGAGCATCATAAGCACCGCCATCACGATGATCGATGCGAGCAGAATGTTCTGGAGGATCGGCAAGAGTGTGTGCAGCCGCGCCTGCTGCGGATCGAGGACCGGAACGTCCTCGTCGCTGATCACAGGGTGCGGTGTTTCGATGCCGAGCTTTCGTTCAATCAAAGCTTTGATGATCGACCAGCCGAAGTCGGCGGCGAGGGCAATCACCACGACATTGATCAAGCCGCGCAATATGAACGTCGTCGTCGTATCGCTGTCCCGCATGGATTGCATGTCCAGACCCCAGACACGTGCGAGAAGGTAAGCCGCCGCCAGGATGAAAATCATTCGGATTCCGCGATCGATGACAGCGATCGTCACCGCCGGGATCGTGGGCCGGCCGACATCTTCCGAACCTGGCCGCAGAACGAAATTAACCCCGCGCTGCGTCACCACGATCGCCAAAGGCAGGAAGAATGCGGCGAAGGTGAACCAGAAGTATGTATTAAGGCCGGCGATACGCTGCAGGAACAGGACGACGAAATAAGCAGTCAATAGCCATGTCGCTTCCGTGTGACCGATGTGGCTCGCACCGTCTCGCTGCGTTCTTGGCCGACGCCAAATGGCAAGCAGCAGGAGCAACAGCAGCACGAAATCGGCGCCCAGTGACAGGACCATCATTCCGTCCTGATCGATGCCGAGACCTGGCAAGAGGATAAACGCGGCGCCGAAGAAGGCGAAGACGCCGACGATCCGGGGTAGCCAATAGGACCAATGGTCAGCCGCGTCGTTGGTGATCGGCAAAGCACGAACCTCGCCGGCGTTCTCGACGTTCATGAAGGAAGGGACGAGCATGGCCATGACGTACATGCGCACACCCCATGTAACGACTGCCGCCATCAGAAATGTCAGTACAATCTCGCGGATAAGCATCGGCCAGTCGAACAACATGAATGCGCCGGCGCTGCCCAGTGCGAAAGAGACTATCAGCAGGCTGGAATAAAGCAGGCGGCCACCAATCTTCTTGGCTCGCCCAACGGGCGTATCCTTCGGTTGCGCGATAATCCAGAGACGAAATGGGCGGGTGAGCTTGTACGTTGCCCAAGTGAGCGCCAGGCCGGCAGCGATGAACATTGCAATCAGCACAAATACGCCGGCAGGCCCCTTGCTGGACATATCCTCCATTGTCTCTGCCCGAACGCGCGCGAACTGGCTTGGCAGCAAGGGCAAAGTTCGCACGATTCTTTCGATATGATGCCTGATCCCATCGAGCGTCGAGGATGCCATCGTATTCATCGGGCCTGGTGCGGCCACGGCGCCGGACGATGCGTCGGTCGGCGAAGCCCCTGGCTCGGCAGGCGCTCCCGTTGACCCGGCGTCCTGATTTCGCTGTTCGGCCACCCAGGCCTTCACTGACGGATCGTCGAGAAGCTCGAACAGCTGTTTGACCCTTTCAGGCGGGACCGTCGCCGGCGCCTGCGCCTGTGCCTGACCAGCCAACAAAAGGGCGATCCCAAAGACGAGCGGCCTGGCAATCAAGGCAAACATCGCGGTCAGGTCTCCGAGACGCCGTGCCGGGCGCGCCAGATTCCTGGCCCCCAATCGTCGAGTGATGCGTGGCATCGTGCTGTAACCTTCCGGTCAAATCGGCAAGCAACGACATCTATGTCCGTTGTTGCCTTACCTTGAAGAAACCGATGTTGCGGTGCAAGACGTCATCGTTCCGAGCCGGACCTTGCGCCGGGTACTTGGCGGTGTTTATTTAGCCGCGGGGGCAGGGCATTCCGACCTCGGCCCAGGTCTCCGGCCGTTCTATAAACTGGGCATCGACGTTAAACCTCAGGAACTGATTTCCTGAACTGACTAGGACAGACCTTTGGCGGTCGCTCGGTGGTCAACTGCTTCGCGCACCGCTGCGGACATTGGAAACCATGATGTTGCTTGAGATGCAATGCGCTTCCGAGTCGGCGCTGCCATGCGGCAAATCAGGCCGGGAGCCGCCACATTCGCACACGACCTGTACCACGCAATTCCGTTTCCTCGAGTGGGTCGCAAGCAAAATTTGGTCCAAGCAGTTGATGAGTTGCATCCGAAATGCGGATTTCATCGGGCTCCGCGGACGTTTGGATACGTGCGGCGAGATTAACGGTGTCGCCCCATAGGTCATAGGCAAACCGCCTTTTGCCTATGACGCCCGCCACGATTGGTCCTGAGTGAATTCCAATTCTGAGTCTTATCGGTTCTCCTGCGAAGCGTTCGCGCTTGACCTCGTTGCGCAGTTCAAGTGCATAGTGCGCAAGGGCTTCCGCATGATCGGATCGCGCGGCGGGCAGGCCAGCGACCACCATTACACAATCGCCGATTGTCTTGATCTTTTCGCAGCCGTATTGCTCCGAGAGCAGATCCGCCGCCTTGAAGAAGTAATTTAAAATAGCGAGCGTCGTTACGGCTCCGACGCTCCGCGCTCTTTCCGTAAAACCGACGATGTCGGCAAAAAGCACACTCACGTCAGCATGGTTGTCTGCAATTTGTTCGTCCGCTTTTAAGCGCTCCGCGATCGACGCCGGAAGAATGTTGAGGAGTAGGGCTTCGGCGCGTTGGTATTCACGCGACAATCCCTCTTGGCTCGCCCTCAACGCCTCGTTCATCGATTGTAATTTCTCGTTGAGTTGACGCTCCCTCTCTTGCAGAAGCGTCATTTCATAAGCCTTCTGTTGAAGCCGCTGCCTATTGTCGCGTTCGGCAGCGGCGTCAAGAAAGAGCAGCCACACGCAGGCATTGTCAGCAAAAAGATGGAGGTCCGCGACACGCCCGCCGGGCAGTTCGACCATGTCCATATCAAATGGAAGCTCCGGGCAGGGCAACAAACCTTCCATGAATTCAAGCTGCTCGGCAACAGGCTTACCTATGCGAACTGACGAGAGTCCGTAATGTTTAACGTTACCGCCCTTCGCAGCTACGCAAAGCTGGGCGTCGATTTTTAGATATGCGACCGAGCGCTCGTTGTAGAAGAAATCGTAAATCCAGCTTCTAACTTCTCTTGGCAAGACATGCATGGTTTATTTGCTGACCATCGAAGCAAGTTGACGAAACGCATCATCAACATGTTCACCCGAAAGCGCACTTGTTAGATAGATTTGCCATCCAAGTTGCCTCAGTTCGTCAATTTCACTATCCGATATTGCCCACCGATCGGCCAGATCGGATTTGTTGAACAGCAATACAAACGGCATAGCGCCGAATTCAGCCTCGGCCCGCTCGCGCAACGTGAGCGCCACGGCAAGAGTAGCAGCGCGTGTTCCATCGACGACAAGCACGAGCCCACTCGCACCTCGCACATAGCTGACGCGGAATGAGCCGATATCGTCTTCGCCGGCCAAGTCCCACAAAATCAGATCCACGGTTTTGTCCGGGAATGCGACACTCTTCTTATCGATTTTCACTCCCACCGTGGTCAAGTAGGTTTCTGAAAAGATGCTTTGCACAAACCTGCGAACCAGACTCGTCTTTCCGACAGCGAACCCGCCCAACATGCAGATCTTCTTTTGCAATATCCTGGGCTCCGCCTAGTGGAAGTTTACCGTAACCGAAACTCTGCGGTTCGCGGAGCTCCCGGTTCGGCTATTTTCAGTCTCCGCTGGCTCAAAGGTGCCCGCGCCGCGAACCAAGAGCAATTCCGGATCGACGCCGCGTTTCTTGAGAAGCGCACGAACTGTTTCCGCGCGCGCCGCGCTGATCGACAACTTGGCCGTTTCACGGCCCGTCTCGTCCGAATGGCCGGTCAACATGAATTGTGCTGTTACCCCTGCCTTGCGGGCGTCCGTGGCCAATTCCTTCAACTGACTCGCCAATTTGTCGAGAACCGGCAGTTGCTCTGGTCCCGGTACAGCCTTGCCAGAATCGAAGAAAATGCTGACCGTTTGAATAGCCTCCCTCAAATGAGTCAGTTCCGGAGGGGTCAACTCACGCAGCTCGGAGAGTTCTAGAGAGAGTCCGTCCGCGGACAGCTGTTGGGCGGCGACCCGCGCCCGATCTATCCAGGCGGCAGGAGCCTCACCCTGGGCAACGATGCGATCCTTGATGATCGAAAGCCGTACTGAATCCGGCGGAGTCAGCGACGCCATCAGCCGCTTCACCACGAACTTCGGATGAAGGCTTTGATAGAATTGCCATTGCGAATGAACGCGGGCAGGATCGACCCCTGTTCCGGACAGCAGAACCTGCGGGTCGGCGGCCTGCGGGTCTCTCAGGCCGGAAATATAGAAATGTCCGCCCCTCGCCGTTTGCTGGGCGACGATGATTCCCGCTTGGGCCTCCAGTCGTGACACATAGGCCTGCCAGTGCTCCGCCGCGCGTGCTTCGGGGCTCACATCACGAACTTTGGAGATGTCGAATTCCGGTCCGCCTGCCGAAAGCTGTCGGGCCGCTGCGCGCGCCCGATCTATCCAGGTGTCGGGAGCCTCACCCTCGGCGACGATGCGATCCTCGACGATCGAAAGCCGAACCGATTTCGGCGGGTTAAGCGACGCTGTCAGCCGCTTCAGCACGAACTCCGGCTCAAGGCTCTGATAGAATTGCCACTGCGAATGAACGCGGGCGGGATCGACCTGCGTACCGGCCAACAGCGACTGCGGGTCGGCGGCAAGAGGGTCTCTCAGGCCGGCAATATAGAATTGGCCATCGCGCACCTTTTGTTCGGCAACGATAATACCCGGCTGGGCCTCCAGTCGCGACACATAAGTCTGCCAGCGCTCCGCCGCGCGTGCTTCGGGGCTCACATCACGAACTTTGGAGATGTCGAATTCCGGTCCGCCTGCCGAAAGCTGTCGGGCCGCTGCGCGCGCCCGATCTATCCAGGTGTCGGGAGCCTCCCCCTCGGCAACGATGCGATCATTGACGATCGAAAGTCGTACTGAATCCGGCGGAACCAGCGACGCCGTCAGCCGCTTCAACACGAACTCCGGATCAAGGCTCTGATAGAATTGCCAGTGTGAATGAACGCGGGCGGGATCGACCTGCGTTCCGGCCAACAGCGACTGCGGGTCGGCGGCAAGAGGGTCTCTCAGGCCGGTAATATAGAATTGGCCATCGCGCACCTTTTGGTCGGCAACGATGATGCCCGGCTGGATCCCCAGTCGCGACACATACGCCTGCCAGCGCTGCCCGGATTGCCAGGAAAGAAAGAACCAACCGCCTGCGGGAATCAAAACCAGCAGGACTGCAGCCAGGACCAGCCACGGAAATCCCTGGTTTGATTCCTCCTGCTTCAGATCAACGCAGGTCTGCAACTGCGTCTCGACGCCGGCCAACTGCGAACTGTCGCCGTCAAACTGCTCCAGGGCCTGTGAGCATTCATCATGGATGCGAAGCAATACATCGCGAATTATTTCATGTAATTCCTCCGGCGGATTTCCCCGGATCACCGCAACCAAGGTCGCAAACGGCCCAACTTCCGACCAGAGACGAAGCTCCCCGAAACGGATAATGTCCAGGCCACTCTGTTCTTCCTCGTTAAATGAGTCTTTTACAAAATCCTGAATTGCACTAAGCATCGAGGAAATCAGTTGAGGATCTTCGCTGGTTGCGTTTTCGGCAGTTACATGCTTGATCAAAAGCCCGGAATTGCGGTGAATGAGAAAGACATGTTCTACACGATAGACAAGAGAATGCCTAAGAACAACTTCTGAGAAGCTTGCCCCCGTTCTCCAAGCTTCAAGTCTCCACTTGAGCCCATGCCAAGTAAATATGTGTCTTAAGGTTTCATTCAGCGACTGAAAGGTTTGGTCGATCTTTTCGCCGATCGACTTGCGAATAGCCGGCAGAAACACCGGGTATAATATATCCGTCAGCGTGCGCGGGCTTTTCTGGATGGACCGTTGCACAGCCCTCTCGACAACTGGCGCAAGGGCCTCGCCGAGTTGCGCATGAGACGCGCGTGCGGCTGCACCGGGGAGGACGCCCCCCACTGCCGCCGCAAGCTGCTCAGGTTCGTCGAGCAGGTGGGTAACTCGTGAAAGCTCCGAAATTTCGCGGCCGACCAGCAACTGGCGAAGCGTTTCCATGCGAGGATCGGCGGTTGGGATTCCGTCGAGACGCGCACGATAGTCCGGATCAACGTTCCGGGCAATTTCGATCAAAAGGCGAGCCAGAGCCTCGCGATCAATCTCTGTATCGTTCGAAGCTGCTCTTTTAGGGAGGCTGATTGGGTCGACAGTCGACGTCAAGTTCCCATCAACTCACTTTCCAGGTACGCTCCGAGTTGTTCTTGCTGCCGGCGGGATCCTGATTTAGACATTTTGCAACCTCGACAAACAGGCCAGCCAAAAGATTTCGGTCGGTCTTGACATTGCCAAGATCGGAAAACATTTTCTCCATCAGCATCTGAATGCTTTCATTCTTTTGCTTGATTTCCTCACGCAGCAAATGATCGTTTCGATTTATCCGGTCCGCAACTTCCCGCTCAAGCTCGCTCAACTGATCCGACAACGCGCGCACCTGCTTTTCGAGCGCCTGATTTTGCTCGCGAAGATTCCGATCAATCTCCTTGTCGGCGTCGGCTCGCGCGTCTTTTTCGTTCCGCAATTGCGCCGCAAGCGAGTCGACCTGCTTCTTTGCATTTGACTCGTACATTTCAAGATTGCGCTTGGCCTCGGATTCGACATCCTTGAAGCGCTGCAAGACCCGTTCTTCAAGCTTGGAGAAGCGGCGGTCATAGTCCTGCATCTGGTTGCCGAACAGCAGATCACGTATCTTGTCGACACCTACGGCGTCGCCGGGGGGCCCGCTCTCGCGAGCCTGGCCCGCCATGAAGGTCAGCCCGCCTCCGTCTGCATTACTTATCAGATTTGCGTCCGCTTTATTTACCGAAGAAGCGGTACTCGAAGATTCCTTGGCCATCCCATGCCCCTTCTTTTGACATTGCCACAGCGCTAATTTAGAAACTGATAAACATGTCAGCAAAATAGCCGACCCGCAAGCCGGAATTTTCTCGGCTCAAGTCGGTTCGTGCGTCCCCACTCGGGTAGATTTCGACATGCGCCTCGAATCCGGATCAGCTTGCGCTCGCGTCTTCGCCCGCGATCATCTTTTTGCAGATGAAATGCGAGAGCGGAGATGCCTGGCGCATCGACCTCAGCTCCAAGCCGTCGGGCATGCGCGCTTGCTATTCAGCCTGTCTTCAAGTCTTTTGCCTGTCTCTAATTCGCCCCGATCTTGACAGGACAGTGCTGCCAGCCGATGCCGTCATCCGGTTTTGACATTCGCCGACTCTTGCCGAAGAAACGAAAGCTCGATGATTCAAGACAATGCTACCGCAAGGCGGTATGGCACCGATTTTCAATGCCGAGCAAGCCGTCGGCACAACGCTTGCCGGCACGCCAAGAAAGATCAATGCATCTTGTTCTGCCTTCGAACCGGGCGCGGATAAGACGGCGTGGCGCATGATCCCTTGGTTTCAATCGTGGTTCCTGCGCACAACGCGGAGGTAACGCTGGCGCGCGCACTCGATTGCCTTCTCGATCAGGAAATAGTGGATTGGGAGGCGATCATCGTCGACGACGCCTCCATGGACCGCACCCCCGCGATCATCGCCGGTTATGTAGAGCACGATGCCCGATTTCGGACGTTGAGGTCTTCCGCCTATAGCGCCGCCGGCGCGCGCAATAGCGGGATTTCGACGGCGCGCGGCCGCTGGCTCATGTTTCTGGATGCCGACGATTGGGTGGATGCCAGCTTCCTCGCCAAAATGCTGGCGGCACTGAAATCCGTTCCCGATGCAGTGGCCGCCTATTGCGGTTCCCGGCGCGTGATGCCCGATGGCGAACTCACCGCGTCGAGCATCGCAACGGAGGTTGCGATCCAGCCCTTCGAGACATTCGCCCGCAGACGTGCCATCGCCATTCACGCGCTGCTGGTCGACCGGGAGACAATTGTCGAGTTGGGCGGTTTCGATGTGTCGCTGCGCACCTGCGAGGACTGGGACCTGTGGCAGCGCCTCGCACGTCTGGGCAAAAATTGGGTGATGGTCGATGAGCCGCTCGCTTTCTATCGGACCAGCCCCAACGCGCTCAGCCGCAATTCGACGCAGATGCTGGCAGATGCTGAAATCGTGATCGCCCGCGGCTTTTCCGCCGATCCCAGGGTCAAACATCCGGCGTCGGCTCACGCCAATGGAGCGATCGAGGCGAACGGCGGCACCGCCTCCGAGGCACTCGCGTGGTTCGCGTTGTGGAACGCCGCGTCGGATTGCGGCAGCGGCTCGCGCTCGATCAACCCGCAGTCCCTGCGCGCGCTGCCGCCAGGACGCAAATGGGCACGAGAGATCGCCAAGGTGATCTTCGATGGCCTAGCGGTCGGAAGCCTGTCGGTGCCAGCGCAATTGGCTGCCAGGTGGGACAGGTTCGGCGGTTCCCTCACCGAGTTGATCATCGAACTCGGCAAGGTCTGGAACAATCCCGACGCGGCTCGCCGCGTCCAGTATCATCTTGAGCAAATGCTGCTCGACGTCGACGATCTCGCTGCGCCGCGCAGGCTGGCGCGGACACTTGGAATTCGTGTCGACACGCGAAATCCGACCTCGATCGAAGTGCCAGAAGGAATCGATCAAATCTATGCCTATCTGATGATGGATGGCCAGATCGAGGCTGTCGTGCAATTCGGCGTACTTGGGACAGTGACAAGGGATTATTGGATTGAATTGATCCTGAATGTCGTGCCCCCTGAGCGGCTTGAAGGCCGGTCCGATCCGGACAGTCACTTCGGCAAACTCGCCCAATTGGCCGAGGAAGCGCGGGAGCTGGTTCGGTCGAGCGCCGAACCTGCGGAGCCTCTCCCGGCGCTGCGCCGCGCACGGGCCAGGCACGACAAGGATCGCACGTCGTTCTGGAATGGCTATTTCGCGACCGAGGATCCCTGGAATTACGGTTCGTCCTATGAGCAGGAGAAATATGAGCGGCAGCTCGAAATTCTGCCTGCCGGTCCCATTGGACGGGCGCTTGAGCTGGCCTGTGCGGAAGGCCACTTCACGCGGCAACTGGCGCCGCGCGTGAGCCATTTGACCGCAACTGACATCTCCGCCATAGCCATCGAACGGGCGCGCGCGCGATGCGGCGATCAGCCGAATGTTGAGTTCGGCGTACTGGATTTCATGGCCGATACGCTACCGGGTGAGATGGATCTGATCTTCTGTTCGGAAGTGCTCTACTACCTGGATGATCTCGCCGAGTTGCAACGCTTCGCCAAGAAAGTCGTTGAGGCATTGGCGCCTGGCGGCAGCTTCATCAGCGCACACGCATTCGTGCTACGTGACAATCCTGAGAGGACGGGCTTCGACTGGAACACATTCGGTGCACAAGCGATCTCGGAGACGCTGGCAGGGACCGAAGGTCTTGTCCTCGAGCAATCGATCCAGACCGAGCTCTATCGCATAGACCGCTTCCGCCGCCTGTCACCAGGCGACGTGGCGATGGAACCAGTCATTGATCATGTGCCAATCCGCGCGTGCATCGATATGGGGGTCGCGCGAAAAATCGTCTGGGGCGGGGCACGGGCCTTGCGCCGCGACGTTGCACGTAGCGAGCGGCGGCAACGTATCCCTGTTCTCATGTATCACAGCGTCTCCGATGAAGGTCCGGCCGCGCTCGCCCGTTTTCGGCTCACGCCCGCCGCATTCGCCAGCCAAATGACATGGCTGCGCGCCAATGGCTTCCACGCGATTAGCTCCGAGCAGCTGGAATGGTTCATCGCCAACCGTCAGCCTTTCGTTGGCCGCCCGGTGCTCATCACCTTCGATGACGGCTTCCAGAACTTTGCCGACCATGCCTGGCCGACCCTGCGCGCGAACGACCTCACCGCGGAAGTGTTCCTGGTGACGGACTTGGTGGGTGAAAGTGCACAGTGGGACGCCTACAGCGGCCCGCCGACGCAGCTTATGAACGCCGGGACGGTGCGACGCCTCGCCGGCGAAGGCGCCTTCTTCGGAAGCCATCTGGCGACGCATCGCGCGATCGATGGTCTGTCGAGCTCTGACTTGGCCGCTGAGCTTCTGCGCTCTCGTATGTTCATCGAACGCTGGACCGGTCGGCCAACCGCGGCGTTCGCGGCACCCTTCTCAGTCACCGACCGACGGCTTGGCAGGCTGGCCAAGGAGTGCGGCTATCGAATCGGCTTCGGCGGCAGACACGGGCCGGCGGACCTCGATTGCGATCCCATCGACCTTCCGCGTATCGAGATTCGTGGGGATCGTTCGCTCGATGACTTTGTTGCGGTTGTCGAGGCCGTGCTCGCATGAACCGTGAACTTGTCAGTGTCTAGATTTGTAACAAGTTGGTTCCGCGTTTTGTTCAGCGTCCCGTTCCGCTTGCCTCGTTCGCAAGTCTATTGGGCGACTTCGGACACGGCTGACATCAGCTCCTGCGGGCTTGGCGCCCCAAACATGTATCGCCCGCCCTCTGGAACCTCCGTGAAGCTCCAGCGGACGATCCCTTGCCGGTCCAGCAGGAACTGACCGATCAATTGTCCGTGTCCCGTTGCTATCATCTGCTCGTCGGCTTCCGTCAGTTCGTAATGGTCCTTCTTGTTGAGGATTTCGCTGGCCTCAAGAGGATCCATAGGACCGGGCAACTCGCCTGGTATGTCGACCCGCATATCCTTTGCCGCTGCCATCGAGACCTTGTACGGCCAGTTCGTCTCGTTTTGGGTGAATTCGAGATTGGGCAGTCCAAAAGCACGATGTGAAGCGCGTTCAGGGTCGGAGGCCGCAAGCAGATTCGGCATCGGATGGTAGCGGAAATAGAGACGCGCCCGTTCGATCGGCGTGTTGACCACCGTCAGGCTCTCCACGCCCTTTTCGCGCAGCTCCGGATCAAGCCGCGCCTGGGCGGCGATATGGCGCCGGCAAAACGCACAATGCAGACCTCGAAACAGGCCGACCAGCACCGGTTTTTGGCCGCGAAAGTCGTCAAGCGCGATCTTGCCTTCCTGGGTAATGGCGTCGAGTACCACGTTCGGCGCACGGTCGCCCGGTTGAAGCGGCACCAACATTTCCAACCTCCAACCCCGGCTAGTCGAGAAAAGGCAGCACCACGAGCGCTTCCGGGTCGAGCCCGTGCTGGGCGCATATACCCTGCGCCAGGGAAAAGTAGCGTTCGGCCTCGGCCAGATTGTCGAGGTCGAGATTAAGCGTTGCAAGACCATCATAGCACGGAAACAGCAGTTGGGGTTCGCCCGTTTCGCGGGCTACGTCCAGTGCTTCGTGGAACAAACCAACGGCCAGGTCCGGACGGCCGTTGCACTGGTGGATCTGCCCAAGCACGATCAACGGCACCGGCAGGTGCTCGCGCTGGTCGAGCGCCCTGTCGATCTCGATGGCCTTCTCGGCAGCAGGTATGCCCTCCGTTGGACAGCGATCCGTGAAAGTACAACAAGCGACCGCCAGATTGGCGAGGAGGCGCGCCTGGAAACCCAAATCACCAATACGGCGCGCCACTTCAAGACCGCGCCGACAGACCTCCATCGCCTGTGCCGGATCGATGGTCGTGTATAGCACGCCGAGATTGGTGTAGCCGCGGCAGGCCGCGCCCAGCAGACCGGCGGCTTCGGCCAATTCAATGCTACGCTCAACCTGACGCACGGCCTCACGGTTTCGCCCGAGGCGAGCCAGCGCGACAGCCTTGGTATTGAGTGCCTCGGCGGTCACAAGAGTGGCATCACACCCAACCTCGGAGACATGCTCCGTTGTCAGATTGCGTACGCAATCCAGCGCCGCGTCTGCCCATTTTGCCGCGAGAGCGTGATCTCCGCTACGGAACGCCTGTCGGCCACGTTCTTGCCACAGATGCGCCTGCTCGATCGGGGCATCCGCCCCATCGAGGAGCGCTGCCGCCTCAGCATAGCAGGGTTCTGCCTTGTCCCGCTTGCCGACGTCCCAGAGCAGCCGACCGATCTTACGCAAAACTCGCGCCGAGGCGACGTGATTGGCCGCTTCGCGATATGCCTGCAACACGGTCTCGTAGTGGTGGTGCGCGATCTCGCGGCGGCCTGCCGGGCCGCTCAAATCGGCAATGCGCTCTGCAATTGCCAGTTTGAGCGGTGTTTGCCCGATCGCGTCCAATGCTGTCAGTGCTCGCTCGTAGAAACGAAGGGCGTCGTCGTTGGCGTATATCATGCGAGCGCGATCGCCTGCCGCCTGCAGGTAATGCGCGCCCTTCTCCCGCTCGGCGCTCTGTGCGAAATGATGACCGAGCACGGTCAAATCCTCGAGCCGTTCCGGCTTGTCGCCGCACAGTTGCTCCAAGGCAGCACCGACCCGCCCGTGGATGTCGGTCCGGCGTTGCAGGAGCAGATTCTGGTAGATCACGTCCTGCAGCAATGTTTGCGTAAAGCGGTAGCTTTGCGACGAGACCGAGCCTGATCCGGCAACTTCCTCGATGATTTCCGCATCGCAAAGCAGTTCGCAGCCGGCTTCAAGCCGGCCGGGGTCGGCCGTCACGGATTTCAGAAGTGTGGCATCGAAACGCGGGCCAATTACCGCGGCCTCCTGAGCCAACCGGCGCACCTCTGGGGGCAGCCGGTCGACGCGGGCAAGCAACATCGCCTGGATAGTGGCGGGGATGCCGGTTGCGACTTCGCCGGCCACAGTCCGCCATCGCTGGCCCTCTCGCATCAGTACACCGCGATCGATAAGGCCGCGAACAATCTCCTCTACAAAAAGGGGGTTGCCGCCCGCGCGCTCGAGGATCTGATCGAGAAGCCCTCCTGCGGAGTTTACCCAGCTCTCGCCGAAAAGCGCCGCGAGCAGCCTGCGTCCGTCATCACTATTGAGCGGCGGAAGCCTGAGCGCTGTGTGACTGACCCGACTTGAGTCGAGCTGGTCGTTGTCCGGCGCCGGACGATGCGTGACCAGCAACATCAACCGCGTGCGTTCTAACCTGTCCATCACGAAACGTAGTGCCTCGAGCGACACGGCGTCGGCCCAGTGCAGGTCTTCGACGACAATCAACAGCGGCGACAACGCAAGCCGCCGTTCGATGATTGTGCGGACTGCGTAGAGAATTTGCCGCCGCAACTGCTCAGGCTCGACATGCTGCAAGGTGGCATCGGGGTCGCCAAGGCCGAGCACATGATAGAGCAAAGGCATCAGCCGCATCGCCTCCTCGCCCTGCAGGCCGAGATCGGCAAGCAAGCCTGCGAGCTTCCCCCGCATTTCGTCCCCATTGTCGTTTTGCATCATCCCGGCAGCGCTGCGCACCACGGCGCCCAAGGCGCCAAAAGATTGTTCGCCCAGCGGTGAGCACGTGGCCTGCCGCACGACGACGTTGCGAAAACGCTCCTCGTCGCCGACGCGGGCGACGAACTCCTTCACCAGCCGCGATTTCCCGATACCAGCTTCTCCGACGAGGCGGACAAGTTGGGCCGAGCCGCCGCACGCCTGGTCAAGGCTCGCCATCATTCTATTGAGCTCCGCACCACGACCTATTAGTGGCGCACTGAGGCCGAGCGCTTCTAGCCCGCGCGCTGCACGCGGCACCGCTAGCGGTGCGTCCAGTCGATGGACGAGCACGCTGCCAGCCTTGCCGCGAAACACGACATCACCCAGTGACTCGTAAGAGAAGGCATGCCGGGTCAGCCTGTGAGTGAGCTCGCCTACCAGCACCTCACCCGGTGCGGCCAGCGATTGCAGGCGTTGCGCCGTATTCACTGTGTCGCCGGTCACCGAATAGGATCTGGCGGTGCCGATGCCCAATCCGCCAGTAACGACCGGACCAGTGTTTATGCCGATGTGGAGTAACAGAGGCGAGCCGGAGTGGGGGGTGCTTTCGCCGAGCCGCGCCGTCCGGGCGATCATGTCGAGAGCGGCGCGAAGCGCACGTTCCGGATCGTCCTCATGCGCGACCGGCGCACCGAACAAAGCGAGCAGTGCATCGCCGATGAATTTGTCGACGAAACCACCAAAGTTTCGCACGGCCGCCGTCAATTCCTTGAACAGTTTATTCTGCAGCGCTTGCATGACCTCGGGGTCGAGCTGCTCGCTGAGTGTCGTGAAGCCGCAAAGATCGGCGAACAGGACCGTTACGGTCCGGCGATCGGCGTCGGAGACGGGATGCAGCCCTTCTTCGCTTTCGATGTTCGGAAGCAGCGACGGAGTTCGAGAAGGCGGCACAATGGTCCGGCTTGGTGCCGGAGCAGGCCGTTCGACGGCTTTTGCGGGCGCACCGACGCTTGCCCCACATTTCGGACAGAACTCGAAATCAGGTGCGCAGGTGTAGCCGCAACTGGCGCATGGCACGGGCTGGCGCCTGCCACACCTCGGACAGAAGGCGTAACCGCCCTCAATCTCGAAACCGCAGCCCGAGCAGTCCATCGAACAAGACCTCACTAGTGGCCGTGACGGCGTGATCTCGCCCGCACTGCACGGCCAGGCTATTCACAAGGATGCACCGATAGCCGTCGACGAGCAAGCGGCAGCGCAAATGGGCATCGAGCCATCCGTGTGGGTCCGGTGGCAGAGCGCTCCCATGACCTCTTGATACAACGGCTGGCTCGCAAACGCTGTCAGCTTGCGGTTGCGAATTAGGCTCAGGTCGGCTTGATCTCTGCCTGGCCGATCTTGCGCCATCTGGCGTTTTCGCGAACCAGTTTCAGGTCGTCGGTCGTCTCGGCAAATGTCCGCAATCGGTATTGCCGGAGCAGGTCCGGGAAGAGCGCTCCTTCCGGCAGGCCGGCAAGCTTCTCGCGGACTGAGATCTTTTCATCGATGACCCGCATGCCCCAGGCATTTTCCCGAACCTGCAGCTCCGCAGCCAGATCGCGCTCTTCCGGCGCGTTTTCGTCTAGCGCGGCCAGAAGGATCGAGTGGAAAAGCGCTACATAGCCAATCTGTCTCAGGCCCCCCACGACCCGCGCGCGCGGCAATATGGCAAGGACGAGGAACGTCAGGAACAAGTTCGGCAGCAGCACGCCGTCCAGCAGCGCCTGCCTGAGATACGGCCGCTCGAACGGGATGGAAAGACCTTGCGGCCTGTCGGGCTCGATCAGGTGCCCGTTCTCGAGAACGAGTTTGCGCACGCGCTCCTCGCGAATGCCCCAGAAATAGTCCGTGGCATTGGGCAGGAATCTGCCAAATGGGCTCGATGCGGCCTCTTGCCAGGCACGTTCGAGACGCTGGCGTCTTGCGGGTTCAATGAGCAGTCTGGAAAGAAGGCCGCCGTCATATTCCAGATGCCGCGCCATGGCAGCCGCGGCGGCCCGATCATCGATGAAAAGCGGCAGGGCCATGCCGGCACGATCCCAATTGGCGACCAGATCGTGGTTCAGGGCAGTCAGCGCATCGGCGGCGGTTTCAAACACCTTGTCCTGGCTGGCAAGCAGTGTGCCCAGCCAGCGGCTGGCATCCGTTTCATCGCCCACCGCTTCGAGCGCGCGCTTGTTGAGGGAGACGGGACCGGCCACGCAGGCGCTTTTGCGGCACAGTTTGTGGCGCCCCATGCCGAACAGGTTGACCTTGTCGTCGCCGACATCGAGCCATCCCGGCCCCTCCCGGCCAACTGTCTCCATGGTCATCGTCGTTCCCATGAAGCCGACGAAGGCCGACAGCCCGTTTTCGACCGCGCCGAGCCAGGCAAGCAGGAGGGCATCGAAGGTGATCCGGTCCATCAGAAGCAGGCAGTGCAGGCCGGACTGAATCACCGGTCTGTGCTCGAACTCGTCGAGGGCTTTGCCGATCTCCTCAGGCCGCATGATCCTATCGAGGCGCTGATGCAGGACTTCGCGCAGGATCGAGCGGGCAGCGATCGCCGGGCCCGATGCAGGCCTTGCCACCGGCCGCCACAGATGGCGGGCGTAATCGGAAACCGGTGCATTCCAGTTCTGCTCGATGTCGCGCACGACCTCCGGGCAGAGCAGCGACAGCACAGCCAGAATTTCCAGCGGAGGGGTAGGGGTTGGATCAAAGACGGCGGTCATTGGTCCCGTCTAGCCGCTTGCGGTGTAAACGCCAAGCGAGACCAGACTTGCTGGATGCAGCCCTGTTCGCTGACTCGGCACAAATTGTCAGATTGGCTAAACAGCCAAGGCAAACAGCGGATCTTAGAACCGCAGCCGGGCCATGCTCAGGAGGTCGTGGTACTGCCCGTCGGTAAAGCCGGCCTTCACATGCCGGCCTTCGATCTCAAAGCCGTGGCTCTTGTAGAGACGGAGGGCCGGTTCGTTGTCGGCATAGACGGTCAATTCGACTCGCTTCAGGGCGCGCCAGTTGTCGGCCACGTCAAGCAGCGCGCCAAGTATGGCAGAGCCGATACCTTTGCCGACAAAGGCATCGTCAAGGCCGATATTGATCTCGCCGATGTGCGAACGGCGGGGTGAACCCTGCACGACCAGGCTGCCGTGGCCGACGACCTTGCCGTCCAGCTCGGCAACGATCCAGGTGGTTTCCGGGCCGGACTTGGCGATGCGCCGCGCCACCTGCTCCACCATCTCGAAAGGCATCCTGAGCGTGCCCTGGCGGAAGCCCGGCATGTTGAAAATAGCGCAAAGCGCCTCTGCATCGCTTGGCCGGACGGACCGGAGCAGCGGCTGGCTTTTCTCGGAGGGTGGCGACGTCGTGCTGGTCATGGCGTTCCCGGCGAAGGCAATCGGCCCGGTACGATGCACCGGACGCCACCTGAAAATCCAGCCGTCTCTCAACCTATGATGCCGATTGCGAGCTGAAATACCGGGAGGCGGCGTAGAGTTTGAAGACGCCGCTGATGCCGATCCAGCCGAAAAGCGTGAGCCAGCACAATGTCCCGATCGCCGTCCAGTCGATCCGGTGCACCGCAGCGTCGGTGATGACGACGCCGAGGATGGCAAGCAGGCCAACCAGAAACTGTGCCAACCCGAGCACCAGCAGTTCCTCGCGCGGCGCGCTTCTCCAGACGAGATATATACCGCCCGCACCGGCGAGGAAGATTGCGCTGTAGACCTGAGCGTGGAAGGCATCGATCGGCCATGGCCAGATGCCACTGAATGTCAGGGGAAACAGCAACAGGCCGACGCCATAGAGCCCAAGGATCGCGGATTCCACCGGCATGTAGCCGCGCCATGCGGGATTTAAGGTCACCCCTTTCGCAGAAGGACGGGCTCTGGCCCGCCACAGGAACAGCCCGGATACCGCGACCGAAGCAAGATAGACCAAAAACCACAGCCAAGGCGCTTTGCGCTCGAAGTTGAAATAGCCGAGATTGATGAACGAAGCCACCGACACGATGACGGTGAAGATGAAGGCCATGACGAGCACGAGCCTGCCGGGCGACCAGCGATTCCAGACCAGCAGCGCCGCCATCACGACCATTTCGGCGGTGTAGAAGCCGCCGAGAAAGCGCGCATTGAACGGCGTGACGGCCCAAGGCCAGCCCGGTTTGACCAGAACAGGCACGAAAAACAGGCCGGCGCCTACGATCAGGACGATGATGACGACCGCAGAGAAAAGGCGCAGGGTCGCGGGAAATGGCGGATTGTCGGATGTCGGCATGGGAGAAAATCCCAAAGATGAAGGCTCCATGGACCATCATAATGCTGCTTGCGGCCGGTTAAAATCGGCCTAAGTGAACGGTCACCAGGCTTATCCATTCGAATGGCCGCACGGTTCGTTTCGAAGTAAGATGGAGCATTCGGACCAAAGACCGGTCCGGTCAAAACGCCACGGGGTGCATTTTCCGGAGCCTGCACGATGAACGAAGCTCAGGATCTGTTCTCACTTCTGCGACAATCGGCCGATGTCGATCCACAGGCGATCGACGCGATCAAGCGAACCATCGCGGAGGGCGAGGACCGCGAACTTTGCCGCATCAATGCGCCAGCCTTCGCCAGCAAGCATGGCCTCGACGAGGAGCGCGCAATAGGCGCCTTTCTCCATGCCGCGCGGGTGGGCATCTTCGACATTTCCTGGAATGTTCTGTGCCCCGGCTGTGGCGGCGTGCTCGACACCAACGCCACGCTGAAAACCCTGCAAAGGGACGAATACACCTGCGCGCTGTGCTCCGAGGGCTATTCGCCGACCCTAGACGAGATGGTCGAGGTGACATTCACCGTCAGTCCCCGCGTGCGCAGGATTGCCGCCCACAGTCCACACGAACTGCCGGTGGCGGAATATTTCCGCCAGATCTACTGGGCGTCCGGCGTCGATCTGCCGGAAGAGGATTTCGCGGAAAAGATGGAAGCGTTCTCGCTGGAGGATATCGAGCTTGCGCCCGGTGAAAAGGCGGTTCTGCCCATACAGCTTCCGTCCGAATTCATCATCGTCTTCGAGCCGGTCACCCACTCGGCGCAGTTCATCGACGGGAAGGGCGAACCAACAAAGGAGCGCCGGAGCCTCTCTTTGGCCTTCGACCGCGACCATGTTCAGAACCAGACGCTGGAGATGCAACCCGGCCCGTTGCGCATTTCGCTGGAAAACCGGACCGACACCCGCGTGCTGCCGACGGTCTTCATCGCCAGCCAGGCATTGCATGATTTCCTGGGAAAACGCCGGCCCTTCCTGACCGCCAAGCGCCTGCTCACCAACCAGACGTTCCGCGATCTCTATCGCACGGATACACTCGACATCAACCAGCGCCTGAAGATCACCAGCCTGACGTTCCTGTTCACCGACCTGCGCGGATCGACCGAGCTTTACGAGCGGGTGGGCGACCTTTCAGCCTTCGATCTCGTGCGCGAGCATTTCCAGGTTCTGCACGAGATCGTCACGGCGGAGGCAGGCGCGGTGGTGAAGACGATCGGTGATGCGGTGATGGCGACCTTTGCGACGCCCGATCGTGCGATCGCTGCAGCCCTCAGGATGCGCGATGCCATGCGTACGCTCAACGACAAGAGCGGGCGCGAGGATCTGCTGCTCAAGATCGGAGTCCATGCCGGCCCCTGCATCGCCGTGTCTATGAATGAGCGACAGGACTATTTCGGCCAGACGGTCAACATTGCTTCGCGGGTCCAGAACCTTGCCAACGCACAGGCGATCTTCGCCACTCGAGCGGTGGTCGACGACAATCTCACCGCTGATCTCTTGCACAGGAATGCGCTGACGCCCGTGCCCCACGAGGTCTCGCTGCGCGGCATTGACCGGGAGATAGCAGTATACACGATCCCCTGAAGGTTCGGCCCCTGAAGGTTTGGCCCCTGAAGGTTCGGCCCCTGAAGGCTTGGCCCTGAAGATTTGGCTCGTCCCGGCCCCTCACACACGCCTATAGATAAAATAACGATCGGCGGGAACCGAAGGTGGCGGCGGGAGGCGTTGCAACTGCGGGTGATCGAGCGGCGTGCCGCTGACCGCGATGCCGCCGACGCGAAGTAGGCGCGCGGTCAGATCGGGAAGCCAGGTAGAGATCACTGCATCGCGATCTTCATAGCCGGTGCCGATGTCGGCATGAACAAGGGCGGCGTCGATGCCAATGAACCTGCTCGCCGTCTCGCGTATTTCGCCGAGCACGAGGTTTTCAGCTTCGGGAATTGAGCTGGCGTGTGCGGCAAGTGCGCGGTCGAACGCTATGATCCGGCGTCCGGGCAGGCGCTCGCGCAGATGGTGGAACGTCCGGCCATTACCGAGGCCGAGCTCGAGCACGGGGCCCTCTATCTTCGCCACCTCGGCGCAGACATGATCGAGTATGTCGCGCTGTGCGGTCATCCTCCGGATGAAACTGTCGAGGCGACTCATGCGCGATTGTATCTCCTGAACAAGTCCACGAAATCAACTGCCCCCGACCAGAGCGTTTCGCGGCTGAAACCAGAGGCGACGTGTTAAACCCCGATCGAGTCTTGCCGCGTGTAGAGGCGAACGATGAACACTGCAACAAGCGAACAGGCTGCCGACAAGGATCATACCGGGTGGAGTCGGCGGCGCGGCGCGCGGCGGAATAGCGATGTCACTTGTAGGGGTCCGCGGCGTCCCGCAACCCGTCGCCGAGGAAGTTGAACGCCAAGATGACGAGAACGACGGGGAGCATCGGCAAAAGCAGCCATGGATAGAACGCGATCACGCTGACGCTGCGCGCCTCGGTGAGCAGGATGCCCCAGCTGGTTATCGGCGCCCTCAGGCCGAGCCCGAGGAAGCTCAGCGCCGTCTCGCCCAGGATCATGCCGGGTATGGAGATCGTTGCCGTCGCGATCAGATGCGACATAAACCCGGGAATGAGGTGTCGGCGGATAATGCGGCTGCTTCTGGCGCCCATCAATTGCGCGGCCAGAACGTAATCCTCCTCGCGCAAGGCTAGAAGCTTCGAACGCACGGCCCGCGCCAGTCCGGTCCAGTCGAGCAGCCCGAGGATGACGGTGATGCCGAAATAGATCAGGATCGGACTCCAGGTTATCGGCATGATCGCCGCCAGAGCCAGCCATAGCGGAATACTGGGGATCGATTGCAGAACTTCGATTATCCGTTGAACGATCAGATCGAAGATACCGCCGTGATAGCCGGCCAGTCCGCCGATGACAATGCCGAGCAGGAAGCTGAAACTGATGCCGACGAGGCCTATTGTCAGTGAAATGCGTGCGCCATAGATGATGCGCGAGAGCACATCGCGCCCCAGCCTGTCAGTGCCGGCCAGAAAGAGCTGGCCGTTTTCGGCGGGGCAGACAAAATGCCTGTCACCTTCGATCAGGCCCCAGAACCGGTACTTGTCGCCCTTGCAGAAGAAACGGATCCGCTGAACATCATCCTGTTGCTCGATGTAGTTTCGCTTGAGCGTGTCCATATCCAGCGTCATCTGGCGGCCATAGACGAACGGCCCGACGAACTGGCCGTTGTGGAACAGGTGCACCCGCTGCGGCGGCGAATAGATGTAGTCCATGTTGCGCGTGTGCAGATCGTAGGGCGCCAGGAACTCGCAGATCAGTATCCCGAAATAAAGCGTTGCCAGGAATATGCCGGATACAAGGGCAAGCCGGTGCCGGCGGAATTTCCACCACATCAGCCGCAGCTGCGACGCCTGAAAGACCTTCTCCTGCTCCGGCGTCATCGCCTCGACCGACTGCAGGTCAAAGGGCTCGATGGAAACGTAGTGTTGCAGTGGGGCACCCGGAGCGGGCAGCGGCGATTGCGTGTTCATTTGGTGCTGCCGCCTTGCAAACGAATTCGCGGATCAAGTAGCGCCAGCGCTAGGTCGGAAATCAGGACGCCGATGACCGTCAGGAAGGCGAGGAACATCAGGAACGACCCTGCGAGATACATGTCCTGGCTTTGCAGCGCCTTGATCAGCATCGGCCCGGTCGTTTCCAAAGACAGCACGATCGCCGTGATTTCGGCACCGGAGATGATGGCCGGCAGGATAGAGCCGATATCCGAAATGAAGAAATTGAGCGCCATGCGCAGCGGATATTTGACCAGCGCCCTGAAGGGATGAAGGCCTTTGGCGCGCGCGGTCACGACATATTGCTTATGCAATTCATCGAGCAGATTGGCGCGCAGCCGCCGGATCATGCTTGCCGTGCCCCCGGTGCCGATGATCAAGACCGGAATCCAGAGATGGGCGAGGATCGACTTCGCCTTGGCCCAGCTCATCGGCTCGCCGAGATATTGCTGGTCCATGAGATGGCCGATGGACGTGCCGAACCAGATGTTGGCGAAATACATCAGGATCAGCGCCAGCATGAAGTTCGGAATCGCAAGGCCGAGAAGGCCGAAGAAAGTCAGGCCGTAGTCGCCCCAGCTGTATTGATGCGTGGCGGAGTACATGCCGATCGGAAAGGCAATGAGCCAGGTGAAGATGATCGTGACGAAGGAAACCAGCACCGTCAGCCACATTCGGTCCCCCACGACGTCGCGAACCGGCAGCTCATATTCGAAGGAATAGCCGAAATCGCCGTGCAGCATCCCGCCGACCCAGTAGAAGTAGCGAATGACCGGTGGCTTATCGAAACCATATTCCTTGCGCATCATCTCGATGCGATCGGAATCCACCGCTTCGCCCTGAGCCCGAAGCTCGGCAACATAGCTGTCGAAATAGTCGCCTGGGGGAAGTTCGATGATCGTGAACACCAGTGCCGATATGACCAGCAGCGTTGGAACCATCACGGCGATGCGCCAGACCAAATATCGAAGCACGCTCAGGACTCTCCAAGCCAGAATGTATCCGGCATATAGACACCGAAATAGGCGGTCGGGTCGTAGCCGTAAAGCGCCTTGTCGGGCAGATTGCGCAGCCGCGAGGATGCCAGAACCGGCTGATGCGTTCCGTTCACCGTGCCGATCGAAAACACCTGATCGGTATAGATCGACAGCATTGAATTCCAGATCTCGGCGCGCTCCGTGGCTTCAGTCGATGCGTTCCAGCGCTTGAGTAAATCCATCAACTCGACCACGGGCGGAAGATCGGGCGCTTCGCCGACCTTGCCACGGGACAAGTAGTGAGCACCCCAGAGCGGCCATTGCAGCTGGTCGTCGACGGTGGGGGCCAGTTGGTAGGGGTTCATGTCGGCGGTCGGCACGCCATTGTCGATGCCCGACCACATCGACATCATGATCTGGCCACCAAGCGCGCGGCTGCGGAAGATGTCGCGCTGCGAAGTCCGGATGAACAGAGCGATGCCGATCTTGCGCCAGTGATCAGTGATGAGCTCGAGCGCGTCGGTTTCCAGCGTGCTTTCGCCGGCAGTTTCCACTACGAGCTGCGCCGGGCGTCCGTCGGGAAGTATCCGCAGGCCGTCATCGTCACGCGCCTGAAGCCCGACCTCGTCGAGCAGGGCATTAGCCTGGTCGGGATCATGGGCGACCCAGGCTTTCGCGAATTCCGGCCGGTAGAGCGGGCTCTCCGGCAGGACCGTATCGGCACTTTCCTGCGCCAATCCGTAGAACACGGCCAAATTGATCTCGCGCCTGTCCACAGCGAGCGAAAGTGCGCGGCGCACGCGCACGTCACGAAAAAGGCCGCGCCACACCTGGTCGGCACAATTCAGATTGGGCAGCAGCGCCAGCCGCGAACCTTGTGTGCGTTTCCAGAGATGCATCTTCACTGGGTAGCGCTTCTCCGCATCCTTCAGGAAGGCGTAATCGGTGAAGTCAATTCCCATGCCTTGCAGGTCGCTCTCGCCCGCACCGGTCTTGGCGGAAATGATCGCCGACGAGCTGACGTTCATGACTATCCGGTCGACATAGGGCAGTTGCCGGCCATTCTCGTCTATTCGATGAAAGAACGGGTTCCGCTCGAAGACGAACTGCTCAGCCGGCGGCTTGGTCCGGTTCTGCCAGGGATCGAGCGTCGGCAGTTCCGGGTTCTCCGGGCGATATTGCCGCGACATGCGGATATGCAAGAGCGTCCATTTCTTGGCCCGGTTCTCCTTCATTAGGCCGGCGAGCCGGAATGGATCCTGGTATTTCTTGTGGAACTGCTTGAGATAGGCGGCCGGCAGAACAAGCGATAGGGGCGAAGCAGCGGCGAGCTTGGGCAGGAAGTCGGGATTGGGCGCATCCCAACTGTAGCGGACCGTCAACGGATCGACGATCTCGAAGCGTGGCGGCTTGCCATCCGCCAGCAGGGCCGGGGCGAGCCCGCCTTGCGAAAGCTCATCGTTCAGCCAGACATCTTCCCAGCAATAGCGAAAATCCTCCGACGTCAGCAGGCTACCGTCAGACCATTTATGTCCTTCTCGTATCTTGAAAGTGAAGACACGATCATCCGCTACATCGAAACTTTCGAGAATGTCGGCTTGCAGGTTAAGCTTTTCGTCATAGCCGACCAGGCGAGCATACCCGTAGATCGTCATCATCCGGATATCTTTCTGGCTGCCGATGATCGTGCGCAGCGTGCCGCCATATTGGCCGGGCTGCCGGCCCATCGCAGCGAGATTCAACGCGCGCGGACGCTTGGGCAGGCGTTCGGCCAGGGCCGGCAGCGCCCTGGCCTTCATCTGCGGCTGAAGAAATTCCGGCTCCAGGTCGCCGGCGCGCAACGTGCCCGGCAGAAATGCCGAAGCCATGAGTCCAAGGACGGTGCGCCGGCTGATCAATGGCGTAGCTCGCTGACATCGGCCGAACGTCGCGCCAGCACGAGGTGGCCGCCGCCAAGGTCGAGCGGCGACAGCATGTCCTCGTCGCCCTCGTCACGGAATTGCGGTCCCCATGCGCTGGTGTCGGAAGCGCCGCTGAGCTTCAGAGTCTTGAAATCCATCGGCCTGTCGAGATCGGGGAAAGGGACTGCGGCGACCAGTGAGCGCGTGTAGGGGTGGACCGGTTTCCTAAGCAGAATTTCGCGCGGCGCTAGCTCGACGATACGCCCGCCGCACATCACCGCGATGCGGTCGGCCATGTAGTCCACCACCGCCAGGTTGTGGGATATGAACAGGTAGGTCAGGCCCAGTTCCTTCTGCAGGTCCTTCAGAAGATTCAGGATCTGCGCCTGGACAGAGACATCGAGTGCCGAAACTGGCTCGTCGCAGATCAGGAGTTCAGGCCCCAGTGCCAACGCGCGCGCGATGCCGATACGCTGACGCTGTCCGCCGGAGAAACTGTGCGGATAACGCTTTATGAAACGCGGGTCGAGTCCGATTGCCTGCATCAGGTTCTTGACCGTGGCGAGTCGGGACGCGGCATTGCCACGTTGATGGATTTCCAGCGGCTCGCTCAAAATGTTCTCCACCGTCATGCGAGGTGAAAGCGACGAAACCGGATCCTGGAAGACCATCTGGATTTTCGCGCGCAGCATGCGCAGAGCGTCTCCCTCGGCTTTCAAGACGTCGATCGGACCATCGCGGCCGTTGAAGATCACAGAGCCGCCGCTAGGGGTGACAGCCCGCATGAGGACCTTGCTGACGGTGGTTTTGCCGGAGCCGCTTTCGCCGACAAGACCCAGGCACTCGCCCCGCCTGATATCAAAGCTCACGCCGTCCACGGCGCGAACAGAGGTTTGATGACCTCCGCCGAACCATCCGGACTTGCGGATCGTGAAGGTCTTTGTCATATCCCTGACCGACAGCAGGAGGTCGTCCGGCCCCTTCGATGCTGGCGCCGTCTGCTTGCCGAGCAGGTTCCCGACATTCACCGGCACCTCGCGGAGCGCTTTTAGCCTTTCGCCGGGCTTCAGGTCGAAATGCGGAACGGCTGCCATCAGGCCCTTCAGGTAAGGGTGGCCCGGCCGGCGGAATATCGCCTCCACAGGTCCCGCTTCCATGATCTCGCCATGGTACATGACCACCACCTCGTCGGCGACATTGGCGACTACGCCAAGGTCGTGCGTGATCAGCAGCATCGCCATGTTCAGCTTCGTCTGAAGCTCGCGCAGCAATTGCAGGATTTGCGCCTGGATGGTGACGTCCAACGCCGTTGTCGGCTCGTCGGCGATCAACAGGGCGGGCCGGCAGATAAGCGCCATGGCGATCATGGCGCGTTGACGCAATCCTCCCGAAAGTTCAAAGGGATACATGTCATAGGCGCGCTTGGGGTTGGGAAAGCCGACAAGTCCGAGCATTTCCTCGGTCCGCGCCTTGCGCTCCACCCGAGCCGTGGGCGTATGAATCTGCAGGGATTCGCTGACCTGATTGCCGATCGTATGCAGCGGCGACAGTGATGTCATCGGCTCCTGAAATATTTTGCCGATGCGGCTGCCTCTCAACGCCCGGATTTCGGGTCCGTCACGCGGCATCTGCAGGATATCCTGCGTCGTGCCGGGCTTTTCAGGATCGGAAAACAGGATACGGCCGCGAACATGGGCTGTGTTCGGCAAAATGCCCATCACTGCCTGGCTGAGAACCGATTTTCCGGAACCGGACTCGCCCACAAGCGCGGTAACCTTGCCGGGCAAGACGCGAAGATTCGCACGCCTGACGGCATGCAACGGTCCCCCTATAATGGCAAAAGAGATGCCAACATCCTCGATCCGCAGCAGATCAACGCCCAAATTCATTCTCACACCAGCCCCCACTCTGGCCGCTCCAGAAGGCGAGACTAGCGCATTGCCAGCCTAGAGCAACTTGGATTCGAACAGTCGCAAGTTCCCTGCCGGAACCGGCGATCGGACTGCATACCAAAACGCGTTCGGATCGGATCGTGGCGGTTACTGGAGCTTCCTCGGGTCGCCCGCGGACGGCCGCGCGGCATTGCGATGAAGCAGCATGACCTGCTCGGCGTCCGATATTCGGTCGTAAATCGGCTCCAGCGCACCGTCTTCGTCGAGCGAGAGAGCACCCGACAAATCGGGTGAAAGCACCGTTAGCTTCTGCCTGATGCCCGCCAGTTCCTCCATGCCGAGCGCCAGCCAGTTGTTGGCGCCGCAATAGCTGGCGAAGTCTTTGCTGGCGAGAACGCTGTGCGGATATTTCTTGGTTAGGGTCTGGAGGCGCTGGACCTCGTTTACAGCCGAGCCGAAGACGGAGAATGTGAGCCGGTCGGTAAGCCCGACATTGCCGAACATCACATTGCCGACATGCAGGCCGATACCATAGTTTATGTCGCTCAATCCCTGCTGCTTTCTGCGCAGATTGAGATCCATCATGCGCGCGGTGGCCTTGTGCGCTGCTGCAAGAGCGGCCTGGCAGGCGATCTCGGACTGTGAACGGTGCCTTGCGCAAGGGTAAACTGCAATGAAGCCATCCCCTATGAAACTCATGATCTGCCCGCCCTTACGATTGAAAGGCGCAGCAGCGGCGTCGAAAAACTGGTTCAGCGTATCGATATAGACTTCGCGGCCGGAGGTTTCGGCAAGTCTTGACGACCCGCGCATGTCGCCCATGACCAGTGCCGCCCGGATTGTATCACCCTCGCCGCGCTTGATCTGGCCGTCGAGCACGCGCCTGCCGGCGTCGCCGCCGAGATAAGTGGTCATCATGTTGTCGGCAAGCTTGGTGAGCACCGCCATCTTGGTTGCGATAGCGAGATGGTTCTGGATGCGCAGCAGCGCCGCAATCATGCTGTCGCTGAAGCCTGCGGCACTGTCGGTGGACCAAGACCCGATCATGCCCTGACTGGTGTTGCCGCTGAAGGGATGGACGAAAGCCATGTAATCGGTGACGCCCATCAGCTTGAGGTCATCGAAAACAGGAAATTCCGACGGCACCGACGGGTCGAGCCGGCGCCGCAGATGGTCGAGCTTGTGGCTGAGCAGATGGTAGTATGGGCTGGTCAGGAATCTGTCGGAGTGAACGCCGTTCTCCTTGCGGAAGCCTTCCACTTCCAGGCCCTGGCCGCGGAGCCAGGTGAAGCCGAGCGCGTCATAAAGCGGATGAAGCATCGAAAAGCTCAAATGCACCCGCTTCAGCGGCAGGCCGGCAGCAGCCAGCCGTTCACAAAAGCCCCTTACCAATGTTTCCAGATCGTCGCCCGCCAACGCCGATTGCGTCAGCCAATCGGCAACCTTATCCATGAGAATGGCAGAAATTTCTGCTTGCGCTGTGCTCATGCTATCTCGAAATCTCCTTGATCCGCCACAAATTCGCCGGCTCGGACGCCGTCAGGCCTTCACCACCGTCTCTCGGGCTAGCCCGAGGCGGCCAAAAATATTGCGTGTGTCGACGATCAGTAGAGCGTGATCCGCGATCGCCTGATAGTCGATCGCGTCGTGGTCGGTTGCAACGACGACAGCGTCGAAATCCTTCAGGGCCACCTCGGTCAATTCGACCGAGCGACGCCCCTTGATCGCCATATGCTCCCGTGTGGTCGGGATTTCGGTAACATGCGGATCGTGGAATTCCGCCTTGCCGCCCCATTCCTCGATGAGTTCAATGAGCCGCAATGAGGGGCTTTCGCGGATGTCGGGCACATTCTTCTTATAGGCGAGCCCGATGATGAGAATGCGCGAGCGGCTGAGCGCCTTGCCGCAGCGCCGGTCCAGCGCCTTCGCCAGTTCATCGACCACATGACGCGGCATGGCCGTGTTGATCTCTGCCGCCAGCTCGATGAAGCGGGTCGGCAGTTCGTATTCGCGCGCCTTCCACGTCAGGTAGAAAGGATCGATCGGAACGCAGTGCCCGCCAAGTCCAGGGCCAGGATAGAAAGGCATATAGCCGAACGGCTTGGTCTTTGCCGCCTCGATCACCTCCCAGATGTCGATTCCCATCGCACCGAGCACGACCTTCAACTCGTTGACGAGGGCTATGTTGACCGAGCGGAAGATGTTTTCCGTCAGCTTGACCGCCTCGGCGGTTGCCGTGGTGGAAACCGGAACGACGGTCTTGACCACGCCATGGTAGAAAGCCTGCACGAGCATCGCCGCTTCAGTGCCGTCACCTGCCACGACCTTGGGGATCGTCGCGACTTCAAAGCTGCGGTTGCCGGGATCCTCGCGTTCGGGCGAGAAGCCGAGGAAGAAATCTATCCTCGACCGCAAGCCGGTTTTTTCCAGGATGGGCTTGATCACGTCGTCGGTGGTGCCGGGATAGGTGGTCGATTCCAGCACGATCAGCTGGCCGAGACGCAGATGCTTCGCGATGGTGCCTGCCGTGTTCCTGACAAAGGAGAGATCCGGCTCGCGGTGTTTCGTCAGTGGTGTCGGAACGCAGATGATGATGACATCGCAGACGGCCAGTTCGGCAAAATCCGCAGTGGCGCGGAACCGTCCGCTCGCCACCTGGCCGGCAAGGGCTGGCGACATCACCGCCTCGATGTAGGATTGGCCGTTGTTCAGGCTCTCGACCTTTTGGGGTTCGATGTCGAAGCCGGAAACCGGGAAGCCGGCGCGTGCGATCGCAACCGCCAGCGGCAGCCCCACATAGCCCAGTCCGATCACGCCGACTTGCGCGGCACGCGTCGAAATCCGGTTCAGAAGACGGTCATATGTCGATCGTGAGGCGTCCAAAAATGTGCTTCCCGTCAATTCGGACAGGCCGTCCGCTTCCATGGTGAGGCTCACCGCTCCCAAGAGCCCCGAGGCATATTGCGGAAAATCGATGTCCGCAAGCCGTCAGACCGGCACCTTCGCCTTAAGGCTTGCGGCAGCCATCGCATAGCCGCCGGCGGCGCCATCGATGAAATGAACGTGATCGCGCTGCAGCGGCGATGCGACGAGGCATGTCATCAAGGCCGATTTCTGGCGGTGCAGGCCATAGTTGCAGATGCCCGCCTCTTCCGCCTGTTTCAGCCGGTTCTCGATCCGTTGCAATACATCCGCGTCAACGTCGATGGTCATCTTCAAGCCATCGTCGAACTTCCGGAAATCCGAATTGCTGGCCACTTCGCGTTTGTAGATCTTCGGATCGAATCTGCCGATCGTCCAGCCATATCTATCCGTAACAGCCGTAAGCGTCATCAGGAACACTATCCACAGCTTCGACAGCCACCGCCGTCCTGCCGGCGCCATGGCCCGCGCCTCGATATCGAGGCCGGCGGGCAGCAAACTGTAGTCCGGCCCGTTCACTGGCACCGGGTGGCCATCGCGTTCCTGCCTGCCGGCTAGGGCGATAATGTCGGAAACCAGAAACTGAAAACCGCGCAAGTCGCGCGACGCCCCCGGTATGGCTATGATCGAGACAATTTCGCCATGCCGGGCTTCGATTGGGTTCCAGCGGCAGGAGAGGCCGGTCAGATCCGGCCGCGCGCCGGCCGGCGCAGGATCGATGCGGTAGCGCCCCGCTTTCATCTCGGCTTCCGCCCAACTGCCGCCACCTCCGGCGAACATGGCATAGAAGACTGCATCGGAGGCCTGGAACCTCGCCACGCGAACGTCGAGGCCTTGCGCTCTTATATCCTTTATCGGCACGATTGCGGCACGCAAGGTCAGATCCAGTTCGGCCGCCACCCATCTCTGGACAGCCGCCAGCGCGTTGCGGGTGATCTCCAGCGCCGAGCCGGGAAACGCCACGAGCGCGCCGTCGCCGCCGAAGACAAAGGGAAGATCTTGCCTACCCAGCGCATTGAGCAGCGCCGAAATGACGCTGGCACCGGCCATATTGACGGTTTTATAGCGCCCCGCCTCGATCGCCTTGGTAGAGCCGACGATATCTGCGGTGGCCAGCGCCCAGCCATCGGGGAGAGGCCGATAGTTATCGATATCGGCAACGCTTTCGAACCTGGCGAAGACCGGTAGGGAAGCGACAAACGGGTCGGACGCGGCAGCTGTTTCCATGAGCATCAGATAGCACATTCCAGTGCTTGAGGGTGAAGTCGATCATGCTTCGAAATTGACTTGCGCAGGCTTTCCGATGATAGGGTCCGGCGATGCGAATTGCCTTCTACGCGCCGCTGAAGTCGCCCAATCATCCCGTTGCCTCAGGCGACCGTCAGATGGCACGGATGCTGGTCAAGGCGCTGGAGCATGGAGGGCACAGCGTCGAACTGGCATCTGAATTGCGCTTCTATCTACGCGAACCGGATTCGAAAAGTTTCGATGCGCTCAAGGTCGAGGCCCGGGAGGAAGCCGCGCGGCTGGCAGGGCTTTGGGATCGTGACGGCAAGCCCGATCTGTGGTTCACCTATCATCCCTATTACAAGGCGCCCGACCTGATCGGGCCCGAACTGGCGTTGGCCTTTGGTGTTCCCTATGTGACAGCGGAAGCCTCCTATTCGAGGCGGCGCAACACCGGTTTGTGGGCCGATACGCAAGCGTTGGTGGCGCGAGCCGTCGAACAGGCGGCGCTGAACATCTGCTTCACGCAAAGGGATCTTCAGGGACTGGCAGATGCGATACCCGACGCCGCTTTCGGCGTGCTTTCGCCCTTCATCGACACATCGCTATTCCGGGAAACACCGGCACGGGGTTGTCCGACGCGCCTCGTTACCGTCGCCATGATGCGCCCGGGCGACAAAGTCGAAAGCTATCGCATGCTGGCGCAGGCGCTCGGTTCGATCGGTCATCTGACCTGGACCATGTCGATCGTCGGGGACGGACCTGCCCGCGAGGAGATCAAAGCGCAATTCGCCGGCTTGCCCGCCGAGCGTATCGAATGGCTTGGCGCGCTTGAGCCAGCCGCCGTGCCGGATGTCCTCTACAGTGGGGGAATTTACGTCTGGCCGGGTTTCGGCGAGGCCTATGGCGTTGCCTATCTTGAAGCACAGGCCGCCGGCCTTCCGGTTGTGGCTCAGGATGTCGCCGGCGTGCCGGAGGTCGTGCGGGATGGCCAGGCCGGGTTTCTCACCCCGCCGGACGATGTGGCGGCGTTCGCTTCTGCCATTGAAAGGCTTCTGACCCGTAACGACGAAAGATCCATCATGGCCGCAGAAGCCAGACGTTTCATCCTCGAAGAACGTTGTCTCGGTGCTGCGGCGGCGCGTCTGGCCGAACTTCTTGCGAAGATCCCGGTCTCATGACATCCGATCAAATCTGGCAACCCTTGGTGGAGGAGCTGGCGAACTGGCAACGGGCGGACCGTAAGGCAGAGTTCTGGCTGCGCGACGATGACGGCGTTGATCCGACGCCTGCGCTTGATCGGTTGCTCGACCTCACTGGTGAATTCGCGGTTCCGGTGACTCTGGCCGTCATTCCCGCCCTGACTGACGAGAAGCTTGTCGTTCGGCTTGACGAGGCGCCGCATGCCACGGTCGCCATCCATGGCTGGGCGCACCGAAATCATGCTCCGGAGGGCCAGAAGAAGCAGGAGCTCGGCGCGCATCGGCCACGCGAGGCGGTGCTCGATGATCTGGCCCGCGGGCTGTCGCACATAACCGGCCTGCACGGCGCACGTGCCGTTCCGATGCTGGTGCCACCCTGGAACAGGATCGACGCCGGCTTGGTATCCGACCTTGGATCGATAGGATTTTCGGCATTGTCGGTCTATGGGCCGCCAAGACCGGCTTCACTTGCGGTCATCAACAGCAATGTCGACATCATGGATTGGCATGGCACGCGCGGCTGCCGCGATCATGGCCTGTTGGTTCAAGCCATCATCGCGCAGTTGCAGCATGCATTCGATGGAGGCGAACCGGCCGGCCTGCTCACCCACCATCTCGTGCATGATGAATCGGCCTGGCTCTTCCTCGAACGGCTGTTCACAGTCACCGCACAGACTGAAGCCTGCGTATGGCTTCCGATCAGGACATTGATCGGGCGCAGCGCCGGTAAAGCAATTCCAGGAAAAGTGTGAATGGTTTTCCGTCCGGAATTGCGTCAAAACAAAGAGATAGAGGAAAACAGCTCAGCGCTTTTTGCGCAATGAGACTGGAAATTTGAGCGTCTGGCCATCCCGCGCGGCAAAAGCGCCGGTAAACCTGTCTTTGGCCAGTTTCTCGATCTCGTCCAGTTCCTCGTCGGTCCGTGTCGGATCGTGGTGAAACAGGGCAAGCCTGCGCGCACCGGCCGCCTCACAGAGCTTGACACCCTCTTGCCATGTCGAGTGCCCGTAACCGCGGCGGCGTTCCATTTCCTCCTCGGTGTAGGTGCAATCGTAAATGACGAGGTCGGCATCTTCGATCAGGCCGAGCACCGCCTGATCGAGTTTGTCCGGCTCGTGCTCAGTGTCTGTGATCATCGCCACGACGCGGCCGCCCCATTCGACCCGGTAGCCTATGCAGCCGCCCGGATGGATAAGACTGCCGGTTCGGACCACCACCCCTTCGCGCGGGCGAAGCACGTCTCCGGATACGAAATCGCGATAGTCGAGGCTTGCCTTGCAGGCTTCCAGTTTCACCGGAAACCACGGCGGCTGCATGAACTCATCGACCATCTGCCGGGTCGTCATGTGTCCTGCAAGATGCCCGGACCAAAGCGTAACCTTGGCGCCCCGATCATAGATCGGCGCAAAAGACGGCAACCCGATGATGTGATCGTAATGGCAATGGGTGAAAAGCAGGTCGAAATCGGTCACGCCCAACGCCTGAAGTGCCGCGCCGGCAGGCCGTAGGCCAGAGCCTGCGTCGAACAGAAGCGTATGCTTACCGCATCGCATTTCGACGCAGATTGAGTTGCCGCCATAGCGAGAGAATTCTGGCCCTGATACCGAAATGCTGCCGCGGACACCCCAAAACCTGACCAGGAAAACGTTGTCGTCCATGCTACCCCTTCGCCCATCATATCCAAACAACCGCTGCTAGGCGAGACAGGCTTTCTCCGGGTGATCTTCTCAGCGAGAGGACAGTGCCGTCACGACGGCGAGGATCGGGCGCACGTCCTTCGTTATTTGGCGCTTCGTGCGTCGATCAGATCCGCGGTCGTATGGCTTAGGCGATCGGCAAGAACCCGCAATATCTCGATGGTCATTTCCGGGAACTCCCTCATAAGCCTCAGGAAATGATCCTTGCGGATTCTCAAGGCTTCCAGCGGACTTGCCGCTCTGACGGTGGCAGTGCGGGAGCTGTTGCACAATATGGCGATCTCGCCAACGATCGAATTTGGCTCCAGTTCGGCAACTTTTATCGGTCCGCTATCGGAATCGACAAGAATATCCGCCCTGCCTGAAAGGATGACATAGGCGGCGTCTCCCTCGTCGCCCTGCCTGAAAAGGATCTGGCCGGCGCTGTAGCTCACACGATCGGATGTGAACGCAAGCAGCTTGAGCTTTGTCGGCTCGATGGCAGAGAACAAGGGAACGCGTTGCAGCATTCCAACTTCATCCTTGAGCAGCATTGTCGCAAACCTTCCAAAATTCGCGTTTGCCAGACTAGAGCAAGGGACGCCAAGATGGAATCAATTCTCTTTCCGAGATGGCGAGGCAAACCACGCGAAAGGTGGCGAGCCCGATGTCGTGCACCGGCAGAATGATCCATCTGAATGTCCGTTGCTCTATGACAACAGTTCCTTGAAGATACCGTTCCCCGCCAAGAGTGTCTCGTGTGTTCCGTCTTCCGCCAATTGACCCGAGTCGAAGACGACAACGCGATCGAACATCATCGCCATTGCCGGATTCGTCACGACCCACACAATTGCCGGCGAATGGCCGTCGCGCCTGGCTTCCTCGAGCACATTTCGCAGCACCTTATCCTGCATGCGCTGGTCGAGCGCCGACAGCGGCCGGTTGAGAATGAGAAAATCGGGACGCTTGAGCAAGGCCCGGGCAACATCGAGCTTCTGTCGCTGTCCACCGGTCAGCCGCCTCCCGCCGGAGCCGACGTTGAAGTCCAGGCCGACATCCAGAAGTTCGCCATAAAGCCCGAGTTCGTCAAGAATGTCATAGACGATGGAGCGTATGCGGTCGGGCGCGTCGGGATGATTGTTGCCCACACGCCCGAACAGGACATTATCCATGACCGTGGCCGCGGCAATGTATTTGGCAGGATCATACCGTTCGATCGCATTGTGCAACTCGGGCGGCAGGTCTTCATAGAACCGGTTGCGTGCAGCGACGATCTTGCTCATCAGCTCGTCGCTCAGCAGGCCGAAGCGGTGCCGGGGCTCGATGTAGGCAAAGCTCAAGGTGGCGATCATGGCGCGATCGTTCTCCGAAACCGCCTCGTAGGGACGGTTCTTGAGCCGTTGCAGCAAGGTTTCGTAGGCGGGTATCTCCTCCGCGCTCATGAAGGCGAGCTGCTGGAAGAACTGGTGATCGGGCGGCAGGTCGGCAAACAACTCGATCGCCTGTTTGGCGATCTCCAAGCCCATTTCGTAGAGCGTGCGGTCGAGGCCGGCTTGCCTCAGCACGGAAGCAAAATAGGGATTGGCCGCCAGCGCCCTGTCGGCCAGTTCGGGACCGGCGGCAGCGCCGAAGAGCAGGTTTTGGCCGATCGTTGCTTCCTTGTTGTAGGCGCCCGGTTCGAAAGGAACCACCAGTCCGCTCAGCCCCTCTTGTTCCAGCCGGGTCCGCAGCGCCGCACGCAGTTCGACGATCCGCCTGGCAAGCTCCGTGTGACGCGTGAGGTCAGCTGAAGAGCGCAATCCGAGATCCAGAATGTCACGCGACAGAACAACCGCGTCGAGCACCCGGCGCACGGCTTCAAAGAGGTCGTGCGGGCCGGTAGCGCCAGCGGAAGCATAGTTGATCCAGTCGCCGTGGATATCAAGATCCGGATTGCCCGACCGGCGCGCCTCGTGAATGTTCCAGCGGTGCTGATCTGCCGCAGCACCGTCATAAGGCACCGATGTCAGCGGCGCATGCTTCAACCCGTAGAGCAGGTTGTCGCGGAGGCTTGCCTGGAACAGGAAAACATCCGACGAGGCATACGATATGCGCCGGCCGGTTACTGCTTCGGGGAGTTCAAGCAGGTCGTCGGTGCCCGAAGCGACCTTTCCGCTGTCTGGCCAGATCAGCCGCGCGAAGGCTTCTGCAAGCGCCTCCGCTCCACCTGTTGCGGTACTGACCAGTGCCACCGTCTCACCCGGCTTGACCTGGAGGGAGATACGGTTGAGGAGCATCGCACCGCCATCGTCTGCTATGGACAGATTGATCGCCGACAGCGGTTTGGTCATCGGATCGGGATCGTCGATCGTCAATGCCATGATTTTCGGCGCGATGAGACCTTCGACGGTGAACTGTTCAACGACCTGTTGATATTTGACCTGGACATCCTGCCGATCCTGATCCCAGTCGATCAGTTCCTTCATCGGTCCGGGCAGGTCCTTGTAGGCGCCGATCACGGCCACGAGCTGGCCGACGTCCAGCCGCCCCTGGAGGACCAGATACCCGCCGATCATGTAGAACAGAAAGGGCGTGAGCTGCGCGAGAAAATTGTTGAGGAACTTTACCATGAATTTCCATTGGTAAAGATCGAAGCGGATCTTGAAGATGAGCCCGAGCCGGGCAGCTATGTCGGCGCGCTCGTAGTTTGATGTATCGTGGACGTGAACCGCGCCGATGCCGTCGACGATTTCGCCAACCCGGCCCGAAAGCGCGCGCGCCGTCAACTGCCGTTGGCGCCCGAGCACGATCAGCCGCCGCCGCATTCGCGGGATGAGCACGATCTGGATCGCCACGATCACGACCGCTATCATTCCGAGCCAGACGTTCTGGATCATGATGAACAGCATGGCCGTCAGCGCTTGGCCGCCGAGCAGTACCGGCTGCAGGAAGGCGTCGCCGATGAAGCCGCCCAGCGGCTCCACCTCGTCCTTCACCATGGTCGCCACTTCGGCGGACTTCACCCGCTTGAAGTAAACCGGCGGAAACCGCAGCACGCGGTCGACCAGATCGAAGCGGATACGCCGCAGCATGCGTTCGCCGAGGCGGCCCTTGTAGGTGTTGATGTAGAATTTGAACAGGCCGTTGATGACGACTAGCAAGAGGAACACAAGGCTCAGGGCAAACAGGGTCTCCTCGCGGTCGAGCTGAAAACCGGAGAAGAACTGGACCTCTCCAATGAACGGCAGGTTATAGTGTAGCCTCATGAATGGCTGGGTCGCGCCCGGTTGCTCGAAGCCGCGACCTTGGATCGGTCCGTTGACGATCAGCTTCGGCAGGTCGAAAGACATGAAATATGGGATCATCGAAAGCACGACGATCATCAATATCCAGAGCTGCTGCTTCTTGGTGTGCGTCCAGATATAGCGGGCTAGGCTGGCTTCCATATGCGACTGTGGACCCTTCAGTTGGAAGCGTGCAGGATGTAAAAGCACCTGCTGGCGAATGGCGTATCGGCAATTTCTTCATCGCCAACGAGCTGGCCAAACGGTCCGCGGCTTTCGTAGGGCTTTGGCGAACAGCTGAGCAGCACGAGGCCGCAGCTGCGCGGCTGGTGCTGGCGGATGGACGCCGATGATCCGGACAGATGCAATAGGCTCTCTCCGGCACCGGGCAATAGCCAAGCGGCTTGCAGCATGATCACGTCCGCGGAATCAAACAGTCTTGCGGGAGGCAAGATTGCGTTGTGTCGCCCAGAATCCCAACATACAAGACGAATTATGATGGATGTCACGCAACCACGCAATGCCATGGACTGGCATGAGCAAGCCTTGGACCTCACACGGGGAATTGCTGCTTATGTCAACTGCCCTCTCGTGGCAGGGCTGGCGCGCGTCATCGCCAAGCATCCGAAGGCCGATATCGCCAACGCCTTCAACCACAAGCAGGTCGCCTGCAAGATGTGGGCGCTCGACAGGCTGTTCGAAAGCGGCGGCGGCCGGTTCGGGCGCATATGGATTCTGGGTGGATGGTACGGCGTATTGCCGGCAATGCTTTTCAACGATGCCCGCTTCGACATCGCGGCGATTGATAGCATCGACATCGATCCTGAAGTCGCGCCGGTCGCCCGGACCCTCAACCGGGAAGCCGGCGACCGGTTCCGGGCGCTGACGGCAGATATGTACGCACTCGACTATGCGGCCGGGCGGCCCGACCTGATGGTCAATACGAGCTGCGAACACATAGCCGATCTGCGCGCCTGGCTTGCTCTGCTTCCGCCGGGCACGAATGTACTGCTGCAATCGAACGATTATTTCAGCGAGCCGACGCACATCAACTGCGTGGCTTCGCTTGCAGCCTTCGAGGAAATGGCGGCGCTACGGGAGGTGCGGTTCTCCGGCGAACTGCCGACGAAAAATTATACGCGTTTCATGCTGATTGGAACTGTTTAATGCATTTCGCCCAAAAGTGCGTAGCGGTTTTGGGACAACGATACGCATAAAAACAGGACTTGAAGCGCGTCGCACGAATCTCACAGACGCTACGCGCGTTAGGATCTATCGTCTGTTTGATCATGAACTTTTCCGAAACCGGGCCCCACATTTAGGGACCATGTTCGATACCGCTCGCGCAGGATTTGCGCCGAGCGACGCGCGCCTTCCAGATCGAGACGATGCGCGGATGGCGTCCGTCCCACAAGCGCCTGTTCGATAGCTTGCGCCAAACCTTCAGGCGTCAGGTCCTTTTCCGTCAGCACCGTTGCAAGGCCGAGTTCTTCGAGCATCAGGGCGCGAACCGTCTGTTCGGTTTCCCCGCCGGCTGCAAATGGGACGAGCAGGGAGCGACAACCCGCGCGCAGTACATCGCAGACCGTGTTGTAACCCGCCTGCGAGACTGACAGGCGGGCGCCGGTCAGCAGGCTGGCGAAATCCTCGCGGAACCGGAAGATGGACAGGCCCGGCGTGGCATCGCCTGCGATCGCGTCAAACTCGTCTTTCGGCAGGTTCGGGCCGGTGATCAAACACCATTTCCAAGCGTTGTTGGCATCCCGCGCCGCTGCGATCGTGGAGCTGACAAGGCTCTTTCCGGCAGCCCCGCCGCCAACCGACACCAGAACGTCGAAGCGCTCGGAGGCCGCGGGCGATGGCGGCGCGGCAACGAGCCCTGTGTAGGTGACCTCGGCCCTGATCGCCCCAGCCAATGGAAATGTCTTGTCGATGGTTGCGAAAGCCGGATCGCCGTGGACCATAACAAGGTCGAAATGCCTGTTGATGAGATCGACCGTTTCCTCGTTTCGGCCCGGCTTGACGCGCTCCTGGAGGATATCGCGGACGGACGTCGCCAGCAGCGGTCTGGGCGACGTCGCGTCGATGGCCTCGATCAGCGGCAAGAGTTCGAAACGCATCTGCCGGCGTCCAAATGGAAACGCCTCGACAATGACGATATCAGGCCTGCAATCCCGGAATGCCTGCAGCAGCATCTCTGAACGCCATTTCTTGAAATCATCGTCGATCGGGTTGCCTTGCAGGTCGACAAGTGCCGAAAATCCTTCATCACCGGAGGTGACAGGTGGCAGGGTTACAAATTTTACCCCCAGTGCCGGAAACCCGGCGATCGGCGCCCCGCCGGCCACGACGGTTACGTCAAACCCGTCATCGACCAGAGCCGCCGCAATGCGGCTGGCGCGCGCGAGATGGCCGATGCCGAGCAGGTGCTGGACATAGAAGAAAGCGCGCAGCCGCTTCATTCGGCGGCCCGCCACTCCCGCTCGAACAGTTCCCTGAGCTGTCCAATGCTTGCCAAATGATCGAAATTGCCGCGCACGCGCCGCTCTGCGGCGTCGCCGAGGCGGCCGCGGAGCACGGGATCACGGATCAGGCGTTCCAGCGCCTGTGCCAGGGCAATCGGGTTTTCCGTCGGAACCAGCAACCCGGTTTCATCCGGCGATAAAAGCTCCGGCACGCCGGAAATATCGGTCGACACGCAGGCAAGCCGCTGGCTAGCCGCCTCCACCAGAACATTCGGCAGACCGTCCCGGTCGCCATTTGCGGTGATCCTGCAGGCCAGGGCGAAGATGTCGGCGCGGCGGTAGTGCTCAAGCACCTCCTCCTGCGCAAGCGCGCCTTTCCAAGAGACGCGATCATCCACACCGAGCTTTTGCGCCAGCGCCTTGAACCGTTCCAGTTCTTCGCCGCCGCCGATATGCTCGAAACGCCACGCCAAATCGCCGGGCAACAGGGCAAGGGCCTCCAGCAACGTATCGTAACCTTTCTTTTCAACGGCGCGCCCGACACTCAGAACGACAACCGGTTCGTCCGGAGCCGAGCCGTCATGCTGCTTTCGCGCCTCATCGAAACTGCCAAAGCGATCAAGGTCGAGCCCATGATAGCTCAGATGCACACACGAGTTGCCGTTAGCGAGTTTTTTCAGACGGTCGAAGCCGGTTTTCGTGCAAGTGACCGTCCAGCGCGCCGAGGAAAGCTTGCCGGCCAGATCCCAGTCCGCCGAAGTCCAGATGTCCTTGGCATGGGCCGAGCAGGTCCAGGGCAGGCCACGAAGCTGGCTGGCATAGCGCGTCACCGATGCAGGCGTGTGCGCGAAATGGGCATGCAGCCAGCCCGCGTTTTCCGGCCATTCGGCCGCCAGCACGAGCGCTTGCCCGAAGCGGCGCGCGCGATTGCGCGTAAAGTCGCGGGGCATATCGGCAGCCAGCGATCCGAGCGCGCGCCAGAAGCCCGGACGCAGCAGATAGGCAAACAGCGAGCGAAACACGCGCAGCGGCTCTTCATGCAGATATTCCGGCAGATAATGGACGGGCGCTTTGATCTCGTCATGCACGGGGTGGCGTTTTTCGTCGGTCGGCCGCCTGAGCGCGACAAGTATCAGGTCGAACCCCGCACGCTCAAGGCCGAGCAGTTCCTGCGCGATGAAGGTTTCGGACAGCCGCGGATAACCCTTCAGAACCACGACGATCTTGCGATGTTGCAACTCAGGTCATTCCTTCAATGACTGAAAGGTGATGGCCGGCCCGCCGGTCGAGCAGTTCCGCGACGATTTCGGAAATATGAGGCAGCCCTTCCAGCGTCAGATGCGGATTGCTCTGCGATGGGCGGGGCCGGTCCGGCAGCGCCTTCAGTGCGTCGGCAAACCGCCGGGAATCCTCGGCTTCTTCCGGCAAAAGCATCTCGATAAGGCCGAGTTCGGCCGCGCGCCGTGCGCGGATCAGTTGTTCCTTTCGGGGCTCGACGCGCGGCACGATCAGCGCCGGCTTGTCGAAAGACAGTATCTCGCAATAGGTGTTGTAGCCGCCCATCGCCACTACCGCCTTGGCGCCGGCAATCAGGTCTTCCATGCGGTTGTCGAACTCGATGATCCTGATATAGGGGATCTTGGACCCCTTCTTGAGCAGCTTGTTGCGCTTGCGCGCCGGCATGTAAGGCCCAAGCACGATCAGGGCCCTATGCTGCAATTGCGGATCCTGCTGATAGGCATCGATGACGTCGTGAATCAGATCGGCGCCGTCACCGCCGCCACCGGTGGTAACGAGGATATAGTCGCCCTCGGGCCGATGGCCGGGCAACTCGTTCCGCTGCAGGCTCCGTTGCAGGAAACCGACGAACCTCATCTTTGCCCTGACAGCCGGCGGCACATCCAAGCCGGTCAACGGATCGTAGAAATCCGGCGGGCCATAGGCCCAGACCTTGTCGTAGAACAGGCCTATCTTGCGCATCACGTCCCGGCGTGCCCACTCTGCTTCGAGCAGATGCGGCGCATCCATCACCTCGCGCAGGCCAAGCACCAGCGTGGTGCCCCGCGTCTTGAGGTAGGACAGCGTGTCCTCAATCTCACCGCGCAGGCCGAGCGGTTCCTTGTCGACGATGAAGATATCCGGCCGGAAGGTCTCGGCCGTGTGGCGGATGATCGACTGGCGCATCCTTAGCGTCTCATGCAGATCGATGTCCTTTTCCAGCGAGGTGTATTCGCCGTTGCGCAGCTTGATGACGCTGGGGATCTTCACGAAGTCGACACGGGCACGGTAGTCGAAGGCGCCAGCGATAGTCGCACCCGAAATGATAAGCACCTGAAGTCCGCGGAAATCCTCGACCAGCGAATGCGCGATAGTTCGGCAGCGCTGCAAGTGGCCGAGCCCGAACGTGTCGTGGCTGTACATGAGAATTCGAGCGTTTTCTGCGTGCTGGGTCATTGTTGAACGTCTCTTAGAATTCTCGCTTTGAGGACCGTGAGCGACCCGCCGGCTTCGCAACCATCCTGGCTTTGAAACATGAGGCCGCGATTTTGAATTTGCATTACTTCTGTGGAATGCCTGTCAGATAGGGCTTTCTGATTGCCTGAGTCCGAAACTAGATGGAGTGGCGAATATCGTCTCGGCGGGAGCGGGCCGAGACTCCCCGTTGTTGTTTTGGGATGAATCGAAGGGGAAAGCGGTGTCCAAAAGATCGGCAGAAGTCATCCCTCTTGATTCCAATAAGCTCCGGTCTCTCCGAACTCGATGGTTTCGGAGCGGTGACAGCGAATTCCGCGATCCTGCCCATATAGTCAATTGCTTGATCGGTATACGAAAGGACAGGGTCGCCGGGCGTCGCACGGCACATGTTGTTGCAGAATTCGTTTCGCGCGCCATCGCTCTCGGTCTTGGGAGACCAAAGGTGCTGCCCATCAATCTCTTGACGGGCGGTCTGATTATGATTCACCGACCAGAACTGAGCCATCTATCGCCCAAGCTAGCCTGAATTTCGCCAGGAATCGAGTGGATGCCAGCTCTCACAACACACCGCCCGCAGCGGGGTGTGTGCAACACCGGTTGCTTGTCGATCGCTATGGCCTCTGGCTAATGCCTTAGCTGGGGCGGTGACGGTACTTTTTGAGACGACCTGAGCGGACCATCGAACGTCGCGAGGTGCAAAAACCGCTCGATTGGTCCCGACAGTTGGCGAAACCTCAAAATATTTTTGCGGCGACTTTAGCCTTTAGAATCAGGAGCATAATTTTTTGACGGCGTTGAAGTCGCCGCGATCGGGGAAAAATGCGGCATTTCTCTCCTCCCAGTCCGCCCACTGCTGCAAGCCGACGGCATCAATCGCATCCTGCTCGGGCTTAGGCAGGCTGCGAAAGCGAGCGAGGTCTTCGGGCTTCATGGGGTAGATGGCAAGAAAGCGGGGTATGCAGCGGTTTTTCCTTCGTGCTGTCAGAAGCATGCTGGCTGCTTAGACTCTTGGAGGGCCCAAGTCACTGCGCAGTACCACTCTCTAAATGCCCGCCCGCTATCGAGGATGCCGCGCTCCTCGAGGTCGCGCGGTCTGCTGGTCAGTACCTTCGCCGAAAGTTATTGATTTTCTCGGCCGGGTTCTTCGTTCGTGGTGCCGAGGCGGTTAAGCAGATTGAGCGTGATCCTGCCGACATCGTTCATGGCGCCTGCGGCTGGCAGCGCGCCGCACCAGGCAACCGAGCTTGCCGAAAAGATCAAGCCGCCTGCTGCGAGCTTTCGCAGGGTCATTTCGGCGCAGCGGCGGGCGATGCGTTGCGTATCCCCGCCCTCATACCAGCGCGTCGGATCCTGGAAGAAGCTGTCCGGAAATCCCGTCGCCCGCGCGATCACGACGGTGTCAGCGGAAGTGCCGAGGGCTGGATCTGTCGCATCCACTTCGTAGCCCGCGGCACCGCCCAGCACGATGCCGTCCGTGCCGAAGGTCGCATTTTCAGCGCCTTCGAACAGCCATGCGTATCCTGCTTCACAGCTTTCCTCAGTGCGCGTGAAGGGGCGCGCGCCTTCGAATCCCATCAGTGAGACCGCGCCGCCGATCAGCGAGAATTCGCCTCGGCCGCGCGAGCGGAGATAGCCGCCTGGTTCGTTGGTGATCGACAGCGCCTGTTCGGCGACCGGGCCATCCCAGGTGCGGCCTGCCTCCAGCGGCGAGCGCCGCAGCTCCATCAGGTCGTCCTTGAAAGCCACAGTGGCAGCGAAGCCGTTTCCGCCGAGATAGGCGATGCTGCCGCCTTCGGCCACAAACTGCCGCAGCGCCTGCTCCATCTCGATCGACATATATTCGGGGTGACTGCCGGTGACGACGGCTTGATGTCGACGCAGACCGTCTATGCCGCATTCGTGCAAGTCGTGATCGGTCAGGACGTCAAACATGATTCCATTTCCGTGGCAGAATCGGAGGAAGTGCAGATCGACCGGCAAATTGTGTGGGCAGCCGCAGAGCGGATAATCGTAATCGTCCCTGAGCGTCACTTTCGGCTTTTTGTAGGAACAGATGGAAACATCGCTAAGGTCGGAATGGTAGTCGTAAAGAGATTTCAGATTGTTGGCGATCGCGAAGCGATGTCCCCGGTCGTCGCCTTTCCATTCATAAAGATGATCCGGGAGATATTCGTCGGCATAAGCGAGATAGGTGGCCGTCGGCACGAGATACAACAGCGGCGACGAGACCTGTGACGAGGTGACGAAGAACACCACGCGTTCGTCGCCCCCCTCCCATTCGACCTGGAACGCGTAGACGCCTGGGTGTGCGTTTTCAGGGATCGTCACGCGGTGTGATGCCGGCCACTCAAGCGGGCCGATGTCGTCGTCGTGGCAATGGATAGCGTCGTAGTGCGACGGCACTAAGCGAGGCTCGAAGCTCGATCCGTCCCAGCGTGCCGAAGTCACGCAGAAGGCTGGCTGATTGATCACATCTAGGAGCAGCGGATCTGCTCCGCCCGACGACAGGATCGGTTGCGTTGGTAACAGCGTCGGGAAATCCCAGGCAACAGTCCCCTGTGGCGTGTCGAACCGGATCGCAGCAAATTTCGCGTTGAGCGTAGGTTCGTGGTTGGTAGCACTTGCGCCGAAATGGATGCCGTGCCCTTGGAGATTCCGCGCAGGGCTGCCAAAACCTTCACAGAGTTCGTAAGGCGCGAGAAGATCATGGGATTTGATGCGCAGACGCGATTGTTCCTGCCGCAGATCCAACTCGACAGTGAGCCACACACCGGTTGGCGCCTTCTTCTCGACAAGGGTTTCGTCACCGATTTCCACGACGAATGCGCCGTCGCGGAGGCGCAGCCCGAGGGCGCCTGCCTCCAGGATCGTGCGCGCACCTTCGTTGCGCGTGAGGAACAGCTCAAAACGTATGCCGTGGAGGGCTTGTACTTTGGCCAGTTCGCCGGCTCGCACGAACAGGAACGACCCTTGGTCGAAATGCTGACGCCGTGCTTCACCTATTGTTTCGATGGGCCAGGCGAGAAATTCCGGAGCCGGCTTGTCGAGCCGGCAAATTCGTGTGGCCTTTATCGGCCGATCGCATGACAGGCTGAGCTTGATCCGCTGGCCTGCTTTGGCACTCCAGGGGGTGGTATAGCCAACCACGCTCATCGCGTCGTGGTCTACTGCGCGCTTCATATATCCCTCCCGATGAACTCCAGATGGGCTGGGGCGAACCGCGTAGACCGGTCCGATGTCGGCCAATGCGCTGCCGCTCTGACAAGCAGAGTTTCGCATGGCGCACTACAGCCATGATGTACATGCTTGTATAGATAAGCTGCATTCGGATAGTCTCGACGCGATCGGTCCAAGCGCGACATTACCAAGGAGGATGACATGCGCAACGCATCTCTCTTCGATCTGTCAGGCAGGAAGGCGCTTGTAACCGGCGCAAGCCGTGGCATCGGGCGCAGCATCGCCGAGGCGCTCAGCGCGGCCGGCGCCGACGTCGCCGTCACGGCGCGCAGTGTGGCCTCGCTCGAGAAGACGATAGCCGCCATCCGCACCGCCGGCGGGGTCGCGCACGCCGTCGCCCTGGACGTCACTGACGTCGACCGGTGCCGGACGGCGACAGCCGAGGCCGGCAGCCTGCTCGGAGGTCTCGATATTCTCGTCAACAATGCAGGTACGGAAGAGATCCGGCCTTCACTCGATGTCGACGAGGCCTTGTGGGACAGGATTGTCGATACGAATCTCAAAGGCGCCTTCTTCTGCGCCCAGGCCGCTGCGCGGCAGATGAGAGACGCCGGACGGCCCGGCGTCATTATCAATCTCTGTTCGTTGACCTCCGAGGTTGGGGTTCCCACGGCGGTGCCGTACGGCTCGTCGAAATCAGGCCTCCTCGGCATGACGCGGGCGCTTGCGGCGGAGTGGGCCGATCTTGGGATCCGGGTCAACGCCATTGCGCCCGGCTATTTCAGGACAGCGATGACAGACGTGTTCTACAGCAACGAGGCATGGCAGCAATCGATGCTCGCCAAGATTCCGCAGCGCCGTTTTGGTGATCTCTCGGACCTGCACGGAATCGCGGTGTTCCTCGCTTCGGATGCGGCAGCCTACATAACCGGCCAGTCCATTCCCGTGGATGGAGGCTTTCTCGCATCGATTTGAAGGCTTCAGGGGCTGGAGACGTGTCCCAGAAGTGATCGATGCTAATCGTAATTGCGTTCTAAGAAAAGGAGCCGCCATGTCTGACGTCAGCTTCCACCGCCTGTCATCCCTCAGTGTCGATCAGCGGGCCAGTTTACTGAAACGCGCCGAAGGAGATCTGTCTTCCTTCATCGAAAAGGTCCGTCCAATCATCAAGGCCGTCAAGGATGAAGGTGACACGGCCTTGCTCCGGTTTGCGCGCGAACTCGACAAAGCCGATGTTGCCGACGGTGGGCTGAAAGTTTCGGAAGCAGAGTTCGACGCGGCATTCGACAAGGTCGACAAGGATGTCGTGGAGAGTATCCGGTTCGGCATTGAGAACATAAGGCATTTCCACGAGGAGCAGCGCCCGGAAACGATGTGGCTCAAGGAAGTTCGGCCGGGCGCCTATGCGGGTGACCGATACACACCGATTGCTTCCGTTGCGCTTTATGTTCCGCGCGGCAAAGGCGCCTTCCCCTCGGTGACGATGATGACCTCGGTTCCGGCGGTGATTGCCGGGGTTCCCCAGATCGCGATCGTGACGCCTGCGACTTCGGATGGTTCCGTCGACGCCGCGACGCTGGTTGCTGCCCGCATTGCCGGCGTGGAGACCGTGTACAAGTGCGGCGGCGCCCATGCGGTCGCCGCCGTCGCCTATGGAACCGAGACCGTGAAGCCTGCCGTGAAGATCGTCGGGCCGGGGAGCCCGTGGGTGGTGGCGGCAAAGAGCGTGTTGTCCCCGATCATCAACACAGGCCTGCCTGCCGGCCCGTCCGAAGCGATCATCTTTGCCGATGACAGCGTCGACGGCGGCCTGGCCGCTCTTGACCTGTTGATAGAGGCCGAGCACGGCCCGGATTCGTCGGCCTATCTGGTGACGCATAGCCGCAAGGTCGCCGAAGCCGCGTTGATTGCGATACCGGAACACTGGTCCCGAATGAGCGAACAGCGTGTGGAGTTCTCGCGCGCGGTGCTGACTGGAAAGCGCGGCGGCATCGTGCTGACCGAGTCGCTGGAGGACAGCTACCGTTTCATCAACGATTATGCCCCGGAGCACCTCGAGATTCTGTCAACGGAGCCATTCGCGCATCTTGGACGTATCACAGAAGCCGCCGAGATCCTCATGGGACCGCACACGCCGGTGACCCTCGCTAACTTCGTCCTGGGACCCAATGCGGTGCTGCCGACCAGCCGGTGGGCGCGAACCTTTGGACCGCTTTCGGTGACGGATTTCGTCAAGAGATCGTCGGTCGGCTATGTGACCTCGGCGGCCTATCCGGAACTCGCGTTGCATGCCCGCAGGCTCGCCCGCTACGAAGGGTTCAGCTCGCATGAGAACGCGGTTTCGGAGATCCGCGATCGCTATCTCGCCGGCTGAGCGGAAACGATGACGATGAGGGCGGCGCGACTCCATGGACCCGGCGACCTGCGCGTCGAGGATATCGCCGCGCCAGGCGCTCCCGGGCCAGGCTGGGTGAAGCTGAGGGTCGATGCCGCAGGCATTTGCGGTTCCGATCTTCACAACTTTCGCACGGGCCAATGGATAAGCCGGTCGCCCTCGACGGCTGGCCATGAGCTGACAGGCACGGTGATCGCCATCGGCGAGGGCGTGGACATCGTCGCTGTTGGCGACCGCGTGGTCGCCGATTCCCGTTTCTGGTGTGGAGAATGCGCGCAATGCCATGCAGGCAGGCGGCATCTTTGCACGTCGCTGGGCTTTGTCGGCGAGATATGCGACGGCGGATTTGCCGAACAGGCGGTCCTGCCCGCACGCCTGCTGCACGTCGTCGATGCCGCGCTTGACGAACGGGTCGCGGCGATGGCCGAGCCGCTGGCTGTAGCATTGCACGCAGTGCGGCGTCTGCCGAAAACGGCCGGCTCCGTTCTTGTGGTCGGCTGCGGGACTATTGGCGGGCTTGCCGCACTGCTGCTTTCCCGGACATTCGCAGGTACCGTGCTCGTCGCCGATCGCAACCCTGGCCGATGCGCCCGGGTGGCGCGGGTGACCGGCGCCAGCATCGTCGACTTGAACCGGGACGCCATTGCCGCCGCCACCGCGGATGCCCCCCTGCTTGCTGCCGTCGAAGCGACCGGCAGCATCGCAGCACTCAGCCAGTTGCTCGGCGTTCTCGATGCCGGTGGCACCGTTGCGATGGTCGGCATATTCCATGGGCGCCTCGACATCGATCCCAACATCCTGGTTGAACGCGAAATCGCATTGCTGGGATGCCACGCCTTTGCCGATGAGCTTCCCGACGCCATTCGGATGCTCGGCGAATTGACCGAGCCCATGGTCGAACTGATCGACCGCGAGATCGGCCTGGATGATGTTCCCGCAGCCTATGAGCGGCTGTTGGCGGGGCAGGGCGATGGTTTGAAAACAATCATCCGGATGCGGTCTTCCGGGCGCGTGTGATTTCCGAACGTTGCCGGAAAGGATTTTGAAATGATCACTTTGCCCGACACCGCCAGCCCTCTTTACGAGAAGGTCAAGGACTACATCCTGACGAACATCGGAATGGGCCGATGGAGCAAGGACCGGAAGCTGCCGTCCGAAAATGAATTCGTGGCGACACTCGGCGTGTCCCGGATGACGGTTCATCGTGCCTTGCGGGAGTTGACCTCTGCGGGTTTTCTGATCCGGCTCCAGGGCGTCGGCACATTCATCGCGCCACCTCGACCACAATCAGCACTGATCGAGATCAACAACATCGCGGCGGAAATTGTCGCGCGGGGAAACAGGCATCGCTCCGAGGTTATCGTGCTCGAAAAGATCACGCCGACAAAGGAGCTCGCGCTTTCTTTCGAGTTCGCAAAACGCGCGCCGGTCTATCATTCCATCGTCGTCAACTTCGAGAACGACCTGCCTGTGCAACTGGAAGAGCGCTTCGTCAACCCGGCCCTGATACCCGACTACGACAAGCAGGACTTTTCCAAGACAGCAACCTACGACTACCTCATGCAGAAAACCCCGGTGACGGAGGTCGAGCACATCATCTCGGCGACCCCTGCCGATGCCGAGACGGCGCGGCATCTGGGCATCGATGTCGGCAGCTGCTGCCTGTTTCTGCATCGCCGGACATGGACGGGCGCCATCGTTGCCACGATCAGCAAGCTGACTTACGTTGGCAGCCGCTATTCGCTTGGCAGCCGGTATTCTCCGTCCAAAAAAACTTGATCGCAGTGAAGCGAATCAGACTCGGAAGGAGGGGTCTAACTTGTATATGCATGTATGTATTTAGCCTTGACATCCGCTATTGCTAACGTTGAAGTGTCGTCGCACTTTCGTTGAACGGGCAGCTAAGATGCCGAGGCACGGTGCCGCAAGAGCTGACGCCGGCATTCTCACCAGGCCGGAGTTTGGTTCAAAAAAGCGGCCTGATCATCAAGGGGAACAAGATGATGCGTAATCTAGCAGGACAATTTCGGGCGCTCGTTATGGCTGCTGCTGTCGGGTTTGCCCCGGCGGCCTACGCGGCCGACACGACAATTCCGGCGACGCCTGAGGCAGGAACGTTCAAGATCGGCATCGAGCCATGGCTGGGCTACGGCCAGTGGCACGTCGCCGAGGCCAAGGGCCTGTTCAAGGCAAGCGGGCTGTCCGACGTGCAGATCGTGAACTTCGCAGAGGACAAGGATATCAACGCCGCCCTGGCGAGCGGCCAGCTCGATGCCGCCAACATCGCGACGCACACGGCTATGGGAATGGTTGCGGCCGGCCTGCCGGTGAAGATCGTGCTTCTGCTCGACGTCAGCATGACGGCAGACGCCATGATCGCCGGCAAGGACATCGCTTCCGTCGCCGACCTCAAGGGCAAGCAGGTTGCTTTCGAAGAAGGCACCACGAGCGACATCCTGCTCAAATACGCGCTCGCCAAGAACGGCATGTCGATCGCCGATGTCCAGCCGGTTCCAATGCCGGCGGCGGATGCCGGCAGCGCCTTGATCGCCGGCCAGGTTCCAGTCGCAGTCACCTATGAGCCTTATCTCACCGCGGCAAGAGCGCAGAACAAGGACCTCAAGCTGCTCTTCACCGCGGGCGAAGATCCCGGCCTGATCAGTGACGTATTCGTGGTGCGCGACGAGGTGATCAAGTCGCGTCCCGGCCAGGTGCTTGCCATGATCAAGACCTGGGATGCTGCCCTGAAGGCCTACAACGCCGACACGCCCGACGGCCGGGCGATCATCTCCAAGGCGGTCGGGTCGAGCGTCGAAGACCTCAACACCGCCTTTGATGGCGTGCGTTACTATACTCTCGCCGAAAACAAGGATGCCCTGACCGGGGAGTTCTCCACCAAGACATTTGCGGATGTAGAGGCGGCCGCCAAGAACGCCGGGCTGCTGCAGGCGGACGTGACGCCGGAACAGATGATCGACCCGTCATTCGTCAAGGCCGCGAAATGACGAGGGCCGGCTCGCGGTGGTGACGCAAATGTCCGAGCAGCGTGCGACCGAGCCAAGCCCGTCTCACGCAGCGCCGGGGCCGGCGATCAAACAGCCGATGCGCCGTCGCCGCTCCCCCGGGCTCGGCGCGCCCATCGCACGCTCGCGCTTCCTGATGATAGCAGTGGCCGTCTTTGCCGGCCTCGGCCTCGCCTGGTGGGCGGCAACGGGGCTGGGACTGGTAAAGCCAATTTTCCTGCCGTCGCCGGGAAGCGTGGTGACCCAGCTCGGCAAGCTCTCGGGTGACGGCACGCTGTGGCTGGATCTCAGGACCTCGATATACCGTATTTCTGTTGGCTTCCTCATCGCCTCGGCATTGGCGATTCCGATTGGCGTGCTGATCGGCAGCTTCAGGACCTGGGAAGCGGCGATCGAGCCGCTTGTGGATTTCATCCGCTACATGCCGGTGGTCGCTTTCGTGCCTCTCTCCATCCTGTGGTCGGGGACGGGCGATGCCCAGAAATTCCTGATCATCTTCATAGGTACCTTCTTCCAGCAGGTACTGATGATCATGGACAATGTGAAGCGGGTTCCCGCTGATTTCATCGGCCTTGGCAGGACGCTCGGCCTGCCGGATCGCAAGATCCTGACGCGCATCGTCGTTCCCAGCGCCTTGCCAGGCATCTGGGATACGCTGCGCATCAGTCTCGGCTGGGCATGGACCTGGCTGGTGTTGGCAGAACTTGTCGCGGCGACATCAGGCCTCGGCTACCGCATCACCGTGTCCCAGCGCTATTTCCAGACAAACACCATCATCGGCTACATCCTGCTGCTGGGCGTGCTTGGCCTCATTACCGACCAGGTCATGAAGGCACTGGGAAAAGTGCTGTTCCGGCAGGAGGGCCACGTGCAATGAGGCCGGGCCGATGAGTTTGCCCAAACTGCGGATCGAAGGCCTCCACAAAAGCTTCGGCACGGGCGCGCGGCGCACGGAAGTACTGCGCGATATCAATCTCGATCTTGCCGACAACGAGTTCGTCTCGCTGGTGGGCACGTCGGGTTGCGGCAAGAGCACGCTGCTGTCGATCGTTGCCGGACTGCAGGATTTCGACGCGGGAGATCTTGCTATCGATGGTGCGCCGATCCTGCGGCCGGGCCTCGACCGCGGCGTCGTCTTTCAGTCCTACACCCTGCTTCCCTGGCTGACGGCGCAGCAGAACATCGAGTTCGCGCTCAAGGCCGCGGGTCATGACCGCGCGACCTGCCGCAGGATAGCGCGCGAGCATCTCGATCTGGTCAAGCTCCCTCATAGCGCCAATCGCTATCCATCTGAGCTTTCTGGCGGCATGAAGCAGCGCGTGGCCATAGCGCGTGCCCTTTCCTATCGACCCAAAATGCTTCTGATGGACGAGCCCTTTGGCGCGCTCGATGCCTTGACCAGGCATCAGATGCAGGAACTCCTGACGCAGATCTGGGAGGAGCACAGGCTCACCGTGCTCTTCGTCACCCATGATGTGGAAGAAGCCGTCTACCTGTCGGACCGCATCGTCGTGATGGGGATCGGGCCGGGACGCATCATGCAGACCTTCAATGTCGATATCGAGCGCCCGCGCCGGGAAGAGGTCATGGAAACTCCGGCCTTCATGGATTTGCAGCGCCGCGTGCACAAGGCGATCCGCGAGGCTTCTAAACGTCCCGAAATGGTTTAGGCAGGCCACTCATGCGTGTCGGGTCCAAGAGCGGAACCAACGCGGCTGGACGCGGAGGACTTTAGCGTAGAATTACTTACAATCCGCGACCAGCGTAGCGCCCAATCTCGATATCGCGCCATCGCGACCCCTGACCAGGGGAGCAGCCATCGGCATCTTTCTCTTCAAGCTCGAAAAAAAATCTGCAGGACAATGTCGATTTCCTAAACTCCGTTCGTCGTTTCGCTGCCGGTCGGTGAGGCCGGCTCAAACAAGGAGACAGACGATGCGTGTGATGGTGCTCGTGAAGGCTACCGAGGACAGCGAAAAGGGCTTTCTCCCGACGCCCGAGGCGAAAGAGGCGATGGAGGCGATGGGCAGATTTAACGACGAGCTGCGCAATGCCGGCATCTTGCTCGACGCCGACGGCCTCAAGCCCTCCTCGCAGGGCAAGCGCGTTGCGTTCGATGGTCCCCGCCGGACGGTCATCGACGGGCCTTTCGCCGAGACCCGCGAACTGGTCGCCGGTTTTTGGCTCTGGGAAGTCAAGGACATGGACGAGGCGGTCGCCTGGGTGAAGCGCTGCCCCAATCCCATGCCGGGACCGAGCGAGATCGAAATCCGGCCGCTGTACGAGATGGCTGATTGGCAATGGGAATCTGACGCCGGAGGTCACGGAAATCCGTGACCGGACGCGCGAGAAGCGCAGCGGCAACTGAACCTGTCGGCCGCAACCTGCTTGCCTCCATTGTGGCTTTGGCCGACAAGGCAGCATGACCGCAGGCGAGACGCACCAGGCGATCGAGGCGATTTTTCGCATTGAACGGGCCCGGCTCATTGCGGGCCTGGCCCGCCTCGTGCGCAATGTCGACCTTGCAGAGGAACTGGTGCAGGACTCCCTGGTCATAGCCCTCTCCGAATGGTCCAGGACCGGCGTTCCGGCCAATCCCGGCGCTTGGCTGATGACGGTCGCCAAACGCCGCGCCATCGACGCGATCCGTCGCGACAAGATGCGCGAGCGCAAGCATGAGGAGATCGCCCGGGAGCTGGACGGCGAGTGCGACCGTACGGCCGAGGGAAACGAAATGGCCATGAACGACGATCTTGGCGACGAGCTGCTGGGCCTCATCTTCACAGCCTGCCACCCCATACTTTCGGCCGACGCCCGCGCGGCGCTCACGCTGCGTGTCATCGGCGGCCTGACGACGGACGAGATCGCCCGTGCTTTCCTGTCGAGCGAGGTGACGATCGCCCAGCGCATCGTCCGCGCGAAGAGGACGATCGGAAAGGCCGGGCTTAGCTTCGAGGTGCCGCGCGGTGCCGAGCGTGCGGGGCGTCTCTCCTCGGTGCTGGAGGTCATCTACCTCATCTTCAATGAAGGCTATGCTGCCACGGCCGGCGACGACCTTGTCCGGCCGGGCCTGTGCCTGGAGGCACAACGGCTGGGCCGTATGCTGGCGGGTCTGATGGCCGAGGATGCCGAGGTGTTCGGTCTGCTGGCTCTGATGGAAATCCAGGCATCGCGCCTGCCCGCGCGCATCGGGCCGGACGGCGCCCTCTTGACCCTGACCGAGCAAAACCGCGCACGCTGGGACCAACTGCTGATCCGCCGGGGACTTGACGCGCTGGCCCGTGCCGAAGCTCTCGGGGGCGATGGCCCCTATGTGTTGCAGGCCGCGCTTGCAGCCTGTCACGCGCGGGCGCGCAGTCCGGCCGATACCGACTGGCCCCGCATCGCAGCGCTCTACGACCGGCTACGAGCAGTGATGCCCTCGCCGGTGGTCGATCTCAATCGAGCGGTCGCCCACAGCATGGCCTTCGGGCCTGAAGCGGGCCTGCGGCTGGTGGACGAGATTGCCGACGCCGCCGCCTTGCGCAATTATGCGCCATTGCCAGCGGCGAGGGGCGATTTTCTGTTTCGGGCCGGCCGGCTGGCCGAGGCCCGCGCCGAATTCGAGGCTGCGGCCAAGCTCACCCGCAACGCGCGCGAAGCGGCCTTTCTCCTCGCCCGTGCAGACGCTTGTGGTTGACAGCATCGCTCTGCGTGCCCGACGCGCCGCTAGGGCAATATCGAAAGCCGCCAGTTCGCTCCCGGCCGGCTCCCTTCAATGAGCGTGATCAACTCGCAACGTAGCTTGGGTATATTCATTTGGAGGAGAGGCCTTGATCATGCCAGCAACTGCGTCGGTATGCCGAGAATCGGTCCTGCCTCGGCGAGCCGCTGGTCGAGGGTCCACACTGTGGCGCCATGCTCCGATGCCGTCGCGAGGTGCAGGGCGTCGCCAGCACGAAGCCCGAGCATATGCTGATCGGCGAATTTCGCGGCGACCTGAAAATGCCCGCCCGTCACCGGCAGCACGGTGAAGCTCTCAGCGACAAGCTTATTGAACATCGCGAGCGCAGCCGCGCGCTGCTCCAAGTCGATCTGTCCGGTCCGAAGCTTGATCGCCATGGCGGAGGACATCTCGGTGATGGTCCAGTCGCTGATCACAAGTTGCGCTGGGTCCTGCTCCGCCAGCCAGCCCTGAACGCGCGCGGTCATGGCTTCGCTGGATAGCGCCGCGACGATCAGCGAAGTATCGAGATAGGCCATCAATAGCGATCGCCATCTCGCATCGATCGCACCAGATCGGCGGCAGCCTGAGCCTGCAGAGGCATGGTTGCGGTCAGGGATTGGAGCAGGACGGCGTCGATCCGTTTGCGAGGGCGGGCCACGGCCGTGAGCCTGGCGACCGGCTTGCCACGCCGGGTTATGTCGATCGAGTCTCCAGCCTCGACCCGGTCGATGAGCTCACTCAGATGTGCCTTGGCGTCCGCCAGCTTGACCGCGTCCATGTCAGCTCCTGACCATGTAGATGGTCATATAGCGCATCACGTGTGACAATTCCAGTGCACGGCGAATAAGCAACTGGCTGCGTGAGCGAAGCAAGTGACCGCTCCTGCAACGAGAATTATGCCGCTTCCCGCTTGACTCACACATATCCCGGTGGTTATGCATTGATCAATAGCCGAAGGGTTATATATCCCAATGCCAAACGCTCACGATGTGCTCTTCAGAACGCTTGCCGATCCGACTCGGCGCGCTATTTTTGAGCGACTGTGTCGCGAGGGAGAGCAGACAGTCGGCGCGCTGACGGCTCAGGCCGGGATCTCGCAACCGGCCGTGTCGAAACATCTCGGGATTTTGCGGCAGGCGGGGCTGGTGCGCGACCGCCATGCGGGACGGCAGACCCATTATAGCGCGCAGCTCGCCGCGCTTGCCCCCCTGATCGACTGGACAAGCCAGATGACCGGGTTCTGGCAGAGCCGGTTCGACGACCTCGAGGACCTGCTCAAAAGGATGGACCAGTGAACGAAATAGCGACCGAAACGCTCTCCGTCATTGTCGAACGGGAAATCGCTTATCCGCCCGAGAAGATCTGGCGCGCGCTCACGCAACCACACTTGATCGAGGAGTGGCTCATGAAAAACGACTTCAAACCTGTCGCGGACCACCGTTTCAACCTTCACGCGGCCTGGGGCTCTGTCGAATGTCAGGTCCAGACAGTCGAGCCTAACAGAACGCTGACTTACACGTGGGATACCAAGGATCTCAAGAGTGTCGTCTCCTGGACGATCACCCCCACGAGCATCGGCGCCCGCTTGCGTATGGAACAGTCGGGCTTCCGGCCGGATCAGCAGCCTTACTTCCGGGGTGCCAAAGTCGGCTGGCCGAGGTTCTTTGACGATCTGGAGCAGGTTCTTGCGCGAACGGACTGAGATCCGCCTGCGCTATTCAAGCAAGGGCTCTGTTACAGGGCGGCAGATGGCGGAGCGATAATGGAGGCAAGCCAATGAAGATCAAGTTGACCAAAGTATACGTGGATGACCAGGAAAAGGCTCTGGGTTTCTACACCGAAACGCTCGGCTTTACCAAGAAGGCCGATTTCAGCAATGGGCCGTTTCGCTGGCTGACCGTCGCATCACCCGACGAGCCGGACGGTGCCGAGCTGCAACTCGCGCTCAATGACAACCCCGCTGCAAAGACCTACCAGCAAGCTATTTTCCAGCAGGGCCAGCCCGCGGTCATGTTCTTCACCGATAACGTCAAGGAGGACTACGAGCGCATCAAAGCGCGCGGCGCCAAGTTCACCATGCCGCCGACCGAAGTAACCGGCTCGATCATAGCCCAGCTGAACGACAACTGCGGCAATCTCATTCAAATCACACAGCTGGCGCGCTGGTAAGGCACGCATTCAGTGGCGTGGCTGCCCGGCGGGAGCCGCCAAACGGGCCGCCCGATCCGCTCGGTTCGTCTTCAGAGGAGGTCTCAATGGATTGGAACAAATGGGTTCGGCAGATCCACCGCTGGCTGTCGATCATCTTTGCGGCGGTCGTCGCCGCCATCTTCATCAGCCTGGGAGTAGGCAAGGAACCCTCCTACTGGGTATACCTCATGCCGCTGTTTCCACTCGGCTTGCTCCTGCTTACCGGACTGTACATGTTCGTGCTGCCTTACGCGCCCAAGCGGCGCAGCGCGGGGGGCACCGGCGCATTGGAGTGAATGCATGGCCAACAAGACGTCCATCAAGTCATCGGCGGTCGCGAAGAAGTCCGCCGCCAAGCCTGCAGCCGCCAAGCCGGTCCTCCTCGCAGGCGGCAACCCGCAGATCCCGAAGGGTGATGGTGACGCTCCTGTGCAGGCCTACATCGCGGCCATGCCGGGCTGGAAACGCGACGTCGGGCGTCGCCTCGACGCGCTCATCGTGCGCAACGTCCCTGACGTGCGCAAGGCCGTCAAATGGAACTCGCCCTTCTACGGCGTAGAGGGTCAGGGGTGGTTCCTCAACTTCCATTGCTTCACAAAGTACATCAAGCTGGCTTTCTTCCGCGGCGCGTCGCTGCGTCCCGTCCCACCCGGTGAGTCCAAGCACAAGGACGTGCGCTACCTCGATATCTACGAGGACGACCTGCTCGACGAAGCTCAACTCGCCGACTGGATAAAGCAAGCCAGCCAATTGCCAGGCGAGCGAATGTGAGTGGAATGCCAGTCATCCCGGCAAATCCGGTGCCGACTAGCGGTATTCATGTGACGGGCGAGCGGCAACAACCAAGGGAAAGCGACAATGATGATGAAGAGTGACTCAATGGAAAGAAGTGCAGACAACTCTCCCTCTCAGCTGATCGATGCGAGGATCAGCGAGCTGGGCGATTGGCGAGGCAAGACGCTTTCCCATGTCCGCGCCCTCATCAAGCAGGCCGACCCGGAAGTGGTTGAGGAGTGGAAGTGGCGAGGCGTTCCGGTGTGGTCGCACGCCGGAATAATCTGCACTGGCGAGACCTACAAGAACGTCGTGAAAGTGACCTTCGCAAAGGGCGCCTCGCTGCAGGACCCTTCCGGCCTGTTCAACTCCAGCCTGGAAGGCAACACCAGGCGCGCCATCGATATCCGTGAGGGCGAAGACATAGATGAGAATGCGTTCAAGGCGCTGATACGCGCTGCTGCCGCCCTGAACACGGCCCGATAGTCAGCTCCGGCCGATATGGTCGGCTAGCGGGCCGAGAGCGGCGAGCACGGCTTCGCCGGTGGCTTGCGTCGCGTTCTCATGCGGCGCGCGCAGATTCAGCCAGCGTCTGTCGCCGGACCGTACCGCCAGCACTGCCTTCATCGCAGTGATGAGGCCGGCGTCCTGGATGATTTTGCGGAACGCCCTGATGGCGGCATCCGCGTCCGTAGTGTCCTCTCCCGCCAGCACTGCGTCGTAGAGGGCCCGGATCGCTGCGGGATTCAGATTGACTGTCGCCGAGATGCAGCCGGCAGCACCGTTGGCGAGGCCCTTCGTCAGCTGTGCTTCCGAACTCGGGAACACCGCGACCCTTGGGGCTGCCGCAATGACCGCCGCGGTGTTGTTCCAGTCGCCGGCGCTGTCCTTGTAAGCCACCACGACATCGGGAAACGCTTCGCTCAATCGGGCGGTCAGCGCCGGGCTCACCGCTACGCCGGAATTTTGCGGGATGTGGTAGAGGATCATCCTCATCGCCGGGTTCGCCACCCGATCGATCAGCTCGCCATAATAACGGGCCTGTCCGTTGTCACCGGCGGCCGTATAGAAGAACGACGGCAGCACCATCACCGCAGCACAGCCGAGCCCGACGGCGTGCGCGGTCAGCTCGACGGTCTCCACAAGTGCTGTGACGCCGGTGCCGGGCATAAGCCGGCTTGGCGAAATGCCGGCCTCGACCAGCCACTCCAGCGCCTGCATGCGCTCGCGCAACGAGACGGACAACGCCTCGCCCGTGGTGCCGAACGGCGACAGGAAATGTGCTCCCTGGTCCAGCACCCACTTGGCGTGTGATATCCAGAGGTCGCGGGCAATGCAGCCGTCGTTTTCGAACGGCGTCAGGATCGGTGCGATGGTTCCTTGCGGGCGGATCATGTGCGTCCTTCTACGGGTGAAAATCTGTGCTGTGCTCAAAACCGGCATCAAAATGTCGAGCAAGCTACAGGAAGCAGTGTTGCTGAGTACCGGCCGTTCGACCTCAAAAGCAAGCGGCTCTCGCATAGGCGCGCGATTGTGATCGGGCGGCGGTTCTGAGGCTCTCGAGGTATGTACTTGTCACGGGACAACCGCGTCCGGCCGAAAGGGGGGTGACAAACGAGTTCTGCTGTTTCATCAATGCCGCCTTTTGAGGAGAAGCCCATGCGGAGGATCGGTGTCGGCATTATCGGCTGCGGCAACATTTCGGATGCCTATCTGAAGGCATCGCCGCAATTCCCGGTGCTCGACATTATCGGCGTCGCCGACATCAACCGGGCGGCAGCCGAGGCCAAGGCAGCTGCCTACGGCCTGGCTGCCATGCCGGTCGACGCGCTGTTGGCCGATCCGCGCGTTGAGATCGTGCTCAATCTGACGACGCCGCAGCATCATGTGCCGGTCGGCCTGCAGGCTGTCGGGCAAGGCAAGCACGTCTATTCCGAGAAGCCGCTGGCAACGACGCTCAGCGACGCCGAGCGGCTGGTCGCGGCCGCGCGCGAACAGGGCGTGCGCGTCGGCTGCGCACCCGACACTTTTCTTGGCGGCTCCCACCAGACGGCGCGGCGCCTGGTCGATGAGGATGCGGTTGGGACTATTGTCGCCGGCTCTGCCTTCATGCAGGTGCCCGGCCACGAGCTCTGGCATCCCAATCCGGATTTCTACTATCAGCCCGGCGGTGGGCCAATGCTCGACATGGGACCGTACTATCTGACCTGCCTGTTCAATCTCCTGGGTCCGGCAAAATCCGTGATCGGGCAGGCAAAGGCATCCTATGCCACCCGCACCATCGGTTCCGGACCGCGCCAGGGCGAAACGATACAGGTCGAGGTGCCGACCCATATTTCCGGCCTGCTCACATTCGAGAACGGCGCGGCGGTTTCGATCACCACCAGCTTCGACGTCTGGAAGCATGAACACAATCACATCGAACTTTACGGGACCACCGGCTCGATGATCGTCTCCGATCCCAATCAGTTCCAGGGCGACATCAGGACCAGCCAGCGCAAGGGCGACTGGACGGTGGCCGATCAGATCCATTCCTATGGCGACGGCAATTACCGGGGCATCGGCCTCGCCGACATGGCGCAGGCGATCGTCTCGGGCAGGCAACACCGCGCCAGCCTCGATCTTTCCCTCCATGTCCTGGAAATCATGGAATCGATCATCTCTTCAGCAGAGACAGGGCGGCGTATCGACCTGAGATATGGCTGCGCGCGGCCGGCGCCAATGCACGCCGATCTACCTTTCGGAATTCTGGAATAGGGGATGACACGATGAGCAAGACGGCACTGATTTTCTGGGGCGGCTGGGAAGGCCACACGCCGGCCCGTAGCGCCCACATCGTCAAGGAGATGCTGGCCGGCAACGGCTTCGACGTGCAGCTGGAGCAGGGGACTTCGGCGCTTGCCGATCCGCAACTGGGCAAGCTCGATCTCATTGTCCCGGTGATCACCATGTCGACGATCGAAAAGCCGGAACTGCAAAACCTGACCAACGCCGTCGGGGCCGGCACCGGCCTTGCGGGCTTTCACGGCACGATGTGCGACAGCTTCCGCAACGAGCCGGAATACCAGTTCATGACCGGCGGCCAGTGGGTCGCCCATCCAGGCAACATCATCGACTATCACGTCGATATCACCATGCCAGACGATCCGGTCATGCAGGGCATCGACGGCTTCGCGTACCGTTCAGAGCAGTATTACATGCATGTCGATCCGACCAACGAGGTGCTGGCGACGACTACTTTCACCGGCGAGCATCTCGATTTCATCGCCGGCGTCGTCATGCCGGTTGTCTGGAAGCGCCGCTACGGCAAGGGCCGCGTCTTCTACAGCGCACTCGGCCACACCGCCGACGAGTTCGCAGTGCCGCAAATGCGTACGATGTTCGAGCGCGGCATGCTTTGGGCCAGCCGAAACCCGGATCTTGCGTAGCCGTTCAATCTGAACGCCACGTATCGTTGTAATCTCTAAGGGCGGCCGCCCGAACGCGGACACAGCACTGGGCTGCGGCAAGCAATTGACTGCCATGGTAGCATCCAATAGACAGCAGTCTCGTCGGGGAATTCCGTAGCTGGAGGTCGAATGGAGCAGACGTGGCGATGGTTTGGCCCGAGCGACGCGGCAACGCTTGCCCATGCCAGGCAGGCCGGCGCGACCGGCATCGTGACGGCATTGCACGACATTCCTTACGGCGAAGTCTGGCCGATCCACGCCATCAGGCAGCGCCAGGCGCTTATCGAGGCGGATCAGGCGATGGGCCTCAAATGGAGCGTCGTCGAGAGCGTGCCCGTGCACGAGGACATCAAGCTCGGCCGCGGCGATCTCGACCGGCTCTACGAGAATTTCAGGCAGACCTTACGCAATCTCGGCGCCTGCGGTGTGCGCACGGTCTGCTACAACTTCATGCTGATCCTCGACTGGACCCGGACCGACCTGGCTGCGCCGCTGCCGGGCGGCGGACGGGCGCTCCGCATGAACATGCACGAGCTTGCCGCGTTCGATTGTTACATGCTGCAGCGCAAGGGATCTGAGCGCGACTATGCGTCCGATGTTCTCCAGCGGGCAAGCGAATGGTTCGAGGCGACGCCGGATGCGTCAAAAGAGCGTCTGCTTGCCAACATCATGGCCGGCCTGCCGGGCGCCTTCAAGCGCTATGACATAGCGGAATTGCGCGAAGTGGTGGCCGAGCAGTCTAGCCTGTCTCACGACCGGCTGCGCGAGAATCTCGTCCGTTTTCTCGAACACGTGCTGCCGGCGGCCGAAGAGGCGGGCGTCACGTTGGCGATCCACCCGGACGATCCGCCGCGCGATCTCGTCGGCCTGTGCCGGATCGTCAAGAACGCCGACGACATCGCCTTTATCCTGGATGCGGTGCCATCGGCCCATAGCGGCCTTACCTTGTGCACGGGGTCGCTGGGCGCCAATCCGGCCAATGACGTGCCCGCCATCGCCAGGCGCTTTGCGCACAAGATCAACTTCGTGCACCTGCGCAACGTCAGCAAGGATCCGGACGGGTCGTTCATGGAGTCCGAGCATCTGAACGGGGATGTCGACATGGTTTCGGTGGTCTCGATCTTGCTCGACGAGCAGCAACGCCGCCGCGACGCCGGGCAACCGGCGCTGCTGCCGTTTCGCCCGGATCACGGCCACGAGCTGATCGATGACGCCACGCGGCACACCCATCCCGGCTACCCCGTGATCGGCCGTCTTCGCGGCCTTGCCGAACTGAGAGGCGTAATGACGGCGATTGCCCATCAGCGCGGTTATAGGCTGCAATGAGGGCGCCCCGCCTGCTCTGCGTCGGCGCGCTCACCTACGACACGATCTTGCGCCTCGATGTCCTGCCGTCCGGCGCCGGCAAGTTCCTGCCGAGCGAGGCCGTGCAGATCGCCGCCGGCATGGCGGCAAGTGCCGCCGCGTCGGCAAGCCGCCAGGGCGGGCAGGTCTGGCTATGGGCAAGCGTCGGCAACGATACCGTCGGCCGCGATGTCATCGCGCAGATGGAGGCGGAGCGGGTCGACTGTTCGTTGGTGCGCAGGGTTGAAGGTGGCCGCTCGGCCATTGCCACGATCCTGGTCGATGCCGCCGGCGAGCGCATGATCGTGCCCTTCTACGATGCCGTCACGCAAGCCGATCCGGACCGTCTTCCGCCCGTGGATTTTTCCCGCTTCGACGCCGTCCTGGTCGACGTTCGTTGGCCCGGAGCCGCCGCGATGGCGCTGGCGAAGGCCCGCGAATGCGGCATTCCGGCGATCCTCGACGCCGATATTGCGTCGCGACCGGTGCTCGACCGATTGCTGCCGCTCGCCTCGCATGTCATTGCTTCGCTGCCCGCGGCGCGTATCCTTTGCGGTCCAGAGGTTTCCGCCGGTTCCGCCGTCGCTATTCTGGGCGAACGGACCGGCGCCTTCGTCGCGATCACCGATGGGGCGAACGGCACCGCGTTCCAGCACCCGAGCAGCAATGATGTCCGTCATCTGCCGTCGCCGCGAGTCGAAGCCGTCGACACGCTGGCGGCGGGCGACGTGTTTCACGGCACCTTCGCTCTGGGGCTGGCTGAAGGTTGGGATGAGGAGCAGGCCATAGCAGTGGCAAGCGCCGCCGCTGCGCTGAAGTGCCTGCGTTTTGGCGGACGGCTCGGCGCGCCGACGCGCGCGGAAACACTGGCCTTCATGCAAGGATCGACATGACGCCGAATACGCTCGGGCCGGCTCAGCGAAAAGGGTACGTCATACGTCGCTGATCGACTACCATGGCAGCCGCTGCAACTGTTCGTGGGAGGAGAAATGGCTGAGTTCAAGAAACGCGCACTGGTCACCGGGGCGGCCATGGGCATCGGCCGTGCTGTCGCCGAAAGGCTGGCCCAGCAAGGTGTCGACCTGATCCTCTTCGACCGTGTGGGCGATCAGCTGGACGAGGTCGCGGCGCAGCTTGCGGCGCGCGGCGTGACCGTGCACACCGTGCTCGGCTCGACCGCCGACACCGAAGCCTGCGGCCGCGCCGTCGAGCTTGCCCGGTCCGCGTTCGGCGGGCTCGACATGCTTTCCCACAATGCCGGCATCCAGCGTTACGGAACGGTGGAGACCACGGACGAGGCGCTTTGGGACGAGGTGATGAATGTCAACCTCAAGGCTGCCTATCTGCTCTCCCGCGCGGCGATGCCGCTGCTGCGGCAAAGCCGCGGCGCCATCGTCCATATGAGCTCGGTGCAAGGCCTGGCCAGCCAGGAAGGGGTTCTGGCCTACAGCACGGCCAAGCACGGCTTGATCGGGCTGGTCAAATCCATGGCCGTCGACTATGCGCCGCTCGGTGTGCGCGTCAATGCCGTGGCTCCGGGCGCGGTCGACACGCCGATGCTGCGGGATGCGGTCAAGCTCAACGATAAGCCCGACGAGATCCTGCGCATCCTTGACAACATGCATCCGCTCGGCCGCACCGCCCAGCCGCAAGAGATTGCGGCCGTCGTTGCCTTCCTGCTGTCCGACGATGCCTCCTTCGTCACCGGCGAAGTCGTGCGCGTCGATGGCGGCCTGCTGGCGCGCATCGGCGGTTCTCCGCGCAAGGAATAACGTCGGCGCTGCTGCTTGCGCAGCCATTTCATGAATGGCTTGAAGCTGCCGAGCCTTTAAGGGAATTGCCGATGGCAGGGCTTTTGGGAATGCGGACCATCACCGAGGGGCGGCTTGGCGAAACCGGCCCCAGCGCTTCAGTCGCGGCGAGGACGTTCGAGGTCCTGCTCGACCAGATCCTGACCTTCCGCCTGAAGCCGCACGAGCTGATTTCCGAAAAGGCGATGTCGGAAGCCCTCGGCGTGAGCCGCACGCCGGTCAGGGAGGCGCTCGCCCGGCTGGCCGGACTTGGCCTGATCGACATCTATCCGCAGCGCGGCAGCATGGTGGCGCCGCTGCGGATCGCCGATCTCGAGAAATCGCAGTTCCTGCGCGAGTCGCTGGAAATCGGCCTGGTCAAACGTGCGGTCGAGAGCCCGCGCCGCGCCGAACTACTCGCCATGCTCAAAGGCGAACTGGCGGTCCAGGAGACGTTCGCCTCCATCTCGGACGACAGGCGCTTCTTCAAGTCGGACGAGCTGTTCCACCAGCACATCGCCAGCCATGCCGGCTTCCCCGGAATCTGGGCCGACATCAGCGCGGCGAAGCTGCACATGGACCGCTTCCGCTTCTTGTCTTTCCCGCGCCTCGACAGCATGTCGGTGGTTCTCGGCCAGCATCGGCGGATCGTCGATGCGCTCGAGCAGGCCGACGCCCTTGCGGCGGAAGAGGCGATGCGAACGCATCTTCGCCGCATCTTCGAGGTGCTCGCAATCGTCCGGGAACGCTATCCCCATTATTTCAAAGCACCGGGCTCGGCTGGAAAGAGGACAGAAGCGGCTGCCGGCGATCTGCCCGAATGACAACCATTCGCGCGACGGAGCGAGGAGGAATGACGACGTGGAAACGTGAAACCAGCCGCTCAGTCCAGGCCTGAGCCTTTCTTCGGCGCTTCCGGAGGCAACTTGGCCTTGCTGCCGGATTTGTCGGAAGTTGGCTTGGCTTCGCGATTCTTCGCCTCGCCGCCTTGCTCCTTGCGGAGCTGCTTTTCTATCGTCGATCGCGATCCTTCCGCAGGGTCCTGTTCGGGATGGCTTTCCCTAGCCGTCATGTCAGCTCCTATCCATTCTGGTCTATTGCATGTGGCGAGGGCTGAGTTTCGCCACCAGTGCTGGTCCTGTCGCGCCCAAGCATCAGCCATGCGGCGAAGAGCACGACCAGTACGACCACGATCCAGGCGACGAGACGAGGCATTGGGGCTCACTTCCCCCGCCGCTTGCTGCCGCGCACCTCGGGATCGGAGCCGGTCTCAACTGTTGGATCGGGCACGACCGGACCGCGTTCGGCTTCGGAGCCCTCAGCTTCGATCTCCTGCACGGCCTGGTCCCAATGCTCGCGCTCGCGTCCTTGCGGACGGCCTTCGCGCTCCCATATCTCATGGGCCCGCTGCCTGATACGCTCTTCCTTGTCCATGACCTTTGCCTCCTGATATCCCTAATCCGGCGATCGAAGGTTTGTTCCGCGTTGCCAGGCAGTTCCCGACGGTTCAGTTGACGTGACCACCGGGCGCCCTAGATGAAATTGCACGCCGAAGTCGCCTGGTGCCGGGGAGAACAATCGTGTGGCAGCAACGCTACAAGCACGTGTTGTAGATGCCATTGCAGCTATCGGTCTTCGACCAGACCGGCTGTGCCTGCTGCTGACAACGTTTGTGCTGACGGCATGCTCGCCTTCCGACCAGATCGAGCAGCAGTCGAAAACCGCGGCTTCGGCCGCACAGACAGCATCGCTGGTCCTGGGTGCCTGGGCCGCCGGGGCAGCCCCTTCGACATATACGTCGCGCACGTTGCAATCGGTCGGCAAGGCGCTCGTCGATGCCGGTGCGCAAATCCAGTCCGCCAAGTCGCCTGAGCCCAGCGAGCAAGCCGGTCTGACGGCGGTAGTCGGACAGCTGTCGGCGGCGGTGACACGCGCCGCGACGGCGGTGCAGGACGGCAACCGATCGGAGGCGGAAAAGGTGCAGCAGGATCTCCGGGCTGCCACCGCCGCCCTGAATGCATCCTACGCCAAACATTTCGCGCCGAAACCATGAAGAAGCTGCTCGAAATATCGCTGGGCATCGTCACCAGCGTTGGTGGCTTTCTCGAGGTCGGATCGATGGCAACCGCCGCACAGGCGGGTGCAGCGTTCAGGTTCCAGCTGATCTGGGCCGTCCTCCTGGGCACGATATGCATCATCTTCCTGGTCGAGATGGCCGGCCGCTTCGCCGCTGTAAGCCATCACACCATCGCCGACGGGATCCGGGAACGGTTTGGCTTCACCGCCTTTCTGTGGCCGTTGCTTGCGACTTTGCTGGTCAACTTCATGGTCATGGCAGCTGAGATCGGCGGTGTCGCCATTGCGCTCGAGCTCGCCACCGGCATCGGCTTTCAGTGGTGGGCCCTGCCGGTCGCTTTTCTGGCATGGCTGTTCCTCTGGAAAGGCACGTTCGGCTTCATTGAAAAGGGCGTCTCGATCCTCGGCCTGGTCACGTTGTGCTTCGTGGTTGGCGCCGTCATGCTGAAGCCCGATTGGGGGCAGGTCGCGGCCGGTGCCGTCCCCACTCTGCCCGAGCACGACGCGGCCAATTACTGGTTCATGGCGGTCAGTATTCTTGGTGCGTCGGTCTCGCCCTACCTGTTCATGTTCTATTCGTCGGGAGCCATCGAGGACCAGTGGGACAAGAGCTATCTCGGGACCAATCGGGCCATTGCCGGATTGGGAATGAGTTTTGGCGGCACAATCTCGATCGGCGTGCTGATCGTGGCGGCGCTCGTGCTGGCAGCGCACGGCATAGAGCAGGTCGACGACTACCATCAATTGCCGCTGATGCTGATCCAGATCTTCGGTTTCTGGGGATTCGTCCTGTTCGTTGCTTCACTAGGCATAGCCTGCTTCGGCGCTGCGCTCGAAATCGGGCTGCAGCAAGCGTACTTAGTGGCGCAGGGTTTCGGCTGGACCTGGGGCGAGGACCTGAAACCGCGCGACGATCCCGGCTTCAGCACCGTCTACACGGTCTCGCTGTTTCTCGCCGCCATTCCGATCGCCCTGGGTCTCGATCCGCTGAAGCTAACCATCTTTTCCATGGCGCTGACGGCCGCCAGCCTGCCGCTGACCGTGGTGCCGTTCCTTTTCCTGCTGAATGACGAGCGTTATGTCGGCGAGCACCGCAATGGCATGATCGCGAATGCCGCGGTCATCTTCATCATTGCGCTCGGTTTCGTGCTCGCGATCGTGACCATTCCTTTGCAGATATTCGGAGGCACGTGATGGATTTGCTGCGCGACATCCTGGACAAGCAAGTGGTTGACCGTGAGCAGGTCAAGATCGGCAAGGTGGACGGGCTGGTAGCCGAGGTCAGGCCGGGCAAGCCACCCAAAATCGTTGCGGTCGAGCTCGGCTCGATCACGCTAGCGCGTCGGCTTGGCGAGCGATCCGGGCGCTGGATGGCGCGCCTTGCGGCAAGGCTCGGCGGCAAGCGCCATGCCGAACCGCACCGCATCGCCTGGAACAAGGTGCGCGACATCGGCGTCGACATCGAATTCGACATCGACGTGCGTGAAACGGCGATTTTCGACTGGCAGGATTGGCTGCGCGACCATGTCATAAGGCGTATCCCGGGAGCCGGATGATGGCCACCGTCAACCTTGAGCAATTGGCAGGCAGAAATGTGCTTTCGCAGCGCGGCAAAAGCATCGGCCATATCGAGGAGATACGCGCCGAACCGGATGGCGACGACCTCGTGGTTACCGAGTACCACGTCGGCATCCACGCGGCGTTCGAGCGTCTTTCCGCTTCGGCCATCGGCACGGCGGTCCTCGAAGTCTTTCGACTGCGCAGTCACGACAGCATGTACCGCATTCCCTGGGACAAGCTCGACATCTCCGACCCGACGCAGCCGCGACTGTTGTGCGCGATGGAAGAACTTTCCGCTATGAAGGGCAGTATCGAGGGCGATAAACCGGAATGAACGACACTTTCCCGCCGTCGGAGAATGGGGTTCAGTGAAAGTCCTGGTTACCGGCGCCACCGGCCTGATCGGTGCCTCCGTCGTGGCACGCCTTCTTTCCGAAGGGCATGAGGTAATCGGATTGGTCCGCAGCCCCGGTGCAAACCGGGCCGGCAATTACCAATTGCTGGTGCTGGACATGGCGGTGGCGCTGCAGCCCGAAGACTGGCTACCGCATCTCAGGGGTGTCGACGCCGTCGTGAATTGTGCCGGCGTTCTCCAGGACAGCCCCCGTGAAAAGACGCGCGAAGTCCATCGCGATGCGGCCGTCGCACTCTTTCGCGCCTGTGCGCGGGCAGGGGTTGCCCGGGTGATCCACTTTTCGGCGATCGGCGTCGATCGGGCGCAGCCTTCGGCGTTCTCGGCGACGAAACTGGCCGGGGACCAGGCGCTTATGACGCTTGATCTGGATTGGGTGGTCCTGCGCCCGTCCGTGGTGCTCGGCCGGCCGGTGTTTGGGGCCAGCGCATTGTTTCGGGGTCTCGCTTCGCTGGCAGTGCTGCCGTCCATGCCCGGCACCGGCCGGCTCCAGGTGGTACTACTCGACGATGTGGTCTCAACGGTCGTTTTCCTTCTCGATCCCGCCAGTCCATCTCGCGTCGTGCTGGAACTTGTCGGTCCCGAACAACTGAGCATGGACGAGGTCGTCGGCAGTTATCGCCGATGGCTCGGTTGGGCTCCGGCAGCCAGGTTTGTCTTGCCGGCGCCTGTTGCAAGGCTTCTCTACGGCCTAGGCGACCTTGCCGCGATGTTCGGCTGGCGTCCACCGATGCGCACCAACGCGGCCAGGGAGATCGCCCGAGGAGCGGTTGGAGATCCCTCGGACTGGACCGCCGCGACCGGCATACGCCCGCAAACCCTGGCGGGCTTCCTCGCGCTCAATCCGGCAACGGTGCAGGAGAAATGGTTTGCCCGGCTGTATTTCATCAAGCCGGCGATCTTCGTCGTCCTGCCAGTCTTCTGGATCATCACGGGAATCGTGTCGCTGACAACCGGCTACGGCAGCGGCGTCGATCTGATGCAAGGCACGGGGGCCGGCATCTTATCGGCACCGATCGTGATCGCCGGCGCTCTTGCCGACATCGCCATCGGCGTGGTCATAGCCTGGCGGCCGGCGGCGCGAAAAGGCCTCTATGGCGGCATCGCGCTCTCGCTCTTCTATCTGGTCGTCGGAAGCTTCCTGAGCCCCGATCTGTGGAACGACCCGCTTGGGCCGTTCCTCAAAGTGCTGCCGATCCTGGTGCTGCACTTTGTGGCCTTGGCAGTGCTGGAGGAGCGTTGATGCTCTATTTCCTGCTGAAATTTCTGCATGTCATCGGCGCATCCGTGCTGCTTGGCACCGGCGCAGGCATCGCTTTCTTCATGCTGCTCGCCCACAGGACCGGCAATGCCGCGACGGTTGCGGCGGTGGCGCGTATCGTCGTCGTCGCCGACTTCGTTTTCACAGCGACGGCCGTGGTCGCGCAACCTTTGACCGGAGGCGCGCTCGCCTGGCAGGCAGGCTACTCGCTGTCGGAGGGCTGGATCGTACTTTCGATCGCGCTCTATATCTTCACCGGAATGTTCTGGCTCCCGGTCGTCTGGATGCAAATGGAGATGCGCAAGCTGGCATCGCAAGCCGCCGCTGCAGGCGCGCCGTTGCCGCCGCGCTACCATCGGCTGTTCTGGTTGTGGTTCGCCTTCGGCTTCCCCGCCTTCGCTGCCGTGCTCGGGATTTTCTGGCTGATGATCGCGCGGCCAGCGATCGAGTGGTAGGTCGCAGGCAGGTCCCACTGCGATAATGCCCAGTCAAAGCACTGCGGAAAATTCCGGCCCCTGCACCGCGAATATCTGCCGGAGCGGACGTGCGTCTCGACCTGTAAGTCGCACCGGAGTCCGGTCTCGTATCATTTCCAACCGCGCGCTCACGCCCATCGGCACAGGACAAGATCCCGTCTTGAGGCTGGTTAGGCTTCGCTTACAAAAAGATGGAACACGGGAAGCACATGCAAGTTCGGTGCGCAGTGGAGGAGATTGCGCCATGAACAGCGTTATTTATCTCATCGGCCTTGTCGTCGTCGTGCTTGCGATCCTCTCCTTCCTCGGATTCCACTAGGAGACACCATGCAGGACAAAGACGATCAAGGCCGTCAGACGGCCGATTTCGAGACAGCCAGAAGCGAGCTTTCGGAAAGACTACAACGGGAAAAGCAGACCGCGACGGAAGCGCTCCACGATGCGCGTGACGAGATCACCAGGAAAGCCGGAGATTACGCATCGGAAGCAAAGCAAGCATTGTTCAACAAGGCGGAGGGAACGCAGCGCGACATGAGCGCCAGTCTCAAGGCCTTCAGCGGCGCTTTGCGCGCGGCAAGCGAGCATCTTGCCAACAATGATCAACGGACCGCTTCGAAATTCGCCCTTGACGCCGCAGGCGGGCTCGAGCGGCTTTCCTCGTCCCTGAAGGATAAACCGTTCGACGAGGTGCTTGGCGAAATTCAGTCGTTCGGCCGCGAAAACTCGGGGGCGCTGATCGCCGGCTCGGTATTGGCAGGCCTGGCTTTGGGGCGGTTCATCAAGAGCTCGCCACCCTCTGCCCAAACCGGAGCACCGGGCCAGTCGGGAACAGGCCGGGCGCCCGAGACGGGTCCTAGCTCGAATGAGTCGGGATGGCGATCGGCAGAGCCAGTTGAACCAGCCCCGTTAGGATCCGATCAGTCCGGCGATGACTGGGCCAATGCAAGCCTGGAGCGAAACCCATGACTGACAACCAGGACACTCGCAGCCTGACAACCCTTGTCAGCGATCTGGCACAGCAGGTCACAACACTGCTTCAAACCGAAAGCAGGCTGTTGCGGGCTGAAATGTCAGAAAAGTTAAGCAAGGCCGGCGCCGGCGCCGTGGAGGTAATGGGAGGCGTCATTTGCCTGCTTGCCGCCCTGATGGTGCTTTTGCAGGCGCTGGTGATTGCCTTGGCGAGCGCCGGCCTGGGAGCCGGATGGTCCTCGCTGCTCGTCGGCGTCGTGGTGGCAGTACTGGGCGTCATACTCCTGCGCTCCGGCAAGGCAAGCATGGCTCCCTCAGAGTTGACCCCCGACCGGACACAAGACCAACTTAAACGCGACGCACGCGTGATCAAGGACCAGATAAGATGACCGACAAATCCGCAGCCGAACTCGAACGCGATGCCGACATTGCCCGTGCCAAGATAACGGACACGGCAGACTCGATCCGGAGCAAGATGACACCAGGTCAGCTGATCGACGAATTCACCGGGATGTTCAGCGGCGAGGGATCCGCCATGCTCAGCAATCTTAAGACTCAGGTCAGGGACAATCCGTTACCGCTTACATTGGTCGGCGCGGGCCTGGCCTGGCTGATGCTAGGCAAGGGCACGTCGGTAGACAGTTCAGCACTTGGTGCCTATTCGACCGGCAGGGAACCTGACGGCACCCGAAACTTCTCTGACCAGAGGGGCTTGGGCGGGGCCTGGCAGGACTCACGCGGCGATGAGTACGGTGCCGAGGGCGAAGGTTCCGCCGGCTCCATGCTCTCCGATGCCGCCCGTTCGGTTGCGTCCGTGGCAGGCGGTGCGACTGAGGCTGTGGCAGACGTTGCGAGCGGCGCCAAAGAAAGGTTAGGAAGCACGGTCGGGCAGTTCGGCTCGGCGGCCACCGATATATCGGGGCGGGTACGGCAGTCGGCGCAGGACCTGTTCCAGCGCGAACCTCTGGCAATGGCCGCGGTGGGCCTTGCCGTGGGCACCGCCATCGGCGTGATGCTGCCTCACACAGCCGCGGAAGACGCGCAACTCGGCCCATACCGCGACAAGCTTCGTGACAGTGCCGAGGAAGTCTTTGAGGAAGGCGTCGAGCAAGCCAAGCAGGTCGCCGCCGAAGCATATGAGACTGTAAAGGAAGAGGCTGACCGACAGGGTTCCAGTGGCGACGCCGAGACGTTGGTCGACCGCGTCGAGAAAGTCGTGAAAAAGACGGCAAGTAAAACCGAGGAAGCCATTCGCGATCGTTTGCCGGAGACCGACGAGGCTCCCAAATCGAACGAGTCTCCCGAAACGACGTGATTGCGCTGCGGTCGTTCGTGGCGACTCCGACCGCGATCGCCTCGCGGTTGGAACATCAAAGTCGGCTAGGAGCCCGCAACCTTCCGCTAACAAATGTGATCGCGGCGCTCAAGTCATTAGCCGAGGCGCTCCGGTCCGTTCCGATTCTTCGCTCTGAATCCGTTCGGTTCTTCGGCTCCATGAGGCGTGTCCCCACGGCGTGGCACGCAATTCTCAGCAGCACTGTCCAATTCTGAAAAAACAACCACCCCGTCAATTCGACTGGGACGACGACGCCGAGATTGCACTCGGCCCACTCGCCAAAGAAGCTCATATCCGAGATGCCCGCGAAACAATCCGCACAGCAGATTACCGGCATAGCGGCGCTCGGCGATGTCCGACGTGATCGCGGGCAGCCTCGCCGATGCGGGCCGGTTCCGAAAGGTTCGTCGGCAACTAAGGCATCGAGCCGAAGGCGGTGACGATTGCCGGTCCCGGCAAACCGGCATCGGTAGACCGCCGGGAGGGTTTGATCTCGGCTAGGCGAGCAACGATGTCATTTCATCGAATAGAGATAGGCGGCGATATCCCGCGCCTCCTGCTCGGAAATTCTGGTCGAAGGCATTGCCGTGTGCGGATTGATCTCCCTTGCGGCCCGTATCCAACGGACCATGTTTCGCGGGTTGTTGGACAATACGCCGCCGATATAGACCCGGGTGGCCAAGCTGGCGTCGAGGCGTGGACCGACCATTCCCTGCGCGCCGGGAACGCCGGCGATCGTGTGGCATCCAGCACAGCCATTGGCCATCATGATAGGTATGGCGCGGGCGCCAACACCGCCGGTTGCATTGTCGGCCTTCTGCTCCACTCGACGGCTTTGCTCGAAATACAACGCGATCCCGGCCAGGACTGCAACGAGCACGACAATTGCTGCGGCGCCGAGTATGGGTCCGGACGGAGTGAAACGCGATGTGGCGCGCACGCCGATGCTGCTGGTGGCATTGTCCGTTTTATGCGCGACCCTGATGACGCGCTCCGGCCACAACGTCAGCGCCGCCCAAGCTGCGGCCAGCACGGCAATTGCCGTCCCGGCACCAATGACCAGCTTAGACAGCTTGGAGCGCATGCGACGTCTCCCATCTTCTCTGTCCACTTGAGCGGATCCACAGGCCGGCCAGCAGCAAAGCCGCGCCGCCATAGATCAGGCCGGCCGGAACCCACATAACCAGCCCGGCGAGCTGCTGGTCCTCGAGCGGACTAAGGTTCCACAATTTCGCACCGGCTGCGTTTACCGGATACCACAGCCTTGGCGAGACCAGCAGCAGCACCCCGAGCAGGCCGGTATGCAGCGAGGTGAAGAAGAGGTGCATGACCGCGCTGCCATAGGCTTGTTCGCGGCCTGAACGCGGCAGCAGCACCCACCAGAACAGCAGCCCTGTACCGAAGAAGCAGGCATGTTGCGCATAATGCAGGACACCCCGTGCGAGCGCCGCCTCGAACAGCGCCGGAACGTGCCACGCCCATATCGCGACGCCGTGCAGGAAGGTCGCGGCAACGGGGCGGCTGATTGCGGCCCAAACGGTTCGAAGCACCTTCGCCTGCCCGGCTGCGCCAAATGCCAGCCGCAGCTTGATCGGCAATGCCCACATCATCGCCGCCGCCGGACGGGAGGCGACCAGCAGGGGTGCCGCCACCGCCATCAACAGCTCGTGCTCGATCATGTGGGCGGTGAAAACGTGCTCACCCAATGCGTGGAGCGGACTGACCAGTGCTGCCGCCAAAATGGCCCAGCCGGTCGCGAACAGCAGGGCTTGCCGCATCCGCAACGGGCGGCTGCGGGCGCTCCGCCGCCACAGCCGAAAGGCGCCTGCCGCGTAAAGCAGTGCGACCATGGTTAGCGGCAGCGTGATCGGCAACGCCAGCGTCCAGCCGGCCTGCGGGGCACCGGCACCGTAGCAGATCGAGGTCGAGAAAAGCGCGTCGAAGCTCATCGCAGACAGCCGTCGAGAATGAGCGAGGCGGCGCCTTGCATGACGATTACCAGCGCAAACAGCAACGCGCTGAGAATGCCGATATTGGCGACGAAATCTTCAGTGCCGCGCGCACGGTCCGGTTTAAAGGCGGCGCCACCTTGCTGTCGCGCCCGCCACGACAGCGCCCCGCCGAGCAAGGCCAGCACTGTCAGCATCAGCGCAACGACCGGTATGACAGGAATGCCGTGGGCGCACTGCCACTCCACGAACGCGTAATTCAGCTGCGTCGACACCGCCCAGGCCAAAGGCCCGGACAACAGCCCGCCCCATGATGTGCCCAAGCGAAGCGCACGCATCTCAGTCAAGCCTCGGCATCCAATAGATCAATAGATAGATCGGGATCCAGGTCGCGACCACGAAATCCCAGTAGAAGACGTTGTCGCCAACATCCCCGAAACGCCGGCCGCTATAGCCATGGCGCGTGAACATCAGGACCGTCAGCACCAGCGTGTCGCCGACGTCGGTGATCAGGTGTGTGGTGTGGAGGCCGAGCAGGACCCACAGCATTGAGCCGTACGCATTGGTATCCCAATAGATGTTGAGGGCCGGAAATTCGAACCACCGCACGACAAGCGGTGCGATACCGAGCAGCGACATGACGATCAGGCCGATGCGCACGGGCACCATGGCACAGGCTTCGGCGTAGCGGTTCAGTATGTGGTTGGGCACCACGCTGGCGAGCAGCAACAGCGTGACGATGGTGCCTGGCCAATGGTTGGGCGGCGGCACGCCCAATGGCCATTCGGGCGACAGATAGGCGAGGTAAAGATAGGCGCCTGCGGCCAGCGCGAAGCCGGTGCCCTCCAGCGCCATGAAGGCGAGAGTGCCCCACCAGGTCGGGCTGCGCGGTCCGATCCCGAAGGTCGGGAGTTTGGAAAGATCGGCGGCAGGACGCTGTTTCATTCCTCATCCTCCGGATCGCCTTTCGGCCAGAACCAACCGATCAAAGTGATGGCGATTGGCCCGGCTCCCCAGACCACCGCCCACGGGCTGAAGATCGAATAGAGAAAGGTGGCGCCGACGGCGAGCGCGGCGAACAATGGCCAGATCGACGGCGTCGCGGACTTCTCGCGCACATCTGGATGCGCTTCTGCCACGGTCGAAATGACAAGTTCGCGCACGTCGACGCGAAGCCCGGTCGCGACAGGCAGCGTGTCACGTTCGGCCCAGAGCGGCTCGGAGTGGGTAACCACCGGAATCCGAGCGAAATTATAGCTCGGCGGCGGGGAGCTTGTCGCCCATTCAAGCGTGCCCGCATTCCAGGGATTGTCCCCGGCCGGGGCGCCCCTCGAGGCGCTGTACACCAGGTTTATGGTGAACAGAACGAAGCTTAGGAACAGGACGACCGCGCCGGCTGTGATGAACAGGTTGATGTTGCCCCAGCCGAGCTCCACCGGATAGGTGTAGACCCGGCGCGGCATGCCCCACAGGCCGACAATGTGCATCGGAAAGAACGCCGCATTGAAGCCTATGAAGGCAAGCCAGAAGTGCCAGCGTCCAAGACGCTCGCTCATCATCCGGCCGGTGATCTTGGGGAACCAGAAATAGGTCGCGCCGAGCAGCGGGAACACCGACCCGCCGATCAGCACGTAGTGGAAATGCGCGGTAACGAAATAGGTGTCGTGTACTTGCAGGTCCAATGGCACCGACGCCAGCATCACGCCGGTCAGGCCGCCCGCGACGAACGTGAAGAAGAAGCCGAACACGAACAGCAGCGGCGTCCTGATTATCGGGCGTCCGTCCCACAATGTCGCCAGCCAGCAGAAGATCTGCAGCCCGTTCGGGATGGCGATCAGCATGCTTGAGGCGGTGAAGAAGCTCGCGCCGAGCTTGGGTAGGCCGGTTGCGAACATGTGGTGAACCCACAGGCCGAACGACAGGAAGCCGACCGAAATCAGCGACAGAACCATGCCCAGATAGCCGAATACCGGACGCCGGGCGAAAGCGGCGATGATCGAGGACACTATGCCGGTGGCCGGCAGGAAAATGATGTAGACTTCGGGGTGGCCGAAGAACCAGAACAGGTGCTGGAACAGCAGGACGTCGCCACCCTCGGCGGGATTGAAGATATGGGTGCCGACCAGACGGTCGAGGATCAGGAAGGTCGACGTGATCATGACCGCCGGCATGGCGAACACGATGACGAAAGAGGTGACCAGCATCGCCCAGGGATAGAGCGGAATCTTGTCCAGCGACATGCCCGGCGCGCGTTGCTTCAGCACGGTGACGATGGTGGCAACCGCGACCGCCAACGACGACACTTCGGTATAGGTGATCATCTGCGCCCACACGTCGGAACGCTTGCCTGGTCCGAATTCAGGACCGGACAGCGGCACGTAGGAAAACCAGCCGACGTCGGGCGCCATGTCGAGTGCAAACGACACCCAGGCGAAGAGGCCACCGGAGAGATAAATCCAGAAGCTGAATGCATTGAGGCGCGGGAAGGCGATGTTGCGGGTGCCGACCATCAGCGGCACGAGATAGATGCCGGTCGCCTGAACGATTGGCACTGCAAACAGGAACATCATGGTCACGCCATGCATGGTGAACAGCTGGTTGTAGCGGTCCGGCCCGATCAGCCCGCGCTCCGGCCCCGACAGTTGGATGCGCATGGCAACGGCGCTGAGGCCACCGAGGCACAGGAAGACGAAAGCGGTGATCAGGTACCGCCGCGCGACAATTTTGTGGTCGACGCTCGAGAGCGCACCGATGATGCCCGGCACGGTCTGCCATGTCCGCGCCAGCCAGCGCTCGAGGCTGGCGTCGTCGAGGCCGGTATCGCGAGGGCCGTCGCGCTCGGGAGCCAGGTCACCCTTTTGTGCTGTGGCGCGTTGCGGGGCGAGGTCTCGCCCATGGGCTAGGTCGGCGCTGCTCATTTCAAGCCCTCGAGATAGGCTACTATCGCATTCAGCTCGTCCCCGTTCAGTCCCACCACGGGCATGTGGGCACCTGGCTTGATCCCTTGGGGATCGGCTATCCAGGCTGCGAGATTGCCGCGGCTCATCGCCAGCGTTCCGGCAGCGAGCGTCCGCCGGCTTGCGATATGTGTAAGGTCGGGAGCGACCGTACCGCCGGCGATGGTGCCGCCGATCTTGTGGCACATCACGCATGGCCGTTTGAGGAACAGGTCGTGGCCGGTTTTGGCCTCGGTCGACACGGGAGCAGCTGCCGGCCGCAGCTGATCGTTCAGCCACGCGTCGAAGACGGGCCGAGGTTCGGCGATGATGAAGGTGCTCATATTGGCGTGCTGCGCGCCGCAGAACTCAGCGCACTGGCCGCGATAGACGCCGGGCTTGTCAGCCTTCAGATCGAGAACGTTCTCGTGGCCTGGAATGAGGTCCAGCTTGCCCGAGAGGTTCGGCACCCAGAAGGAATGGATGACGTCGGTCGAGGTCACTACAAGCCGCACCGGCTCGCCCGCCGGGATGTGGATTTCATTGGCAGTCGTCAGGATGCGGTTCGGCTGATCGTTTTCGTAGCGCACCTCCCACCACCATTGATGCCCGGTCACCCGGATCGTCAGCGCCGCATCCGAGCCGATGGCGGCGAGCGTCCGGTTAGCGAAGTAGCTCAGCAGCGTCAGGCCGACCAGGATCAGGGCGGTAGCGGCGAGTGCGGCGACGACAATTCGCATCTTGCCGCGCTCGGCGGCAGCGTCGAGGACAAGCGGATCGCCGACCGGCGCGGGGCGTCGGGCCAATGGCAGGATCAGCACGGCCATCACCAAAAGCCAGACCACCGTGCACAGTGCTGTGAAGAACCAGATCAGCCATGCAAGCTCGCCCGCGGCCGGGCCTTTTGGGTCAAGCGCGGATTGCCAGCCGCTGCATCCTGCAAGGAGCAGCATGCAGGCTGCGCCGCAGCACACGCTGCAGACAAGGCGGATCACGGCGACTTCCCCAGAGTCGCGGCATCCGGCAGGCGATTTTCGGACGGATGGGGCATCATGTCGTCGTCGCGGCTCGGCGCAGCCGATTTCGGCGCGTTGCCGCTCAACGCGCGGACGAAGGCGGCAAGCTCCCAGATCTGGTCGTCCGGGATCTTGTCCCGGAAGCTCGGCATGCCGTTTGGCCGACCGTCCCTGATCGTGGCGTGGATGCTTTCGATTGAGCTGCCATAGAGCCACTTCTGGTCCATGAGCGCCGGGCCCATGCCGCCACCGCCATTGGCATGGCAGCCGGAACAGTTGAACCAGTTGAACAGACGCTTGCCCTCGCTGAGGTGGAACGCGTTGGCCTCGAACACTCCGGCCTTGTTGTTGGACGAGGCTGGCCGCTGGCCGCCCGGCTCGAGGGCCGTGACGGCTGCCGGTTGGTCGCCCGAGCCGAGCGCCGACTGTGGACGCGTGTCGCGTTCCTCACGCTGGCAAGCGGCAAGAACGAGCATCGCCGACAGCACGCATGGAAGGCCGCGGTTCATCGCGCTGCCGCCCCGGCGACGTCGAGGCGAGGCACGTCATATGCCGCCAGGATTGCATCGATCTCGGCGCGGTGTTTGGCGAGCGCTGCGTCTACCTCGCTGCGCAGCGCATCGTCGTCGTGGCGCACGCCCATCGAGATGTCGTAGATCATCGGCAGCAGCGGACCGTCGATGCGCGGTGCAACCGGCGTAATCCGCAACGGTACTTTTTGCCTGGCACCGAAGTAGCCGGCCAACGGCCCCCAGACGACGGCCATATCGATGTCGCCATTCGCGACCGCCTCAATGATGCGCGCTGGCGGGTTTGGCGCCGAATAGTCGCCATAGACGGGGAAACCGACGAGATGGCCGACGATGCCGCGACTGCCGAGCGCCTGGACGGGTGGCGAGTTGGCGCCGTCGTCGCCGATCAGCTGGACGCCGATGTGCAGATCGCGCAGGCGAGGATCGTTGAAGGACGCGATTTCCGGCGCATCTCTGCGTGTCACGAAGACGTAGGAAGACCGGTAATAGGGCGCGGTGGTGCGCAGCATCTCGAGATTGGTGGGCGTGCCGGGCACCAGATCGCACAGGCCGGCTTTCAGCGTGTTGCGGACGAAGCCGCGCCGCTGTGCCCACCACGTGTAGGAAACAGTCGCACCCAGCTCCCGGCCGACGAGTTCGGCAATCTTGTTTTCAAAGCCTTCCCGGGCGGCATTGGAGAACGGCATGTTGTTGGGATCTGCGCAGATCCTCAACTCGCGCGCATCGGCAACGGCGGCGACAAGCGAGAGCGCCAGTGCGCCAACCGCGGCGGCAAGCCGCCGCGAACGCGTTTTCCGTGAGCACATAACTCGGCCGATCGTCTCAAGGCAGCCGGAACACATACAGCGTACCTCCCGGCGTGGTTACATCCTTCAGATCCTTCATGACGTTGACGAAGCCGAGCGCCGCGGTGGCGTCGCGCGGGTCGAGATCGCCGGATACGATCGCACCGGCCCAGCCACCGACGCCCGAAAGAACCGCAACATATTGGTGCCCGTCCGAGCCGCGATAGGTGATCGGCTGGCCGATGATGCCGGACGACGTCTTGAACTGCCAAAGCAGTTCGCCGGTCCTGGCGCTGACCGCCTTGAACCAGCCTTCCATCGTGCCATAGAACACGACGTTGCCGGCGGTGGCGACGGCGCCGCTCCACACCGGAAAGTTCTCCTTCCGGCTCCACGCCGGTTTGGCGGCGGCGACATCCCAGGCAGTAAATGCACCGCGATTGCCGCCCGGCCCGGGAATCATGCGCACGTTCATGCCGACATAGGGCGTGCCGGCGATGTAATTCACCTCGACGCCTTCTTCGTCCATGCACATGTTATTATGCGGGATGTAGAGCAGGCCGGTCTTGGGCGAGAACGCCGAAGGTTGCCAGTCCTTGAGACCCGATGCGGTGGGACAGATGTCGCGGACGACCTTGCCGGTGCCGGTCTTCTTGTCCGGATTTACAATCAGCCGGCCGGTCTTCAGGTCGACGCCCTTGCTGGAATTGACAGGCCCGAACGGCACTGCCGACAGTACTTCGCCCGTAGTGCGGTCCAACAGATAGACGTAGCCGTTGCGTTCCGGTCGGACCAGCACCTTGCGGGGCTTGCCCTGCCAGGTCATGTCGAGCAGCACCTGTTCGTTGATGCCGTCGTAGTCGTGCAAATCGTGCGGGGTCCATTGGTAAAACCATTTGGCTGCGCCGGTGTCGGGATCGCGGGCAAAGATGCCGGCGGTCCATTTGTTGTCGCCGGGCCGCAGATCCGGATTCCACGGACCGGGATTTCCGGTGCCGTGGAAGATCAGGTTGAGGTCCGGGTCATAGGAGATCCAGCCCCACACATTGCCGCCCCCGATCTTCCAGGCGTCGGGCGGCCACGATGTCACCCCGAGATCCTTGCCCTTGTCCATGTCGTAATGCGGCTTGAAATCGGGGCCGATCAGCACCTCGGCGTCCGGGCCGGTATTGTAGGCCGTCCAGACGACGTGCCCGTCGCCGGCGTCGAGCGCCTTGATCCAGCCGCGTACGCCCATTTCGCCGCCGGAATTGCCGACCAGTACCTTCCCCTTCACCACCAGCGGCGCCATCGTGATGGTCTCGCCGATATTGATGTTGCCGATATGGGTGTTCCAGACCGGTTTGCCGGTTGCCGCATCGACGGCGATGGCATGACCATCGAGCGTGTTGAAATAGATGCGCCCGTCGAAGAAGGCCGCACCGCGGTTGACCACGTCGCAACAGGCAACGCCCTGCGCGGCGGGCTCGGGATTGGGCTCGAATTTCCACTTCATCGGCGCGCCGGGCTTGGTAAGGTCAAGCGCATAGAGGATGTTGGGAAACGGCGTCACGATGTACATCGTGTTGCCGACGACCAGAGGCGCAGCCTCCTGGCCCTTGTTGACGCCGGTCGAGAAGGTGAAGGCCACCTGCAGGTTTTTGATGTTGTCTTCGGTGATCTCCGCAAGTTCGCTGTAGCGGGTCGAGGCGTAGTTCTTTGCCGGCATCGCCCACTGGCCGTCGTCGGGCGGAGCAGCCGCGGCCGGCGGATTTATCGCAGGGCCTGATAAAGACTGAGCAAACGCCGCCGTCATCAGTGCAAACCCCGCCAGCAGCGTCCATCCCAGCCTCGCAGCCATTGGCCTGTTTCCGCCTTTGGCTGACACACGAGTCTTCGCCGCCACCTGTCGCCCTTTCCTCATTTGCGTATCGAGCCGCCGACCCCGGCGCCAAGCTCCGCCGCCACGTCCGCCTCGCTTCCGGCACACAATGGATGGCCCCAGCCGGAGGCGCTCTTGCCGCCGGGATCGAGGTCGTAAATGATAGCGTCCTTGCGGTTTGGGTTGACGCCTGCCGGCACCTTATCCAGCCCGAGCGCGGCGCGCACACGCCAGGCGACATTGTGGTCGGCACAGGAGGAATCGCCGCTTATCCCCAGGGCCCCGACGATCCCCTTGCCGTCGTAGAGAGCCAGGCCGCCGCCAAACACGACGACACCGCCGATAGGCTTTCCCAGCAATGGATCGCTGGAGCTTCCAAACGTCGAAGGATCGCCGGCATAGGCCACCGCTGGATTGACCGGATTGGTGGCCTGCAGACCGAATAGAGGACCGCCGGGCTGCACCGGCGCATAGAGGTTCGCGGTGGACAACGCCATGTGGGCGAGGCTGAGCCCGTTGGCGGTATTGGCTTTTTCAGCGGCGATCAGCCGGCTGCCAGGCCACTGGGCGTCGGCGGTCGGCCCACTGAAGGCGACGGCGCAGACAGTTCCGTCGCGAGCCACGACTGCCGCCCATTCATTAGTGTCGAAGCCGCCATTGCCGGGACCGCCGCTGGACTTGACGTTGGCCTTGAGGGCGGCCAGCAACTTGTCATGGTCGGCCGGGCAAGGTGCTTGAGCCCAAGCCTTTTGCTGGACGGCGCCGATCGTAAGCAGGAACAGACATAATGCTACCGAGACAATCCGATGGCGATCCATTAGCTGCGCCGTCTTTGTTGAACACTCTCCAACGCGTAGGAGGCGCAGAAGTGCCAAAGGGAACGAAATAAATATCGGATTCGGTCGGACAAACTCGGGGACCGGAACTCGGGACAGCCGATCTGGGTGTTGGCACTCAACCGGAAATCGGAGTTATTCTTGCGATGGTCCAGGCGCCGTCGGAACAGAGCAGCACTTCTGGCAGTTGTGTCGAATGGTGTCCGCAGTCGAGCAACTGGCTCAATCGGTGAAAGAGCGACGAGGTATCTTGTTCGTTGGAGCCGGGGTGTCGATGAGCGTCGGCTTGCCGTCTTGGCAAAAGCTCATCGAGCACATGCAAAACGAGCTCGGCCTTGACGAGGACATGATCGGCGCACCGGAGGCCAGCTATCAGGCGCTTGCCGAATATTACCGGCTGAAGCAGGGGAGCCTCGGCCCTTTGCGCAGTTGGATGGATCGTGAATGGAGCGTCTCGCGGGAAGAAGTGCAGCGGTCGGCAATCCACAAGCTCATCGTATCGCTCGATTTTCCGATCATCTACACCACCAATTATGATCGCAACCTCGAGGTTGCCTTCGAGATTCATGGCCGGCCCTTTGTGAAGGTGGCCAACGCAAAGGACTTGCCCAAGACGACCGGCGAGGTGACGCAGATCATCAAATTCCACGGCGATTTCGACGACGACAAATCGCTGGTCCTGGCGGAGACCGACTATTTCGACCGGCTTTCGTTCGATTCGCCGCTCGACGTGAAGTTTCGCGCCGACGCACTGGGGCGCACCATCCTGTTCATCGGCTACAGCATGTCTGATATGAACATCCGTCTGCTGTTGCACAGGCTTTGGCAGACCTGGCGGCGGTCGGGCTACGAGAAGAGCCGCCCGAAATCCTTCATCTTCATGTCGCAGCCGAGCATCGTCCAGGAGGCTGTTCTTGGCCACTGGGGCATCGATATGCTGACCGAAGAGGCCGACGATCCTGAGGACGCGCTGCTCGCGTTCCTGAACGAACTCAAGGATAGGGTGGGCCGGCCAGACAGCGCGTGAGAAAACCTGCGGAAAGCGGATTGGTCCGGCAGTGGAACCGACTGATCCGATGTGAGTTCGGGAGGACTAGCGTATCCGGGACCGAGCCTGAATGGGCGCACGCAAACACAAGCGAAGAATGCATGCCAAACACGACCTGTCGGCCGAGTTGGCCTATGAGATCGATTTTTTTGCCCGCAGGTGCGGCCTGACGAGGGACGAAGCACTCAAGACGATGCGAGATGCCGGCCGGTTGAAGGACAGCGCGAAGGCATCTTGCGAAACCGGGGCGAAGTAGCGGCGTGGATTCCGCTTCGTGGACGGCTTTTGTCGGAACGGTCATCCTGATGCAGATGCCGCCGGGGCCCGACAGTCTGCTGGTGATTGCGCGCGGCATCGGGCAGGGCCGTGATATTGCCCTGTTCACCGTCCTCGGAATGACCCTCGGCGCCGGTATGGTCCAGCTGCCGCTCCTTGCCCTCGGCATATCGTCGCTGCTTCAGGCATCGCCGTTTGCCTTTGCCATGCTTCGCTGGGCGGGTGCAGCCTATCTCGTTTGGCTTGGATCGCGTCTGGTGCTGTTGCCGTCAACCAGCGCCGCCGTCGAGGAGCCGCGCAATGTCGGACCGCTTGTGGCCGCACGCGAAGGAATGATCGCCAATCTGATAAATCCTTGGCCGATAACCTTTATGGTGGCATTCCTTCCGCAGTTCGTCGATCCTGCTCGCGGATCGGTCACGCTGCAATTGCTGCTGCTCGGTGGCACCCAGAAAATGACCGGTGTGCTGGTGCTGGGCACATATGCACTCGCATCCGGCACGCTCGGGGCCTGGATTATGAAACGACCGAAGGTAAGGCTCTGGCAGCAGCGGGTGGCAGGCTGTTTCGTCGTCGGTCTCGGTATCCGCATGGCGGTCGGTGGTGGCGCGCACCGCTGAGGATCGAGCGATGCAGCGGCCGCCGATGGAACATCCGCCGACAATTTTCGTTGACATGCTCCACAAGGCGAAGAGGTCGAGCATGTCGAAGTTCCAAGCCGCTACCCCGGAGCGTTTGCAGCAGCTCAGGCTTGAGGCAACGGCGCACTTTGCGCCACTCATACTGCGCCAGGCGCTGGTGCGTCTCTGCCGGGCCTGCGGAAGCGATAGCCTCGAACGTTTCGAGAAGACCATGGTCGACCAAATCGAGGCATTGCGTGACGAAAAGGCCGATTTCGACACGATGAAGGAATTTGCCATCGAACAGCTCTATGGCTGGATTCGAGAAGTCAGGTCTTCGCCGGACATGACACAGCCGCTGGAGAGCGTAGATACCCGAAGGACCCCCGGCCGCTCTGAAGAGCCGCAAACGCTGGAAGACCAATTGCAGGCAGGCCTGGAAGATTCCTTCCCGGCAAGCGACCCACCGGCGGTCGTCTCCACCGCGATCCCGGGCGGATCGAAGAAGCTCGTCGGAACCGACGAAATCCTCAGGCAGCAGCGCGAGAAAAAGGCCGAGGACGCCAATCATTCGCGATAAACCAAGCTTTGGGCGGAACTTCAGGGAGGCAGCCTGCCGCTTCACCCGCAGTCCGATATGAAGGCTGTCGTGGCATGCCCATCATGCGGCTCGCCTTCGACAAGAATGTTTGCCTCCCACGCGGCGTCGACAAACGCTTGCCGCGCTTTGCCGGCCGTAATTTCACCGGTTCGGGCGCGATTCAATACATCAGCGGCCGCCAGCGCCAGTGGGGCATTGCGCGTCGGCCATTTCTCGCTTTTCAGGCAATGTGCTGCTTCGAAAACGGAACTGACCAATCGTGATCGCCCGGGCTTGCCGAAATAGATGCAAACAGGTGTATCGAACTCTATTCTCTGCACCGTATTCCTCCCGGTTCAAGCAAGGTGTCGCTTCAAGCAAGCTGCGTGTCTTCAGGGTCTACACGACTGTCCGACGGGCGTTTCAGCCAAACGTCGTAGGCCTTCGCAGCTGTTTTGGCGCGTGCTGGTGTTTCGGCTGCGATATCGTAGGCCAGAATGCCCGCCTTGCGGGCGAATTTATCGAACGCCGCACGCACCGTCTCGACGTCGACCTCGTCAGCCAGCCCGGCGCGACAGGCGTCGAACGCCGCCTTGTGCGCCGGACCGCGGCTCGGCCATTCATTTAAGACGTCATAGGCCTGCCAGATATTTTCGACATAGCGAGGGAAACCAAGGCCGACGAGAATTGGAACCGGGCGGCCAAACAATTTTTTTGTCATCTGTGTCTCCGCGAAAGAGCCTGTCGCATCAACGCCCGGGGCGGACCCGAGGCTCATGCTCTTTAACGCGGGATTGCTGCACGGGTTGCAGCAGGTTTGTTCGATCGTGCGCGGCCGGTCACTTGTTGGTCCGCATCTTTTGCCGAGGATTGATACCGCCTTGCGGCGTGGTGTCGTTCTCGACATCGCCTTCGAACGTATTGGTGCCCTGATCGAGCCGGTCGCCCTCCTTGATCGTGCCCCTGGAACTGCCGATGCCGGGATCGTTGGCAAGATCGCTATCGGCCGGCGTTTTGCCTTTGGCGTGCTTGTTTCCTGTCATGGACTCCTCCTGTTTCTTGAGGTGGCAGGCCGCCCTTGAGGTCGCGGCCAAGGCTCGCTGCGAATCGCATTTCGACGCGCCAAATGGCGGCGCCCGAATTGTCGGACGACCTTGATTTTGAACTCCGCGATCCCGATGGTTGTTCCGTCAAAAATATCGCCGTCGGCCGGGATTGCTCAGCCAAGCCCTCTCCGGTTTTCTGGAGCGGGGTGATTTTCGCAACCGGAACGATCTTTCGCCCAATGCATTTAACTGGTCTGCGCTCGCGAACTCATTCTGGACGGGAGCTGAACCATTGCCACCCACAGCCTACGCCTTGGCGACCCGCGAAGCCGAAGAAGTTTCCATCGTCGACCTCATACCCGCTTTGAGGGCTTTCGCCCGCACCTTCTGCCGCACTCCCGATGATGCCGACGACCTGGTCCAGGAGACGCTGACCAAGGGCCTGGCCAACATTGACAAGTTCGAAGCTGGAACGCGCATGAAGTCATGGCTCTTCACGATCATGCGCAACACCTACTACACGCGTGTCAGGGCCGCCGTGAGGGAAGCGCCCGGCCTGCTCGACTGCGCTTCGCTGCGGCCGATCTCGGAAGCGACGCAGGAATGGTCCGTACAGGGCAAGGAAGTCCACCAGGCCATCCAGAGCCTTCCCGAGCATCAGCGCGAGGTTCTGATGCTAATAGGCGTGCTGGGCGTCAGCTATGAGGAAACCGCCGAAATATGCGGTTGCGCGGTGGGAACCGTGAAGAGCCGGCTCAACAGGGCCCGCGCCGGCGTGCTTGAATACCTAGGCGAAAGTTCCTCGCAAACCCTGATGGAAAGGCGCAGCTATCTGTCCGAAGGACAACTGGACTTCGAAGCCGAGAGGCGCCGCTAATATATGTCACGTTAGTTACTGGTTCCGCGCAAGCGTCTTTCGACAAGCGCATGCTGCAATTCGATCGCAAGTTTGGTCAGCCGGTCAGGAACCCTTTCCTGCTCGATTGCCGCAAGCAAGGAAGCGATTTCCCGGTCTATCGTCAGATCGGCGCGCGTGCCGACGGAATCTTCCCTTGCGCGAGACATCGCGTTCTCTTGGCAAATGTTGGTCCCTTCATCTCACTCTGGTGGCAACAGTGCGAGTTTGCAAGAATTTGCAGGCCATCCATGCGACCGGCTTCGGTCCTTGCACAGCTTCGTCAGCGGTTGGGCTCTCGCTGCGTTTCAATTGCTCACCGGCTGCAAGCCATATGCTGCCGCAACGATCAGTCTTCAGGCCGCCGATCCGCTGAATGATCCTGGTACTGCTCCGATTTAACCCGATTGCCGTCGAGCCCACGCTCCTTGGTGTGCTGCTTCTTGTCTCTGTTGGACAGAACGGCGTTCTCTCCGATCTTGTCCTTGGGAAGATCGGTCATCGCGCCAGCGCCGGCGCCTTTGCCGTGACTGCCGCGACCGATGTGCTTCTTGCTGCCGGACGCCATCTCGTCCTCCTTCCTGCTGTCGAATAGCGGCTTTTCTCGTTCGGCATCCGAACCTGCGTTGGGCCGCAATGTTCCGCCGGAAATCGTAAGCAGGAAGGCATCGCCATCCCAGTGCCGGAACGGCTTTTCGCCGTCGACGACAACTTGCATGCCATTTGCGTTGGCGAACTTATGGACATCGGCGCGATCCAGCGCCGGCGATCCGCGATATGAATAATTCAAAAGCACGGCCATGCCTGGCCTCTTCAGCACGCGTGCGATTTCCACAAAATGTCGTTCCGCGAGGCCGGCCAGCACCAGATAGGGAAAGCTGTCGACGGCCAGCACGCGGTCGAAGCTGGCATCGCGAAAATCGGCAAGGTCGAAACCGCGGGTAGGGCGGAATTCTACATTGCCGAGCCCGGCGCATCGCCGGCGGGCGATCGAGATCATCGCCGGGGATATATCGCTGCCGACGATCCGGTGCGATAGAGCAGAGAGCACCTGTTCGAACCGACCGATGCCACAGCCGATATCCAGTATGTCGCGGCCGATTCCGGTAAAGCCTCGCCTCTCCAACCATGCAACGATTTCAGCCGTAGCGGCCGCGAGCTTTTCCTCATCGCCCAGCGACGACAGCTGGACGCTCGCCGCCGGCGAGATCGCCGCCGCCGCGTCAAACCCTGCCGCCAGCCGCTTGACAACCGCATCGTCGGTCTCGCCACCGCCACGCTCATGCCGAACGGCAGCACCTGTTTTGCGCAGCGTGGCGAAGATCTCGGGCCTGCGCTGAAGCAGGTCCGCAATCCGTCGTAGTTTTGCCGTCTTTCGCGGATCGGCCGAATGCGTGTTTTGTGCAATCTTCGCCAGTTCTGCGGGTTCGATTCCTGTCTCGAAACGGAGAGCCAGCCTGGCGATGACGGCTTCGACGCTGGCACCGTCTGCCATGCAGTCCTCCAGCACCCGCCTTGCTGATGTCGACCGCCGAGATCCTGGCTGGGTCGCGCTCATCGCCCTTTGCTCCGCGTCCAGATCTTGCGCATCGTCCACCGGTCGACGGCGCCCCAACTGTATTTGTAGGCCTCTTGTCCGCGCAGAAAATCGAACTCTTCCGCGCCTTCGCAGATCGCCTGCCTTATCGCCTGGCCGATGAGCAGCGCGCCGGGACTTTCCTCAGCATAGGCCGGATCGAAGCCACCGAGGTAAGCGTAAGCGCGGCCCCGATGATGGAACCCGTAATAGGCGCCCACGATCACGTCACCGATGGTGATGAGCCAGCATCGGGCAAGCACTTGTGCGACCAGTTTCGGCAGCGCCTGACGGTGGAATGCTTCCACGCGGGAATCGGACAGAACCCCGTCGCCGTGTCCGGCCCAGCGCGCGCGGTGAAGGCGGATCAGGTGATCGAGGAATGTCTGCGGATCGGACAAAGCGGGTTCGATGGAGACCCTGCCGCGTCTCGACGCGGCCCCGAGGGCGCGGCGCAATTGGCGCCTCCGCCGCGCCGGAACACAGCCTTGAAGCGTCTGGTCGCCGACGAGAGCGAGCACCGGGCAAGCGGCATGACTGACGGCTTGGCACGATTCGAGCGCGGCATGCCTGATGGCAAGGCCGGCGCCGCCGGGAGGCAGGTCCTGCAAGATCCACTGCGACCAGCCGAGGGAAAGAACCGTGTCGGCGATGGCGACGGCGACCGGTTCGGCGGTTTCGGGAATACAAAGGACGTCCAGATAGTCGCTCAACGAAATGCCGAGCGGAAGCAGCCGCGCGCCGGCGTCCTGGCGTTCCAGATAGAGTGGCGCCAGGCCGACCAGATCGTCGCCACTCCAAACGGCGACGGTCGCTAGCTCGCCGGGAGCGAATGTCCGCCACCATGGCAGTAACCATGCGGGAGACTGGAACGGCGTCGCCGAGGGACTGCGCGACCAGAGTTCCCACCAGTGTGGCTCAAGGGCTTCGAGGCCGGCCGGATCGTCGATGATCTCACCGCGGAGCATGTCCCGCTCACTTCGCCGTCGCGAGCTGCCCGCTGTCTGTGCCGAGCCGTGCCAGCGCCCGATAGGCGTCCATGTAGGAGGAAACCATGCGGTCGAGTGAAAAGCGCCGCCGCGCCTCGGCCCGGCAGGTCTCGGGATCCAGGCCGGCCGCGGCAAGGATGGCTTGCGCCATCTCGTCGACATCCCCGACCAGATACCCGGTCTTGCCGTGCTCAACCACATCCGGCAGTGCGCCATTCGGGAAGGCCACCACGGGTGTGCCGCAGGCGAGCGCCTCCATGGCCACGAGCGAACTGGTTTCCGCGGCGAGGCTCGGGATGACCAGGCATCGGGCTGTGTTCAGCAGGTGCCGCTTGGCGACAAAGCCGACCGGACCAAGGAAGCGGCGCCGGTCGTCCAGCCGAGGTTCGACCTCGTCGCCAAAATACGCGGTGTGGGTTTCGTAAGGGTAGACTTTGCCGCCGATGACCAACGGCACACCGGCCTTCTTGGCTGCGTCCAGCGCCAGATGGATGCCCTTTTCCGGGCAGACGCGGCTGAGCACGAGGGCAAAGTCGCGCTTGGCCTGCCGCTCGCTGAGCGCGTCGATGTCCACTCCGTTCGGGATCGGTTCGATGAGCCTGGCTCCCGGCGGCGCGGTTCTTTGCTGAGCCGCTGATACCGCATGCAGCCACAGATCCTCCCGTGTCGGATTGAGAGCGTCGGCCGGATACCAGTCGAGCGGCAAGTGCAGGGTCACCAATGTCGGCCCGTCGCCCGGCAGATAGGCGTCGAAATCGATGCCGTGCAAATGAACCACGTCGATTGGCCAGCGAGCGCGTGCGGTAGCGATTGCAGCGCGATGAGCACGCTGCGCCCGGCGCTTCGCCGCTTCATCGAGCACGCCCGGTTCGGCCGGCGTCTCGATGAGAGTGCCCGCAGCGCTCGAGCCCTGGCAACCGATCACGATCGAGCGGTGTCCGGCCTGTACGAGCGCCTGGTCGAGCATCGACAGCACCTGCTCGGCACCACCGACCGCATCCGGCCCGACCGGGGCGAGGGGATAGGCGACGTTGAGGACGGTGAGCGTCATGGCGGGAGAGCCGAAGCTCCTCACGCCGCGGAGGCGCGTAGCCTGCCGACGGAGGGGGCAGCGATGCTGCCGGCATAGCGGCGCGTCATTGCCGCGCAGAACTCGGCGAATTCCTCCGGCACCAGCGGCGGACTGCTGTGGTGCGGCATCATTCCGCGATGCTCCGGCGTGAAGCAGAAAGTAACGGTAACGTCGAAGTCGGCCAACGCCTCCATCTGCCGGTCGAACCAGTCAAGCGCGTTCGGCCTGAAGCTGTCGGCCCAGGAAAGTCCGGTACGCAGATTGGTGACGCCGAGGCGTTTCATCCAGGCAACGGCGTCATCAAGCCGGTGATCTTCGAAATGGAACCACTGCACCAGTCCTAATGCCGGCGTGTGGTGCAGGAACTCCTCGAGCGCGGGCTTTGGCGTGCCGTCCTGGCGAAGCAGGCCCATGTAGAAATGGCGATAGTAAGACGAGCCTTCCGCCTCGCGATGGCGCGTCGTCGCTTCCCACTCGCGCGGCAGGTCGTAGAGGCTGTACCATTGGATGCGCGGTGCGTTGCCGATCAGCAATTCCGCGGTCCGGCGCAGGCCCCAGACCTGTACCTCCTCGGCGCCGAAGGTCGACACGCCGACCTCGCTGACCCATACCGGAAGATCGGTGACAGCCGAGATCTCGCCGACCTTCTGCGGCCATTCGTGGATCTGCCAGAGGTTCCAGTCGAGCGGAAAGCCGTGTACGGCGACCGCGTCGACGTGATCGAGCACGCCGAATTCCTTCATCCGGGTCATGAAGCCGGCATCGATCGGCGAGATGCCGCCCAGCACCTTGGTCAAGGCGGGATTCTCCGCCGCGATCGCGTCGGCGGCCAGGATTGCCGTAGCGGCGAAGCGGCTCCAGTCGGGGTCGAGCTCGGGATCCCAGTGGGATTTGTTGTTGGGCTCGTTCCAGATCATCGCGGCTTCAATCATTTATCTGTCCTTTCGACGGGTAGACGGCGCCGCCGCCGGCCGGCACGTCGGCGGTGCGGCAGAAATAGACCTCCTGTTCCGGTTGCAGCACGATCTTGAAGCCGGCGCTGCGAAGCATGGCTTCGGTGCAGGCGCGATTGGGAATCCACCAGTTGGTCGGGTCGTCGGCGTAACGATGCTCGATGAAATGCAGCTTTGGGAATTCCGGCCGGTCGAAAAGGTCGTGGGTCCAGAAATGATAGTTCTGCTCGAGCGCCGGCACGTTGGTGCTGCCGCGTTGCATCGACTGGAAGATCATCAGGTCGTCGGCGACGTGCTCCCGGATCAGATCGAGTGCGAGCAGAGGATGGCGCAAATGGTAGAGCACGCCCATGAACAGCACGATGTCGAACCGCTCATGCAGGGCGCCAACGTCGTAGACCGAGAGCTGCCGGAATTCGATGTCGCAGTCTGCGACCTCGGCGGCAAAGCGCGCCTGCGCCAGGTAAGCTTCATCGAAGTCGATGCCTAGCACGCGGCCGGCGCCGCGACGTTTCATCTCGATCGAGTAGAAACCCGCATTGCAGCCTATGTCGAGCACCGCCTTACCGGAAAGATCGGCGGGAATCGCGCCGGCGAATTTGCGCCATTTGATCAGCGGATAGTTGCCAAGGAAATGGTCGGGAGCGGTTTCGATGCCGGCCAGCTCCATATTGTGGAACCATGGGCCGAGCGCATTGATACGGCGGCGGATCTCGGCATCGGAATGCAGCATGGCTAGCCTCCTTCGCCTGCGAGGATAGGGACGTGCTGGTGGCCGGGCAGCGTAATGGCGGCTTGGTCGTCCTTGGTACCGGCGGCGCTTTCAAGCAGCCGCAATGCGGTGCGGTAGCCGTTGAAGGTGCCGACGTCGACATAGGCGGTGCCAGCCTTGATGCCATAGGCTTCGCCCCCGGCGGCGAGATAGGCGTTGACCAGTGTGCCGATGTATTCGTCGCACCGGTCCCGTTCCCGCCACAGCGCGGCGAGCTGATGAAGGGTGCGGCCGGGCATCTTGAACGCACCCCAGATCCAGTTCGATGCGGCATTCTGTTGCTTGACCTGGATTTGCTTCACCCGGCCGTCCGGGTCGACAACGACGGCATCGAAGAACTCCGGCTGGTCCACCGGAAACAGCAGGAAGGACAGGCCGTCGTCCGGGAGGGCCAGGAAGCCGTCTTCGGGAAACCAGATCGTGTCGGGCAACCCGACCAGAACGGTCTCGTCGGCTGCGACGAGCGGTGCGGCGCGGAAGATGGCGTCGCAAAGGCCGACCGGAGAGGGCTGCACCACAAACAGAGCGGCCGCGTCGGCATAGCCGGCAGAATAATATTCCAGGATATCCGACTTACCCGAGCCGATGACGAAGCAGATCTTGTCGGCCCCAGCGCGGACCATGCGGCGCACCAGGTATTCGCTGACCGCGCAAGGCCGCTCGGTGTTGCCGTCGATGCGGCTGCCGACCGGCAGAAGCTCCTTCGAAAAGCCGAGCGGCTGGATGCGGCTTCCCCGTCCGGCTGCGGGCACGATGCCCAACATCAAACTGCCTCCTTCAATGGCTCGCCATGCGTGGAGCCGTGCAGTGCATCGGACAGGATGCGGTCGAATTCCTTCGCGCGCCGCGCCGAGGTGTGTTCGTCCAGCACCCGCTCGCGCGCACGGCGGCGAATCGCGTCAAGCTCGGCGTCGGACAGGTCGATTGCCGCGACCACGTCGTCGGTGCTGTTGGCCACGACGATCTCTTCACCGGGCCGGAAAAAGGCCTCCAGTCCGGGCCATGTGTCGCTCACCATCGCAGCCCCGCAAGCGGCGGCTTCGAACAGCCGGCCGGAAGGACACCAGCCCCGTTCGGCCATCGCCTCGCGGGTCACGTTCAGGGTCAGTCGTGAAGATGAAAAGAAGGCGGGGTGGTCGGCCGGCGGCAGATGCCGGACGAAGAAAATATTGTCGCTCCACGGGAATTCCTGCGGATATTGTGCGCCGCCAATAATGAAACGGCGATCCGGCAGGCGCGCAGCCGGGCTGACCAGCAACCTCTCGACCCCGGCCTGGCGGTCTGCCGCATAGGTTCCAAGATAGGACAGGTCACCGGCAAACTCCGGCCTGGGCGGGGCGGGCCGGTGTCGCTCTGGATCGACATGGCCGTAGAGCGGCATGACGCGGCGTGCACCCAGCGTCGACCTCAATGCGTCGATCGCGGTTCCTCCCGTGTAGCTCAGCACGAGATCGAAATCGCGAAGCCCTTCCGGCCCGAAATAGGCCGGAGGCTCGCCTTGTTCGATCCGCGCCAGCGTCACCGGCGTGTCCAGATCGTAGAAGACCTTCAGCCCGCGACAGGCCTGGTGAGCAAGGCGGGACGCGCTCACGGCATCGGGACAATAGGAGGTGACGATGACGACATCGGCCTCTTTCATCGCCTGCTCGGCAACGCGTTGGATGTCCTCCCAATCCGGGTAAAGGACAAGGTTGCCGCCATCCAACTGGTCGAGATCGCGTGTACCGGCATAATAGGGGGTGTTGCGTTCGAAGAAGGTGATGGACCAGCCCAGCCCGGCCATCGCCCGGATCAATCCGCGCCACAGCGTGGCGTGGCCGTTGCCCCACGACGATGTCACGGTAAGACCGAAAATGACCATGCGCATCCGGCAAATTCCTCGTCAGGCAGCTTCGTTGAGTCTGATCAGCTTCGACCCCCAGTCCCCCCAAACAACCGTGGTGATCGACGCTGGGTCGATATCGAAGCGAAAGCAGTTCCCCAGCGACAGGCCGAGCACTTTGCACACCGCGGCCTTGATGACGTCGGCATGGCTGACCAGTGCAACGCATTGGTTCTGGTAGGTGCCGCGGACCTGTTCGATCAGCAAGACGACGCGTTGCTGCACGTCTAGCATGGTCTCGCCGCTCGGCGTTCTCGCCTGCTGACGCTGGTCGTTCCACGCTCGCCAGTCGGCATCCTTGTTCAGCTCCTCGAAGGTCTTTCCCGACCAGGTGCCGAAGTCGATCTCATCGAGTTCCTCGCGGATCACGATTTCACCGGCATTACAGGCGAGCGCCATCGGATTGGCAGTCTCCTGCGTGCGTTCGCGCGGGCTGCAGAAGATTGCCGCTACCGGCTCGCGTGCCATACGGTCAGCCAGATGCGAGGCCTGTGCCCTGCCGGCCTCGCCGAGGCAAACGCCGGCCATCCGCCCGGCAAGATAACAGCCGACATTGTCATGCGCGGCGTGGCGCACCAGAAAAAACGTCGTCGTCATTCCGCCGCATCGAGCATCGGCTCGTCCTTGCCAGCGATGAAAGAGAGTGTGCGCTGGCGGGCTTCCGCGTCGGTGAACTGCTCGGGCGGCGATTTCATGAAATAGCTGCATGGGCCGGTCAGCGCGCCCGCGATGCCGCGGTCGAGCGCCAGCTTGGCGCAACGCACCGCATCGATGACGACGCCGGCCGAATTGGGCGAATCCCACACTTCCAGCTTGAGCTCGGCATTCAGCGGCACGCCGCCGAAGGTCGTGCCTTCAACCCGGATATAGGCCCACTTGCGGTCGGTCAGCCACGGGACATGGTCGCTCGGCCCGACGTGAATGTTGCCGGGCTCCAGGGGGACGTCGATCTGGCTGGTGACGGATTGCGTCTTTGAGATCTTCTTTGATTCCAGCCGCTCGCGCTCCAGCATGTTGAGGAAGTCGGTGTTGCCGCCGAAATTGAGCTGGTAGGTGCGATCGATGCGCACGCCGCGCTCACGAAACAGGTTGGCGAGCAGCCGGTGGACGATCGTCGCACCGACCTGGCTCTTGATGTCGTCGCCGATTAGCGGCAGCCCGTGCTGCTCGAAGCGCCGGCGCCACTCCGGCCGCGAGGCGATGAAGACAGGTATGCAGTTGACGAAGGCGCAGCCCGCCTCGAGCGCGCACTCGGCGTAAAAGCGTGTTGCCTCCTCCGAACCGACAGGCAGATAAGACACCAGGATCTCGGTGCCGCTTTCGGCGAGGATGTTGCCGACATTGGCGACCGGCTCGTCGGCCTCCTCGATCTCGTCGCGCAGATATTTGCCGATGCCGTCCAGCGTCGGTCCGCGTTCGACGCGAACGCCGGTAGGCGCAACATTGGCAAAGCGGAAAGTATTGTTGGGCGCGCTGTAGATCGCGTCTGCCACATCACGTCCGACCTTGCCCTTGGCGACGTCGAAAGCGCAGACCACCTCGATGTCCTTGACATGGTAGCCGCCCAGATCGGCATGCATCAGCCCGGGTATGGGCTCATTGCTCCTTGCGTCGCGGTAATAGGTGATGCCCTGAACAAGGGAGGAGGCGCAGTTGCCGACGCCGACTATTCCGATCCGAACTTTCTTCGATCCCACGAAACCGCTGCCTATGCTGTTGAAGGTAAGTTCTTCGTGCCAAACCGCCTTCCTCCCGGATTGTTCCTTGCCGGCTGTAAAAATCGTGCAACCGACGGTGGATCAAAGTAGCGTCCGCCGAGTTGTGCAGCAGGGGATGAGGCCAACCGGGACGGACAATGATCGTCTATGGCGACCACAAGCAAACTGAGAGCGCGCGATATGTTCGCGCCTCGGCTCGCGACGCGGCCGGGCACATCGCGGACATGCCAAGCGGGATCGGACGGCACGCAGCCCTGGTCGGCCTGTTCATCAAGGTCTCGGAATTGGTCCAGGGCCTTGCCGACGCGGAATTCGAGGCCAAGGGCACGGACAGGAATTCCCCACAACGGATCGCGGGCGCAAATCTCCTGGTCGGCTTGGCCCGGGAGGTGGGCAGATCGTGGAGAGCCGGATTCGCCGTCGCCGGCCCGGTCGATGCCGAAGTGCCGCGAATGTTGGCCGAACTCGAATGCGATGCCGACATTCTGACCGGCGCGGCTGAGGGCTACGCTCATTACGGGCTTTATCCGGAGAGCTATTTCGTCGCCGCGCGGCAGTCGGGTCTCGATGCGAACACATGCGTAATCGGCATCCGCAGCATCGGCCTGGGGCTTGCCGCGATGGTGGCTGCAGCCATCGGCGCGCCAGCACCCGTCAGCGTCCGTCCGACCGGCCACCCGTTTCGCAGGCGGCTTGCCGCCGATCCGGAGCTGATCAGGGGCTGGATGGCGAAGCCGTCGGCCCGCTTTGCCATCGTCGATGAGGGCCCGGGTCTGTCCGGCAGCTCGTTCCATGCCGTCGTCGCATGGCTACAAGCGCTGGGCATCGATGCCAGGCGCATCCATCTGTTCCCAAGTCATTTGGGTGGCCCGGGCCCCGAGACGTCGGCGGACATCCGTGAGGCATGGACGGTGTGCCAAAAACACACCGCGGATTTCGAACGGACTTTCCCCGCTGGATCCGCTCTGCCGGCGCTGCGGGATTGGGTGGCTAGAATGATCGGCCGCACAGCGGTCAGCCTGATGGAAATATCCGCCGGAGAGTGGCGTCGCTTGCATTATGGCTCGCAGGATCAGTGGCCGCCCGTTCATCGCGGCCTCGAGCGGCGGAAGTTCCTCGCTTCCGCCGGCCGGGAAAAATGGTCGGTCAAATTCGTCGGCCTCGGTGAAATCGGAATGCACAAGGCCGAGACCGCCAGGAGGCTGCACGACGCAGGCTTTGGCCCGGAAGTCGCCGGGCTGTGCCATGGCTTTCTGGCCGAACGCTGGATCGACGGCACAACGCTGGACCGGGCAACGCTTTCGAAAGAAAAATTGGTCGCTCACCTGGCGCGCTATCTCGCCTGGCGCGCAGCCAATCTGCCCGCCTCGGAGCCAGGCGCCTCGCTGGAGGCGCTTGCCGACATGGCCGTGCGGAATGCAAGTGAAGCGCTGGGCGAACGCCGCGCGGCGGAGCTGCAGACCTGGTTCTCGAAACAGGCTCCACCCAAGACCATGCAGCGGGTCGAGATCGACGGGCGGCTTCATCCGTGGGAGTTCATCCTTTCGCGCAGTGGAACGCTGGTCAAGACGGACGCCCTCGATCATTGCCGATCGCACGATCTGATCGGCTGCCAGAACATCGCCTGGGACATTGCCGGCGCCCGTGTCGAGTACAGCCTCTCCGACCCGGCGACTGGGGCGCTTTGCAAGGCTGTGGAAGTGAGAGCCTCACGTCCCGTCGATGCCAATCTGGTCCAATACTATGAGCCCTGCTATCTTGCGTTCCAGCTTGGCTTGTGGAGCATGGCTGCACGATCTGGCGATGATCGGGAACAGATCCGGCTGGCGGCCGCGGCAAGACGTTATACCTCGATGTTGCTTCGTTTCCTGGAGAACCAAGGGGAACTGCGGCCCTTCGACCAGGATCAGTCCAGCCGGCGAAGCATATCCGCTTCCTTTTCGAGGATGGCGACTACCTCCTCGCGCTGAAGATGCGTCATCATCAGGCTCACGCAACATTCCAGATAGGTGATGGAGGCGCGCCGCAGGAAGGCAGCCGTCTCCTTTGCGGCCATTTGCTCGATGTCTTTGGCGGATCGCTTCGGATGCATAATCGTCTCCATGCCGGTACCTTGGCAGAACCAGAAGCTGGACGGGTTGTTCCCGCGACGAGAAAAAGTGACGAAATCCGAAACGACCGCGCGATCGTGCAGCGGCCAGACGCTCCCCGCCTCAGGCGGGCAGGTTTTGCAGCCGGCCTGAGGCAGAACGCACGGTGGCGGCAATTCGACGTCTTCTGTCGATCATCTGCGCCGTCTCAAGCTCGGCAAAATAGCCGATCGTGCGCATCAAACCTTGCCTGAGCGGCACTTTTGGCGACCAACCGAGAAGCTTCTTTGCGCGGGAAATGTCGGGTTGCCGACGACGAGGATCGTCTTGCGGCAGCGGCAGGAATTTCAGGCCCGATTTGGTTGCGGTCATGCTTCTCACCAGGCTCGCCAGTTGCAGGATGGTGAACTCCCCCGGATTGCCCAGATTGACCGGCTGGCGTGGATTGGGATCGACCTCCATCAACCGGATCAAGCCGTCGACCAGATCGGAAACGTAGCAGAACGACCTGGTCTGCAGCCCGTCGCCGAATATGGTCAGCGGCCGTCTCTCGAGTGCCTGCATGATCAGATTGGAAACGATCCGTCCGTCCGCAGGGTCCATCCTGGGGCCGTAGGTGTTGAAGATGCGCGCGACACGGATATCGGCTTTTCCCATTCTCAGATAATCGAAGCATAAGGTTTCGGCGGTGCGCTTGCCTTCGTCATAGCAGGCGCGGGGGCCGATGCAGTTCACGTGGCCGACATAGTCTTCCTTCTGCGGATGCTGTTCGGGATCGCCATAAATTTCGCTGGTGGACGCCTGCAGGAAGCGGGCGCCATCACGGGCGGCGAGCTCCAGCAGATTGAGCGTCCCGATGACACAAGTCCGCGTCGTGTGGACCGGGTCGGCCTGGTAACGCGGCGGCGAGGCCGCGCATGCCATGTTGAAGATGCGATCCACCGGTTCGCCAAGCTCCAACGGCCGGCAAATGTCTTGCTTGATCAGCCGAAAATCCGGACGATCGGCGATCGATGCTATGTTCTCCATGCGGCCGGTAAGGAAATTGTCGACGCAGATCACGCGCCAGCCGGCCTGGAGCATTGTCTCGCAAAGATGCGAACCGAGGAAGCCGGCGCCGCCGGCGACAAGCACGGTCTTGGTCCGTTGCGCCTTTCTTGATAGCTGCATCTCTATCTTCTCCCGTCTGCGGGTCATGCTGCGCTCTCGACGTCCAGATCGAGAACAGAACGTGGCGATTTGGCTTGCGCCAGCAGCGCAACGAATTCGCGGGCTCTTGCGATGCTTGTGTGAGCTGCCAGGATGAGCACGCGCGCCTGCTTGGCCATGGCAAGCCGGGCGCCGTCGGATTCTCCAGACAGGATACCGATTACGTCCTCGGTTCTGCGCGCCGTGTGGATCGTCCGCCCTGGAAACAAGCTGTCCAGTCCGGCCCAGCAATCGCTGATGATCGCCGTGCCGCAGGCGGCTGCCTCGAAGAGGCGCACGCTGGGCGACCATCCGGCCGCGATCATGGAACTGCGCGTGACGTTCAACGTGTAGCGTTGGCGGCTGTAAAAGGCGGCATGGTCTGCCGGCGGCAGGTGTTCGATGCGATCGACATTGTCCGGCCAGGCGATTTCGCGCGGATATTGCGAGCCGGCAACGACGAAGCGACGCTCAGGCATGCGACGCGCCGGTTCGAACAGCAGGGCCTCCAGCGTCGCCTGGCGGTCGGGGCTGTACGTGCCGAGATAGCCGAGATCCCAGCGGATTGGGTCACCGGTTCCGTGATGCCGTTCCGGGTCGACGGAACAGTAGAGCGGCTCGGCCCGCCTCGCGCCGAATTCCGCAGTCAGACGGGCAAGCGTCGGCCCGCCGGTAAAGGAGAAGTAGGCATCGAAATACGGGACCTGCCGCCTGGCAATATACTCGCAATCATCGGTTGAAAGCTTTGCCAGCGTGACCGGCGTGTCGATGTCGTAGAAGCAGAACTGACCTGTGCACAGCGATGCCACGACGTCGATGATTTCAGGACCTTCGGGAACGAAGGAGCCGACGACCACGATATCGGCATCGCGCAGGCAGCGCGCAAAATTGCGGCGAAGATCATCGGTCGTTTCATAGTAGCGCAACGCGCAGAAATCGGGGTCGCGCAGATCCCGGTGACTTGCGTACCACGGCACGTCGCGTTCGAGAAAGGTGACGCGGTGACCGAGTTCGTGGAGACCTTTAAGCAGCCCCCGAAAGGTGGTGGCGTGGCCGTTTCCCCAGGACGAGGAGAGCGACAGGCCAAGAAAGACGATGTCGAGCGGCTTCGTCATTCGGCCGCCTCCACGGTCGGACGCTCGAAATGGCGCCTGAAAATGGCGTCGGCCAAAACGGCCCGTGTCGTATAGGTATGTTCGCCAAGTACCCGCCGAAGCGCGGATGCCCCGATCGCCTTGGCCTGTTCGGCGCTAAGGCTTTGCATGATCTCGGCGACGTCCTCGCCATCGCGCGCGACCAGGATTTCCTCGCCGGGTTTCAGGAACAGGTCCACACCGAGCCAGGCGTCGGTGATGAGGCACGCGCCGGCGCCGGCTGCCTCGAACACGCGCGTCGCAGGTGAAAAGCCATTGGCCGCCATGCTGTCGCGGCTGATGTTCAGCACCGCCTTGGCCGTGACGTTCAGAGCATTGTGGTCACGCGTGCCGACATGGCCGAGCCATCGGACATTGGCGGGCATCTGCTTGTCGCCCCAGCCAGATCCGCCGAGCAGGAAGCGCTGATCGGCCGAGCGGCCGGCCGGGTCGAGGAAGAAGGCCTCGACGCGCGCCTCGCGGTCCGGCAGCCGGTTGCCGAGGAAGGCGAGATCGCAGGCAAAACGCATATCTTTGCCGACCGGATGATGAGTTTCCGGATCGAGCGCATTGTAGATCGGCACGCATTCGGCCGCTCCCATGGCCCGATAGGCCCAGACCACCGGGTCGCCGCCGCCATAGGTCAGCACGAGGTCGATTTCCTGCAGCGCGCGATGCAGCGGATGGTCGGGCTCGTCGCGCAACTGGCCGAGCGTCGCCGGCGCATCGACATCCCAGAATACGGTCAGCGCATCGGCACGGGCGTGATCGAGCACCGCCCGCAACAGCGCGTCGTCGGCGAAACCGACGCCGCTTGCCTTGACGACGATATCTGCCTCCGCCGCCCGCGCGGCCACCTGCATCATGGCATGCGGGGTGGCCTCGTAGACGACCACGGCACACCAGTCCGGCGCCTCGATGTCGCGGTTTTTCTGGCGATCGTAGACGTCCGGCTCGTAGAAGGTGATGTCATAGCCGAGCCTTGCCAAGGCCTTGAGCAGCCCGCGGTAATAGGTTGCCGCGCCGTTCCAATAGGACGACAGCAGACTCGATCCATAGAATGCGATCTTCATTCGGCGGCCTCCTTTGCAAGGATCGTGTCGGCGGCTTGGCGGTGCCCGCATTCGGCGAGCACGCCGAACAATTCATCCGCCCGGTGCCGGCATGTGTGCCGCAAGCGGATGGTCTCGAGGCCCGAGGTCGCCAGAGAAGCGGCGAGATCCGCATCGTGCAGCACGGCGCGAAGATGACGCCCCATCTCGAAGCCATTATTTGCAAACAAGAAATCGGTGCCGGGCCTGAACAAGCGTTCGACATCGGACCAAGGCGCCGAAACAAGCGGAATGCCGCAGGCGAGCGCCTCGAACATGCGGATGGTCGGGATGCCGGGCAGGCTTTCGCGATATGGACGCCGCGGGATGTGAACCGTGATGCGGTTCGCCGCGAATGCCTTCGGCACGTCGGCATTGGCGATCCAGCCTTCGTAGCGCAGGCCGGCGGCCGCAAGGTCGGCGAGCGCCTCCGGCGGATAGCGAACGCCGTGGACGGTTCCGCTCAGGCCGAGCTCACGCACCGGGCCGACCAGGAACTCCCTGATTTCGGCGCTGCGCTCGTCGTCGCCCCAATTGCCGATCCAGATAAGGTCGGAACTACGCTCGATTTCAGGATGCGGCTGGAACAGGTGGTCATCGGCTGCCTCGTGCCAGGTGAAGACCCGCTTGCCCCATCCGGCACGGAGATAGCTTTCCCGCAGCGCCTCGCCGAAGGCGAGCACGCCGTCATAATGTTCAAGCCGCAAGGAGGAGATCGCTTGCGTGGCCGATATGGCGCGATGGTGCGTGTCGTGGAACAGCAGCGTGAAACGCCCGCCATTCGCTTTCACCCTGCCCAGCCGCGCGACAAGATCCGGCTCGGTCCACTCATGCACGATCACCACATCGGCATCGGAGATCCAGGCTTCGTGGTCGAAGGCGGCGTCATAGGTGACCGGCATCAGCTCGGGAAAGTCCTTCCGGAATCGTTCGATGGCGAAGGATCCTTTCTCGGCCAGCAGGTTCGACCGGCTCCAGCCGTCGGCGGGCTCCAGCGCGATAGCCTGGTGCCCGCGCGCGACCAGCTCACGCATGATGCCCCGCAGGAAATGTGCGTTGCCGTGGTTCCAGTCGGAAACGATCGAATGGGTGTAGAACAAAAACCGCATAATCAACTACCCGCCATGGTGGCCAGGGCCGCCTTGTCGTAGACGCCGCGCATGGCGGTCGCCTGTCTTGCCAATGAAAATCTACGGCTTCGGCGGGCCGCTGCCTCACCGAGTTCTCGCCGGCGCTGCGCGTCACTGCACAGGCTGCTGATGCATCTGGCGAGATCGCTCGGATCGCGCGCGTCGTAGAACATGGCCGCGCCGTCCCACAGTTCGCGATAGGTCGAAATATCGGCGAGCACCAAAGGCGTCTTCGACATCGCGGCTTCCAGCGTGGCCAGACCGAACGGTTCGTAGCGCGACGGCGATACGAAAATGCCGGCCCGCGCCATCAGCAGGCGCACTTCCTCATGCGGTACCGGCCCGACGGGAACGGCGTGGCTGAAGCCAACATGCTGGCCGTCCGGGCCTTGCAGCGAGCCGGCGACGAAGACCGGCCATTGCGTGCGGGAAGCGGCCCGGTCCAGCACCGCCGCATTCTTTCCCTCGTCCCACCAGCGCGCAGCGGCGAAAACGACCGATTCCCGCCTTTCGCTCTTCGGCCCGGGCCGTGCACCGTTGCCGACGACGCTCAGGCGGGCGATCGGCCCGTAGCAGGTTTCCAGCATGTCGGCATGGCTGCGGCTGGGTGCAACGACCATGCCTGCGTCATCGAAACCGCGCCGGTTGCGGTCCTTTTGCCAGGCCCAATCGCCGTCCGCCGCCTGTCCTTTGACGGCGTGGAACCATGTCACCACGCAGGAATGCGACACCGCCACGACCGGGCAGGGCACGTCGAGCCCCGCAGCCTGCGTCGGCGCGTTGAGATGGACGATTTCGATGGCGTAGTCACGGATGAGCGGGAGCAGCTCCTGCTGCAACGCGTCGAGGTCTTGCTCGTCGCGGGTCATCCAGTCGGGCGGCGTGTTGAGCCAGGTCAGCGCCGCGAATGACTGGGCCTCCTCGGCCTGCTGCCTGGACGGTTCCGGACCAAGCCCGGCAAGCACGACACTGTCGCCTCCGGCGACGAGTTGCCTGGCCAGATCGAGCGCATAGCGCCAGACGCCGCCGACGGCATCGACAGTCATCAGGATGCGACGCGGCGGGCTCAGTGTCCGCAACATGTGGCCTCCAATTCAGCCAGCGGACGCGGACGCTTCTCCTGGATGTCGCTGAACGTCCGGAAGGATGCGAGGTAATGTTCATGCGCGCGCTCCCAGGCGAGATCGTCCGGCTCGCCCCAAAGTTCGCGGTAGCTGGGCGAACTCGGATAAGGATAAAGCGGCACCGGTTCGTTGGCCCAAACGCCGTTGTCGATCAGGTGCTTTCGCCAATAGTCGACCAGCGCGGGATCGTCTTCGACCACGCCGATGAGATTGGCCTGAACGAACGGCACATGGCGCCTGGCGTCGACCAGCAACGCAGCCAGTTCCTCGGTGCCCAGCCGGCAGCGTTTTGCCAGCATGGCGCGGCCTTCCACCGTCAGGCTTTCGAGCCCCGCCTCGATCGAGACGCAGCCGGCGGCGCCAAGCAGTTTCAGCAGTTCCGGTTTCCAGAGGTCGATCCGCGTCTGCACGCCGAACTTCACATCGCGATCGACCAGCGCTTCCAGCAATGCCTTTTGTGGCAGGAATATCTCGTCGATGAAGTAGATGTAGCCGACGCCCTGTGCGATCAGCCGGTCGATCTCGGCGATCACCGCTTCGTGGTTCCGACGGCGATAGGCGTCGCGGAAATCGATCTTGGCGCAGAAGCTGCAATTATACGGGCAGCCGCGCGAAGCCTCGACCTCGGCGCCAAAGCCGACCTGGTTGTCGTCGAAGCGGTGATGGTGGTGCGAATGGGCGGCAATCCAGTCCGATGGCCATTCGAGCGCTGGGTGATCGATGAACGAGCTCGCATGCGCGCTGCCGTTCGAAACCAGTTCTCCATCCTCAAAATGGGCGGTGGACGGCACAGCATTCCAGTCGTCGCGCCGGGCGAGTTCCGCGACCACTTCCTCGCATTCGCCGCGCACGACAATGTCGACGCCAAGCTTGCGCAAAGTCGGCGCCGGCGTCGCCGAGCCGTGCGGCCCGACGGCGACGGTGCGGCCGCCGCGCCCGGCAAGATGGTTGAGAAACTCAGCCGGCACGCGCAACTCGGGCGGTGCGCAGCGCCAGAACAGGTAGGTCGGCGCGGTGCTGACGACGGTCATATCAGCCTCGAAAGCGGCGACGCGATCGGCAAGCGCGGCGTTGTCGAGCTTCTGGATCTGCCCGTCCAGCATCAGCACCTCGTGACCGGCGGCTTCGAGCAAGGCTTTCGAATAGCCGAGTTCGAGCGGCAGATGCGGCTGGCGGCAGCCGAAATAGATGCTGTCCTGGTAGGTCCAGGACGGATTGACCAGAGCGACCTTCATGCTACGTACCTCGCCGGTTCGGGATGCGGGTCGGCGCGATGACGCTGCAGCCAATCGGCGAGGTCGCGGATGCCGTTTCGCCACGAGACATGCGCTTTCCATCCCAGCGCCGCCTCGATCGCGCGTGTGTCGGCGACGAAGAACGGTTGGTCGCCGGTGCGTTCGCGGTCGTAACGGATCGAAACGTCCCGTTTCGTTATGTCGCAAATCTCCTTCAGTAGCATGCGCAGGCTGACGGCGTTTTCCGGTCCGCCGCCGAGATTGAATGCCTGGCCCTTGATTTCCTCGATCCGGTCGAGCACCGCGCGGTAGGCCGCGACCGCGTCGGCAACATGCAGGATGTCGCGCACCTGCTTGCCGTCGCCATAGATGGTGATCGGCCGGTCGGAGAACGCGCTAAGCAGGAAATGGGCGACCCAGCCCTGATCCTCCGTCCCGAACTGGCGCGGTCCATAGATGCAGCTCATGCGCAGCACCGCCGTCGGCAGATCGTATGACTTGGCGTAGTCGAGGACATACTGGTCCGCCGCGCCCTTGGAGCAGCCATAGGGCGTGCAGAAATCAAGGCCGCGCGTCTCGTCAATGCCGTGCGCCTGGATGCTGGCGTCGCAAGGCGCATATTTGCCGTCGTCTTCGCGCATCGCAATGTCAGTGAGCCGCCCATAGACCTTGTTGGTGCTGGCGAAAACGACGGGGATGCGTTTGCCGCTGCGGCGAGCGGCTTCCAGGACGTTGAACGTTCCGCGCAGGTTGATGTCGAAATCCTCGTCCGGCCGAACCAGGCTCGTGGTGACGGCGGTCTGCGCGGCAAAGTGGAAAACCGCCCTCGAACCAGCCACGAGCGGCATCAGCGCCTCGGCCTCGCGGATGTCGATGATTTCAGTGGTGAGACGGCTGCCGTGCTTTTGCGTCAGCCATTCGAGGTTCTGCTCGACGCCGGGACGGCTCAGATTATCGATGACCAGCACCGGTTCGCCATCCGACAACAGGCTGTCGGCGAGGTTGGAGCCGATGAAGCCGCTGCCGCCGATAACGGCGACGGGCGCTTCGCGAAAATCGGGTGAATCCGGTCTCATGATACCAGCCCTCGCGCTTCGAGTTCCCGCTTCATCTCGGCGCTGCGATCGATGGCGACGGTGTTGCGCACCCATGCGACGAAATCGCCGAGCGAATGCTCCAGCCGGTATTGCGGCTGGAAGCCGAGCAGTTCGCGCGCCTTCGATATGTCGGCAAAGCAATTGCGGATATCGCCGGAGCGTGCCTTGCCGAGGATTTCCGGCTGGCGGCCAGGCACGCCCATTGCTTCGGCGAGCAGCCGGGCGACGTCGCTGACTGCGTAGGCCCGCCCGCTGCCGATGTTGATGACGTGGCTGCGCGCCTGGGGCTGTTCCAGCGCCAGCCGGAAGGCGCGGGCAACGTCGCGCACGTGCACGAAATCGCGCTGCTGTTCGCCGTCCTCGAAAATCAGCGGTCGCTGGCCATTGGCGATGCGCGAGGCGAAGTTCGCCAGGACGCCGGTATACGGGTTCGAGAGCGCCTGTCCGGCGCCGAAGACATTGAACAGGCGCAGTGCCACCGCGTCGATGCCATAGGCTTCACCGAAGATCAGTACGGCGCGTTCCTGGGCGTATTTTGTCAGCGCGTAGATCGAGGCGAGGTCGACCGGTTTCTGCTCGTCCGTGGGCAGCGGCGACAGGACTTCGCCTTCCGGCGACAGGGGATTCCATTGGCCGCTGCGGATATCGTCCGGCTGCCGTCTTGCATTGTCGATGCGCCGGCCGTCCGGCGTGGCATAGAGACCCTCGCCATAGACGCTCATCGACGAAGCAACGACTATCCGTTCGATCGGGCGTTTGATCAGCACTTCCAGCAGCGTGGCGGTGCCGAGGTCGTTGGCGCCGACATAGCGGGCGATCTCGTACATGGACTGGCCGACACCGACTTCGGCCGCCAGGTGAATGATCGCGTCGACATCGTCGACCGCCTCTGCGATGGCCTCGCGATCGCGAACGTCGCCTTTGATCAGCTTGGCGCCTGGCGGCAGGCTGATTGCCTCGCCGCCATGCACCTGGTCCAGCAACGCATCGAGAATTGAAACCCCATAGCCATGTTCAACGAGTTCCTGGGCGACGTGGCGGCCGATAAAACCGCAGCCTCCCGTGACCAGTATACGTTTCACGACAACTCCTCATACGAATGGCTTTGCCGCCCCAAACTTCCGGGCGAAAGGTTTGTTCCCTTGCTTCAACAAAGTTCCCGGGCGCTGCGCTCCGGAAGCGACCGCCTTGGGCTGGGCACGGGAACATCGAAGCGCGCTTGGTGTTAGGAGCCATAATCGACCAACCGCGCGCATATGCTCGGCAGCAATGCATCTGCTGGTTGTACGAGGCAGACCGGGATCTCGCGGTGTGCGGTGGAATCGAAGGGAGATTGGAATGTCTGAATCGAAGACGACCACCGATCATGATGAAATCCGCCGTTGGGCCGAGGATCGCGATGGCCGGCCGGCGGTGGTGCGCACCAAGGGCGAGGGCGGCATACTGCGCATCGACTTCGGCGAGCCTGAAGAAACGTTCGAGCCTGTCGAATGGGACGAGTTCTTCAGGATATTCGACGAGAACGAACTGGCCTTCCTCTACCAGGAAGAGACCAGCGGCGGCAAAACCAGCCGCTTCAACAAATTCGTCGAACGCAACCGGAAAGGCTGACCTCGTCTGATTGCCGGCAACTGCCGCGGTCAGTGCAGCAGGTTCGCTCCACGTGCCCTGACGATGTTTCGCATGATGCCGTTGAGCCAGTCCTCGGTGGAGGAGCCGGATGGTCTCCGGTCGATTTCGCCGATAGCCTGTTCGAGCGTCCGCTCGACCAGCCGGTCGGAGGCCTCGACATCTCCCAGCAGCAGGCGCGCCGCGAGCCTGAGCTTAGGCAGCAGCGAAAATACGTCGTCCGAGGGCTCCGACGCTCGACCTCCTGTCGATGCCGACGTCTCGGCTGGAAAGAGAGCGTCGAAAACAGCCTGGGCGTCCGAGGATTTTCGGAGGCTGCTGGCATACCGAAGCCGCTCGGGAATAACGATGTCTTCATCGCCGCTGAAAAACACGAACGGCACGCCACGGCGCATCAGTTCGTCGGCGATCGGAAATACCCGTCGTCCGTTGAGATTGATGTCCAGGATCGCGGCTTCGGCCTCGTCCGTATGTTTCGATGCCTGTTCCACCGTCGCTACCGGGCCAAGCACCACGGCGCCCATCTTGCTGAAATAACGTGCAAGATCCCCCGCCAGCATCCATTCGTCCTCGACGATCAGGATATGCAGGCCTTGCAGGTCGCGCACCTCATTGTTCCTTCTTTCTGCGGGATCTACGCTTGTCGGCGCGGACTTCTGCAAAGTGGCGCTCCAATACCTCTTGCAACCGTTCCGCGAGCGCGAGCAGGCGAGCCGGAATGTTTTCAGATACCGGGAACTTGGTCAGATCCGGCGAGGGCAACAGAATTCGCTTGGCCGGCTTTATTTCAGGTGATCGTTTTGCCATTGGAACCGCCTCCAAAGTCAAATGTTAATGCCCACCGGCGGTACTTTGTTCCGTTGGTGGACTATTTACTGGCCTCAGGCTCGGCCCGGTCTTAATCTGAGGCGCGATTTGGGTCTAAGGCCCGATTTGACGGCTTTGTGTTTGCGGCTGTTACCAGGGGCTTGGCGTGGCATCCCAGAATGGAAGATTTCCCATAGTCGGGGTCGGCGCATCGGCCGGCGGCATTCCCGCGATGGAGGGCCTGTTCAAAGGGCTGACCGGCGACACCGGCATGGCGTTCGTCGTCGTCACGCATCTCAGCCCGGAGCGGGAAAGCCTGCTGCACGAGGTCATCCGACGTTACACCGAAATGCCGGTCTTGGTGGCCGAGGAGGGGGCAGCGGTCCAACCCGACCAGGTCTATGTGATGCCGCAAAACGTCGTCCTCACCATCCGTAAGGGCGCGCTTTCGCTGCGCCGGCCGAACACGCTCAACCGCGAGCGCAAGCCGATCGATATCTTCTTCAGCGCATTGGCCGAGGACCAGGGCGAGTATGCCGTCGGCATTATTTTGTCGGGTGGCGATTCGGACGGCACGCTTGGCGCCAGGGCCATCAAGGAGCATGGCGGGCTGACCATTGCCCAGGCCTCCAACGGTTCCGGCCCCCGCAATCCAGATATGCCGCAGAGCGCGATTTCGAGCGGCCTGATCGACATAGCGGCGCCCGCCGAGCAGATCGGTGCAAAGCTTCAGGCGTTTGTCCGCGGTTTCGACGTGCTGAACGGCCTGACCGAAGCGGACGACGAACGCAAGGCCGAGATAGATCGAGCCCGCGATGAAATCTACGCCATTTTGCGCAGCCATTCCGGTCACGACTTTTCCGGCTACAAGGCCAAGACGTTCCTGCGTCGCGTAAAGCGGCGCATGCAGATAACGCAGCTACAGTCGATCAGCACCTACATAGAACGGCTGAAGAGGGATCCCGACGAGGTGGCGAAGCTGTTTCGCGACCTGCTCATCAATGTCACCAGCTTTTTTCGGGACGCCGAAGCGTTCAAATTGCTGGAGGACAAGATCATACCGCAGATTTTCGAGGGCAGGAACGCGTCCGATGCGGTGCGTGTCTGGGTGCCCGGCTGCGCCACCGGCGAGGAGGTGTTCTCGATCGGCATGCTGATGCGCGAGCGCATGGAGAAACTTCCCGCGCCGCCGCGCGTCCAGATATTCGCGACCGACATCGACGAGCCGGCGCTCGCGGTGGCGCGTGCGGCGCGTTATCCCGAAGCGCTGCTGCACGGGCTATCGCCACAGCGCAGGCAACGCTTTTTCCACAGCGACGGCGAGAGCTATGTGCTGGCCAAAGAGGTGCGCGAACTCTGCATTTTTTCCCCGCACAGCGTCATCCGCGATCCTCCGTTCTCGCGTATGGATATGATTTCGTGCCGCAACCTGTTGATCTATTTCGGCCCGCAGATCCAGAACCGGGTCGTCCCGATCTTCCACTATGCGCTGAGGCCGGGCGGTTATCTGTTCCTCGGCACCTCGGAAAGCGTCGGTCAGCACGGCGACCTGTTCGCCACGGTCGATAAAAAGCAGCGGATATTCCAGGCGCGGGAACATGCCACGCCGCGACCGCCGGTCCTGATCGGCAATGGCTTCACAGCTGCCCTGCCGGCGGGACGCCGTGGCTCAAAAAACGATGGCGCGAGCCATTCGCTGCGCCAGGCAATCGAGGCTCAGGTGCTGGAGCGGTTCGCCCCGCCTCACGTGCTGGTCAATGGCGATGGCGACGTCGTCTACTATTCGGGGCGGACGGGTAAATATCTGGAAGCGCCGCAAGGTGCCCCGAGCCGGCAGTTGCTGACCTTGGCCCGCCGCGGGCTGAGACTTGAGATGCGCGCCGCGTTGCGGGAAGCAGCAACGACGCGCCGCACGGTCGTGCGGGAGAACATAGCGGTCGAAGAAGACGACGGACAGCTTCAGTTCATTACACTGACAGTCGAGCCGTACACGGAACGCAGCAATGGCGAGCCCCTCTACCTCGTCCTGTTCAATCCGGTGGGGCAGGCCCAGATACGCTCCGATCCGGCCCGCGAAAGCCGCGGCACAGACGACGCGGCCGATCTCGAACGGGAGTTGCGCGACACGCGCGAGCGGCTGCAGTCGACCATCGAGGAGTACGAAACCGCGCTGGAGGAAGTAAAATCTTCGAACGAGGAACTCGTCTCCGTCAATGAAGAGGCACAGTCGACGAATGAGGAGCTTGAGGCCTCGAAGGAGGAAATGCAGTCGCTCAACGAAGAGCTCAACACCATCAATGCGGAACTGACCGGCAAGATAGAGGAACTCGATCGCGCCAACAGCGATCTCAGAAACTTGTTCGAAAGCACGGAAATCGCCACCATCTTCCTCGACCGCAACCTTGTGGTGCGAACCTTTACTCCTGCCGCGTCGTCGTTCTTCAACTTGCGTCCGTCAGATGTCGGCCGACCGCTGACCGATCTTTCGAGCCAACTCGACTACCCCGAGTTGAAGCGGCACATCCAGGCGGTGTTCGAGACGGGAGAGACCCTGAACCATCACCTTGCGCGCGACGACAAGGGCCGGTTCTACCTGGTCCGCATCAACCCTTACCGGGACAAAGGCGGCAGCATCCAAGGCGTGGTCGTGACACTGATCGACGTGACGACACTGGCGCAGGCGGAAGAGCGTCAGCAGGTGCTCATCTCGGAGCTGAACCATCGCGTCAAGAACATGCTGGCGGTTGTCGCCAGCATCACCAACCGGACGCGGGAATACTCGGCGTCAAAAGACGAGTTCGCTGAAGCTTTGATCGGCCGTCTGCATGCAATGTCACGAGCCTACAGTCTGCTCTCGCGCGAAAGCTGGACGGAAGCCTCCGTCGAGGAACTGCTGCGCCAGGAGCTTGGTCCCTTCGGGGCCGAACGGTTCGAGCTCGATGGCAAGCGGGTAAGCCTCAAGCCTGTACAGGGGCTTTCGTTCGGCATGGCAATCCATGAACTGGCGACCAATGCCGCTAAATATGGCGCACTGTCGAAGCCTGCCGGGCGGATAATTGTGAAATGGTCGGTGGTGGATGGAACCTTCAAGCTCGTCTGGCGCGAGAAGGGCGGCCCCCGCATCAAGGAGCCAACCGACAGCGGCTTCGGCCTTACCCTTCTGCGCGGAGAAATCGGCTACAGGCTGGGCGGAAAAATTGAAACAACTTTCCGCTCAAATGGTTTGGAGGCGGAAATTGCATTCCCTCTGACCCGCGAGGGCTCGTCGTGACCGGAAAGGTGCGTGTGCTGATCGTCGAGGATGAATGGCTGATCGCCGACGACGCGGCGGCTTACCTGCGCAAAGCCGGCCATCAGGTGGTTGGACCGGTTTCGTCGGTAACGGCAGCACTTCGGCTCGTTGGCGAAGGCGGCATCGACGCGGCGTTGTTGGATATCCAGTTGAACGACGAAACCAGCTATCCGATCGCGGAAGCGTTGCAAACGCGCGGTGTTCCGTTCGCCTTCCTCTCCGGGTACGGCGAACGCGAAATTCCAGCCGGGTTCCGCGCTTGCAGGATCGTGCAGAAGCCGGCGAGCCAAAGTGCGATTTTGAATGCCGTAGATGAACTCGCGCGCGCCGGCTGAATTCCTGTCGTTCCAGCGGGCCCGCCTTTTCAATCCAGCGGCTTGTCGGTGGGGCAGCGAGGTGCCAGCCTGCCGCCGCCGATTCCGGGTCGAGGCCTTCCGGAACCATTTCCGCCATCGTTTGTTCGGCTCGAAGAAAGGAGCCGCGCGAAATGGAGCGACGTAACGCGTTAATTGCGATGGTGATTTCGGCCATTATCATCGTCGGCTTTCTCATAGGCTTTTTGTACGGCGATATGGGCTGGCAAACCTCCCCGCTCAAAAGAGCCCCTGAACAGAACCAGGGTGGCAATGCTCCGGCCGATACCTCGCCTGCCGCCGGCATCAAGAAGAACCCCAAGGAAAATACCGAAATGCCAGGCCAGCAATGAAGGCCGGTCCAGCAACGAAGTTAACCAATGCCACGAACTGAAACGGCCTCCTGTTTTTGCGGCGCCATAACCGCGGAGATGCGCGGCGAGCCTTTCTGGATTTGCTCCGATCACGATGACGACTGTCGCAAGGCGATAGGAAGCCCTCTGACGGTGTGGGTCGGTTATCGGCCTTCCGAATTCACGTTGCTCACCGGCACGCCGAGGACCTTTTCGAAAACCTCCGGCGTGCTCCGGTCCTTCTGCGCGGATTGCGGGACATCGATCGGCTATGTCGACCAAGGGTTGCCCGACGAACTCTATCTGGCAATCGGCTTTCTCGATCACCCCGAACGGTTTCCGCCACAGGCCCATGCATACTGGGACATGAGGTTGCCCTGGGTCGACTTTCCAGACGAGCTGCCGCGGGTGGGGACGTATTCGAGGCGGCGAGATCCGACCTTCGGAAATCCGGCGGAACGCTAGCCTGGGGTCCGTTGCAAGTTGGAAGACGTGCCATCGGGGCTGCGTACGAAAACGACAGTTGGCGCGGGGCCGAAAACGCGCAATTATCGGCCGATGAGCCGCCGTTTGGATGACAAGCTCGATTGCAAGGCGTGCGGGACGATCCTGATGGATATTCCCGACGACCCGAAGGATTCGACGCCGATCTATTGCAGCAATTGCGGCGCCTATCTCGGCGAATGGGGCGAGCTGCAGGAGGATTTCTATAAACAGGCTTTCGGTGCCCAGGCCTTCGATCTGAACAACGGAACCATCATCAAGAAATAATCCTGGATTGCGCAGGCCTTCCGCCGGCCCAAGCCACGGCCTGCTGGCCCGGCTATTCGCAGCAATTGCCGTTCGGACCGGGCCATCTGGAACTTTTCTCCCGACCCGCTTGTTTGGGTGGCGGAAGGAGAAACGCCATGAGCACAAAACCTCCCCCTGTTCCACCGGAGAATCTGAGCCCAAAAGGAGCCGGTGACAAAAAACCGGTAGCCGCCGACCAAGCACCGCACGGCCAATCGACCGTGCCGGATCCCGACAAGCAGGGCCAGCAAGGCAATACGAAGGTCAACACCACCCATCAAGGCAACGTCCAGGATCGCTAGGTCATGTCCACGTCGAAGAAGACTCCTGCCAGCATCCGCCAGGGTGGTCCCGGCGCGGCGCACGAAAACGCCAAGAAGCCGCTGAGCGTCGAAAAGCCGCCGGCCGATTCCGACCGGCGCAGCCACAGCAAGGTCTCCGGTGGCGGCGGCGAACGCGACAGCCACCATACCCACGACCCCGAAAAGAAAGGCGACACCCGGCCTGCGCATCAGGGCAAGTGAAATCGGGTGGCGACGCGAAGATCGGTGGCTCGAGCTGAAATTTCAGCGGGGACGGCGCGCCGAGGCGAACGGAACGACATTGTCGACATTTGCCGCCGGCAAATCAAACAGCATCGGAAGCCCTCGCGTCGCGGCCATCTCTACGATCAGCTCTTCGATGGAGTGATTGGTCAGACGCGTCTCGACGCCCAGCCGGATCATCGCCGCCAGCTTGTGCACCGGCACCGGCACGGACTTCGCCCGGTCGTCGAGCAGCTTGCTGATTTCGATCACGACGTCTGCGTCGATATCCCTAGGCAAGTCTCGCATAAGCGCCTCCCCGCCAAACGAAACCAAAAGCCCGCCGCACCTTTCGATACGGCGGGCGATCCAGTAATGCGCACCGGCGAGGGGATCGGGTGGGCGTGCCGGCACGCGCAGATCGCAAGTATTTTTAGTTAAATCCGCCAGCCTCGATGTGTCACGGGAAAACGTCTGTACGTTTTTTACCGAACCGCGCGGATCGCTGGCTCTCCCCGCGTCGCGCGGCGCGACCGCACGGATGGCGTGACCCTCTGCCCTCCGGACAACGAACCTAAACAGTATACATTATAAACTTAAAACATCTTGCCAGGCGATCCAGCCTGTGCTCCACTTCGCATTGGAACGTGGCCTGCAGGTCGAATTCTCTCGATATGTAGCTGCATTTCAACGATCACTGCGAGAACACCAGCCTCAAACGATATACGAAATCTTCGCAGGGGAAGGCGTGGATGACGGAAACGATAGAGCTCAAACGGGTTGGCGATGGCAATCTGCGTGCCCAGGTCTATCAACAAATCCGTCTGACCATACAGCATGGCGAATTGGCGCCTGGCCAGAAGCTCGTAGATGTCGACATTGCCGCCCAGCTCGGTATTTCCAGAATGCCTGTCCGCGACGCCTTGATGCAGTTGGTGCATGAGGGCTATCTCGTCGGCACCACACGCGGCTTCACGCTGCCCACGCTTACCGCAACGGATGTCGCCGACATCTTCGAGGTCCGCCGCTTGCTCGAGCCGCGGGCCGCCGCACACGCTGCGCGGACACTCGACGCCGCTGGCCTCAAGACGCTTGCGGCCGCGCTTCGGGAGGCGGAGGCTGCGGCCGCCGCCGGCGATGCCGACCGCTTTTTCCAGGCCAATTCGGCATTCAGGAATTGCTGGCTCGGCGCTGTCGAGAACGAGCGCCTTTCACAAACCATTGCAAGGTTCGCCGATCATGTCCTCGTCGTCCGTTTAAGGACGCTGTCGCACCAGCCGACGCAGGCCGTCGTCGTGGCCGGCATGCGCGCAATCTATGAGGCGTTCGTCAAGCGCGACGCCGTCGCCGCTTACGACCGCATGACCCACTTCATTCAGAACGCCGAGGAGCGTTTCATGAAGCTGAGCCCTCCGTCTCAAAATTCCACAGGTGAAGGTGAGAGCATGTCGCAGCGGGGGAAACCATGACCAGGAAGCAGCACCCGCTGAAAGGGCCGAACAGGTTCAAGCTCGGCGTCTTTTCCATGAACGCCGATGGCGGCCTGGCAATGACCACCGTTCCCGAGCGCTGGCGTGCCCGCTGGGAAGACAACCTCAATTCCGCCTGCATCGCCGACCGCGCCGGCCTCGAGTTTCTGCTGCCGATCGCCCGCTGGCGCGGCTTCGGCGGTTTGACGCATGTGCGGGAATGGTCGTTTGAGACGTTCACCTGGGCGGCGGGTCTTGCTGTCGCCACGGAAAACATCGGCCTGTTCATGACGGTGCATGTGCCGCTGGTTCATCCGCTGCAGGCTGCCAAAGCGCTTGCGACGGTCGACCACATCTCCAACGGGCGTGCCGGCTTGAACATCGTCTGCGGCTGGAACCCGGACGAGTTCGCCATGTTCGGGCAGACGGTCGGCGAGCGGACCTACGATCAGGCCGAGGAATGGATCAACATCATCGTGCGTGCCTATCAATCGAGGGAGCCGTTCGACTTCAGCGGCGAGTTCTATGATCTGAAGAGTGTCGTTAGCCGGCCGCCAAGCTTGCAAGTGCCACGACCGGTGACCATGAACGCCGCCTTCGGCGCGCCGGGGCGCAACTACGCGGCGCGCCACTGTGACTATCTGTTTTCGACTTTTTCCGAAATTGCCGACGGCCGTGCGCATGTGGTCGACATTACCAACCGCGCGGCCGAAGTCGGGCGCGAAGTCGGCGTCTATACGGTCTGTCACGTCGTCTGCCGGGAGACCCAGCAGGAAGCCGAGGACTACTACCGGCACTACGCGCTGGAATGCGCGGACGAGGGTGCCGTCGACGAGCATATGCGCAAGAAGAAGGAATTCGCGAACTCGCATGACGCGAAGGCCTTCACCGAATATCGGCAGAGGTTCGCCGGCGGTGCCGGGACCTTCCCGCTCATCGGCACGCCGGAAAAGATCGTCGACGACCTCACCGAGATCATGGAACAGGGTTATTCCGGCGCCGCCCTCACATTCGTCAACTACACCTACGAACTGCCCTTCTTCTGCGACCGCGTGCTGCCGCTGATGCGCCAGGCCGGGCTTCGAGTAAATTGATGCCGGCCGCCGCCATTCCGACGCTATGGGTGGATGGGCACAACGCCATCGATCCGCGCGCGTTCAAGCAGGCTATGCGGGCCGTGGCGGGCTCCGTCGCCATCCTCGCGTCGGAGCATGACGAGATCGGCTTTTGCGGCATCACGGCGACCGCTCTCTGCTCGTTCAGTGCCGAGCCGCCTTCGCTGCTTGCCTGTGTCAACCGCGGCAGCACCTTTGCCTCGGCCATTCGCGAAGGTTTGCCTTTTTCGGTCAATCTTCCCGCCGGCGACCAGGAGAACGTTGTGCGTGCCTTTGGCGGCATGACCAAAGCCAAGGGCGCCGCGCGGTTCTCGTCCGGATCATGGGTGCGCGGCGAAACCGGCGCGCCCTTGCTGGTCGGCGCGCGGGCAATGTTCGAGTGCGTGGTGGCCGAAATCATCGTGCGGGCGTCGCACATGATCGTCATCGGCATCGTCTCGGGCGTTGCGCTGGATCGCGCTCACCGATCGCCGGTCTTCTACGCGCATGGGCGGTTCCTGACAGTAGGAGATGATGTCAACTAACCGCCGTTCGTGTGGCGGCGAAGCGCGCAATTTCAGATCGGCCCGATGATGGGCTCCGGCGAAGTGAATCTATCAGAGGGAATACGGCAATGCGCATTTGGAAATCCCTTGTTCTGGCTGCACTCATGTCGGGTGTGGCGGGTATCGCCATGGCCGACGAGGTCGTCCTCAACGCCGTGCATTTTACGCCGACGCAGAACGGCTACGCCCAGAGCTTCCTGAAGTTCGTTCAAAAGGTGAACGAAAAGGGCAAGGGCGTGGTCCAGATCAACGTGCGTGGCGGGCCGGAGGTCATTCCACCGATCCAGCAGGGCGCGGCGCTCAGGAGCGGCCTGATCGATGTGATCGACACACCGGCAGGGCAGTTCCTCGAACTCGTGCCCGAAGGCGAGGTTTTCTCCGCATCGACGAAGACGCCCTGGGAGGTTCGCGACAATGGCGGCTGGGACTTCATCAGCGCAATTTTCGAGAAGAAGGCCAATGCCCATCTGCTGGCGCATGTCGACGCGGGCTCGGGCTTCAACGTCTTCACCGTCGACGAACCCAAGCTCAACGATGAAGGCAGCATCGACTGGGGCAGTTTGAAGATCCGTTCGTCGCCGCTCTATCGCGATTTCCTCGAATCTCTGGGCGCGACAGTGATCGTGCAAGCGCCGGGGGATGTCTATACCTCGCTCGAGCGCGGCGTCGTCAATGCCAACGCCTATACCGTATTTGGCTATGCATCCTTCGGCTGGGACAAATTCACCAAATACCGTGTCGATCCGCAATTCTTCAAAACCGACGTGCTGATCTCGATCAACAAGGCCAGATGGGACACGCTGTCGCCCGAGGCGCAGAAGCTGCTTGCCGACACGGCCGTCGAATACGAGCGCGCGAGCTATGACGCCAACCTTGCCGAATCCGAAAAACAGGCACAGGCGATGATCGACGGCGGGCAGAAGGTTGTCAGCTTAACCGGCGCCGGCCGCGACAAATTCCTGGCGGCTGCCACGCAGGCGAGCTGGGCGAGAATGGCCAAACGCGATCCCACCAACATCGATCAGTTGAAGAAATTCTTTCAGTAGCCCGAGCCGAGGGTGCCTTGTGCGCCCTCCGTCAAAGCTGGGCCAAGGGCAAAAGGTGGACATGAGGGTCGTCGGGCATGGACAGATTGTTTGCAGCGATTGGGAAGCTGAGCCTTGCGTTGGCGGCGGTGGCAAAAGTGGTGCTTGGCCTCATCATTGTCGCGGTGGTTGCTGATGTATGCGTCCGCAATCTGGGCCTGAGGCCGCTTGCCTGGGCAGTATCCGCGACGGAATACGGCCTGCTTTACGCGGCATTTCTGCCGATGCCCTGGCTGGTCCACAGCAAGGGCCATGTCTTCGTCGAGTTCCTGCGCAAGGCGCTGCCGGTGCGGGCACGGGCGGTGCTTGAAAAGCTGGTCTATCTCGCCTGCATTGCCGTCAGCCTCTACCTCGGCAGCGTCGCTCTGTCGTCCCTGACCAGTGCCGTGGCGGGCGGCGAATATGAAACGCGCAGCTTCGACATGCCGAAATGGCTGGTCTTTCTGCCCATCATGCTCGCCTTCTACCTCTCGGCGCTGGAATGGCTCAGATATCTGCTCGGCCGTGACACGCTGTACACGCTGGATCCTCTGGAAATGGAAGGGCTCTGACCGGTGGCCTGGCTGTTTCCATTCGCCGTGCTCGTTGGCACCATCCTGGTGTTGATGGGGCTGGGGCTGCCGGTCGCCTTCGCGTTCTTCGTCACCAATGTGATCGGGCTGTACCTGTTCTTCGGCGGTTCGATCGGCGTGACGCAGATGGTCGCCAACTTCTCCGACGCTGTCTCGACCTACGCGCTTGCCCCGCTGCCGATGTTTCTTGTCATGGGCAGCCTGTTCTTCCGCTCCGGCCTCGGCGAGAAGGTCATCTACGCGCTCGACCTGTGCATCGGCAATCTGCGCGGACGCCTCGCCTATGTCGTCCTCGCCGCCGGCACGATCTTTTCCGCGCTGTCGGGCTCGAGCCTCGCCAATACCGGCATGATGGGCTCGCTGATGGTGCCCGAGATGCTGAAGCGGGGCTACAAGCCGCATATGGCCTACGGCCCGGTGCTTGGCGCCGGAAGCCTTGCCGTCATCATCCCGCCATCCTCGCTGGCCGTCTTGCTCGGCTCGCTTGCCCAGATCGACGTCGGCGCGCTGCTCATAGCGGGGGCTCTGCCCGGGCTGCTGCTCGTTGTCATGTACGCAGCGCTGATCTTCGCCCAGACGAAGATCGACCCGGACGCCGCTCCGCACTATCCGGTGCCCGCCGTTCCCGCGGCCGAGAAGGTGAGGGCGGTCGCCGTCAACATTATTCCGATGAGCGTTATCGTGTTCATGGTGGTCGGCACGATCATCCTTGGGATAGCGACGCCGACGGAATCGGCGGGCCTCGGCTGTGCCGCCGTTTTCGCCTTGTTGTTTGTCTACCGACGGTTCAGCTGGTCGGTTGTTTGGAAGTCGCTGGACGATGCGATGAAGGTCACCGGCATGACCTTCCTGATCATCTCGGCTTCGACGACGTTCTCGCAGATATTCGCCTTCTCCGGCGCCTCCAACGGCTTTATCCAGTTCATCGTCGGCTACGATCTTGGACCGTATCCCATGCTGCTCATGATGGTGCTCGTCATCCTGCTGCTCGGCATGTTCATGGATCAGGTCTCGATGATGCTGATCACGCTGCCGATCTTCCTGCCGATCGCCCAGCAATTCGGCTACGAGCCCGTATGGTTTGGGCTGATCCTGCTGCTCGCCTACGAGGTCGGCTTCACCACGCCGCCGTTTGGTCTGCTGCTGTTCATCATGATCGGTGTCGCGCCGAAAGGCACATCGCTCAAAACGGTTGCCATGTCAGCGGCGCCTTACATCGCGCTGACGCTTCTGCTGATCCTGCTGATTGTCCTCTTTCCGCAGATCGCTCTCTTTCTTCCGAATTTGATCTAGCCGAACTCGATCCAGAGGGTCTCCACATGCGCTTTGCCTATCTTGCCTTCTTCCATGACGACCGCGAGGCAAATTTGGCCACCGCCGGTGAAGACGTTGACGCTGTGCGGCGTGTGATTGCATCGACGCCGGGCCTTGCGCTTGCCAACATCTATCTGCCCGAAGTGGCGACGGACATGTTCAACAACGATGGTCCACCACCGGTCTTTGGCTTCCAGCTCTATTTCGACGACTTGGCGGACATGGAGGCGGCGCTGGCGCCGTCCGGCCATCTGCAGGCACTTGCCGCAGCTGGCATGCTGTCGAGCATCGCCGGTTCGAGGCCGACGCAACAGGCAATGTGCGTGCGTCCGTTTCCCGTCGAGGACGTTGGCGTCAAGACGTCCGGGCTGCCCTGCAGCTATCTTGTCCACTATCCCGGGCCGGCCGAAGACATGAATGTCTGGCTCCACCACTATGTGACGCATCATCCGCAATTGATGCGGGGCTTCCCAGGCATTCGCCACATCGAGGTTCTGTCGCGACTGGATTGGTGCGGTTCGCTGCCCTGGCCGCGGATCGACCATATGCAGCGCAATCGCGTCATGTTCGACAGTCCCGCTGCATTGACGCACGCGCTGCAATCGCCGGCGCGGCTGGAGATGCGCGCCGACTACAACACTTTTCCGCCGTTTTCAGGCGGCAGCCGGCATTTTCCGATGTCGACGGAAGCCGTGCATCCTTCGTCAAGGGCCACATAGGCAAACAGGGTTTACCGACGTCGAAAATTTCTGGAGATTTCATGTACGACTTTCGCAAGAAATGTATCTCTCTCGATCGCCTCATCGGCACCTTCTGCGCCATCCCGCACCCTGTGGCGGTCGAAGTGGCGGCCGCGAGCGGGGTCGATTTCCTGTGCATCGACTGGGAGCATTCGCAGATCGGCCGCGAACGGCTCGAAGATCTGATCCGCGCCGCCGATGTCCACAAGGTTCCCGCGATGGTGCGCGTTCCCGGCCACACGCCGGAGTGGATCGCGGCCGCGCTCGACGCCGGCGCGTCGGGCGTCCTGGTGCCGCGCGTCTCCACGGCCGAGCAAGCCCGCATGGCGGTCATGGCCTGCCGTTACCCGCCGGTCGGCGCACGCGGTGTCGGCCCAGGCCGCGCCGCCGGTTATGGCTACAGCATTCCGGACTACCTAAAATCGGCCAACGAGGTCCTGACGGTCGCCATCCAGGTCGAGACGGCCGAAGGCCTCGCCAACATCGACGACATCGTCCAGGTCGACGGCGTCGACGTGGTCTTCATTGGCCCCGGCGACCTGTCGGTCTCGATTGACGCCATGGGGCCGGCCGGCCAGGACAAGCTCAATGCCGCGATTATGAGGATCGCGGCCGCGGCGCGCACGGCCCGCAAGGCCGTCGGCATCTTTCGCCCTTCGGCGGATGATGTCGGCAAATGGTCGCGGCACGGCATCAGCTTCCACGTGCTGGCCAGCGACACGATGTTTCTCGGCGCCGGCCTTGCCGCCGGTGTCGCGTCGGCGCGCAGCGCCTCATAGCAAGAGTTTGGCATGAAGATCATCAAGACCGACGGCGTGTTGTCAGTCGAGGAAGAGCAGTTGCGCTACCTCGACGGCTTGGGCGCCGAGTTTGTCGAAAAGACGCTGCTCACGGAAGAAGCCCTGATCGAACACTGCCGCGACGCCGACGCATTGATGGTATTGCGAGAGCCGATTACGGCTCGCGTTTTGGCGGAACTGAAGAGGCTCAAGGTCATCGGACGGTTCGGCGTTGGGCTCGACTCGATCGACGTCGAGGCCGCCAGCCGTGCCGGTGTTCAGGTAACCTACGTGCCGGACGCCAATCTGGTGGAAGTCAGCACCCACGCCATGGCCCTGATCCTGGCCTTGACGCGCAAGCTGAAGCAGTTCGACAGCGCGGTGCGCGCCGGCCGCTGGGCTGCAATGACCGATGGCGCCGGCATCCTACGGCCCGACAGGCAGATCATCGGCCTGATCGGCTTCGGCCAGATCGGGCGCCTGACTGCCGAGCGGGCACGGATATTCGGCTACCACATCATCGCCTACGACCCGTACATGCCGGCCGAGCGCATCACGGCCGGTGGTGCTGAACCGGTCGGCTTCGACGAGTTGCTTGCCAGGGCCGACATCGTCTCGCTGCACGTTCCCGCGACACCGGAGACCAGAAACATCATGTCGGCGCAAGCCCTGTCGCGGATGAAGGAAGGGGCGATACTCATCAACGTGTCCCGCGGCGGCCTCGTCGACGAGGTCGCCTTGGCGGATCTGATCCGGCATCGCCATCTGGCTGGCGCCGGCATCGACACTTTCGAGCGGGAGCCGCCTTCGCCCGACAATCCGCTGCTGGCGCTGGACACCGTCCTGGTCAGTCCACACGCGGCGCACTACTCGACCCAGTCTTACGCAGAGGTTCGCAACAAGGTGTTTGCCGATGTCGCATCGGTCCTGCGCGGCGGCAAGCCGGTATATCCGGTCAACCGGATGTGACCATTCCCGATGTCGGCACCATCCGCTGCCTGTCGACGGTTCCACCTTACGGTCCGGGGCAGGCGCCCTTGAGCGCGACCTCGGCAAGCGGATAGAGACGGGAACGGGTGAAGAGTGAATTCGCATTTTTTGCCGACAGCGCCACATTTTTGTTCTTGCTTTGTGCCGGCAGCTATGCTACTAATTTGGGTATGGTGCTGGCTCGCACCGAGGACCCGTCGCAAGGCGGGTTTTTTGTTTTTAGGTTTCAGCGCCATCCGTCGAGGCTCTGCTCGGCTTGTCGCGACGCTCGACGATGTAGATGTGGTCGGCGACCAACACCACGTCGCCATGCTGGTTGATCACCTCGCAGCGCTCGATGACCCGGCCTGAATCGGGTCGCTTCGGGTCGTCTTCCCTAGCCGAGATGGTGGTGCGGGTCCGGATCGTATCGCCGATGAACACCGGCTTGATGAAGCGCAGCCTGTCGTAGCCATAGGAGAAGGCAACCGGGTTGACGACGCTTGCCGTCAGCCCGACGCCGACCGAAAAGACCAGCGTGCCGTGGGCGATGCGCTGGCCAAACGGCGTCGTCTTCATGAACTCGGCGTCCATGTGGTGGGGAAAGAAATCGCCGGTATGGCCGGCATGGACGACGAAGTCGGTCTCGGTGATGGTGCGCCCGCTGGTCATGCGCGACGACCCGATCTGGTAGTCCTCGAAGTAGATCGTCTGCTCCATGTCAGGACCTCGCCGCTATCGGTGTTGCCGGCGCCGCGCTCGATTGATAGGCGGCTTCGACCAGCGCCATGGTGCGCCAGCCGTCCTCGACGGAACTGACAAGCTCGGCGTCCTCGCCCGACGCGTAGCGCTGGACATTGGCCATGCGGCCGGCAAAGGCGTCCGGAAACCATGAGCCGACGAGTGGAACCGCAATCCAGTCCTTGCCGCCTTTGGGGTAGATTTCGAGAATATCCGGCTCGCCGCGCGGATAGTCGAGGTTGACGCCTAATTTGAGGTAAGCGGCGCCCTCGGTGCCGCAGATGCGGAATTCGCAAGCCTGGTGTTTTCGACCGAATTTGTGATCGTGGTTGATCGACAGCGCGCAGCGCACGGTGTCGCCATAGTCGAGGATCGCGCTGGTGCGCGTTTGCGCAACCTTATGGCCGGGGTGGCCGAGTGTCTTGGCGTGAACCCCCTTGGGATCGCCGAGCAATTGCCGGATCAGGTCGAGATAATGGATCGAATGCATGGCGATCTCGACACGCGGCGCCTGCAACAGGAATTCCCAGAGCTGCCAGGGTGTCGCCAGCGCCAGCCATGCGTCGAAATCGACCACTTCGCCCAGCCAGCCCTTGGCGATCGCATCCTTCAGCGCCAGCATCATCGGCGCAAAACGGAGTTGGAAATTCACAGCGGCCCTGAGGTTTTTGGAGCGGCAGATTTCGAGGATCTCGGTCGCCTCGGTGAGGTCGCTGCCCATCGGCTTCTGGATCAGCGCCACCGCACCATCGGGCAGCGCCCTGAGCACGCCGGCGTGATTAGCCGGCGGTGTCGCCAGGTCGAAGACGGCGTCCTTGATTGACGCAGCTTCCTCGAGCGACCGGTAAGCGGTGACGCCCCATTTCTGCGCCAGTTTTTCCGCCTTGGCCAAGTCGGGGTCGAAAAGCCCGACAACCGGGAAACCGGCTTTCCCATAGGCCGGGAAATGCGCATCGCCGACGATCGAGCCGGCGCCGAAAATCAGGATCGGCCTGGGCTTCGAGGGCTGTAGCCAGGCCTGGGAAAACGAGGCAGGATCGAAAATGTCATCAGTCATAGTGGAAGACTTCGTCCATCGACGCCCACCACTCGCCCTCCTTGCGGGTCGGCAGCGGCTCCTGGCATGGCATGCACAGCGCCCACCATTCCTGCGTCGTGGGATCGGCAGCCATCTTGGCCATGTCGGCGGCATAGTCGGTGCCGTGGTACTCGAAGGTGCTGAACAAAAGGTGCTCCGGCTCCCTCAGATAGATCGAATAATTCTTGATGTTGCAGGCGGAAATCATCTTGAGGACGTCCGGCCAGACGGCAGCGTGAAGGCGCACATACTCGGCGACTTTCTCCGGCTTGAGACCGAGCACCATTCCCATTCGCTGCATGTCCGCCTCCTATTTCACTATCGCCATGGTGAATTCCGCTATGCTCTTCGACTTGATCGCATCCCAGTCCCAGTCGATGCCGATGCCGGGCTCGTCCGGCGCCAGCGCTCGCCCGTCCTCGATACGCATTTTCGTGCCGGTCAGCTCGTCGAGTTGGGGAATATACTCGACATATCTGCCGTTCTGAACGGCGCATGTCAGGCTGACATGCAGTTCCATCAGGAAATGCGGGCAGACCGGTATGTCGAACGCCTCGGCTGCATGCGCCACCTTCAGCCACGGCGTGATGCCGCCGATGCGACCGACATCGACCTGCACGATCGAACACGCGCCCTTTTGCATATATTCGCGGAAATGCCGGATCGAATAGAGCGACTCGCCGATGGCGATCGGCGTCGATGTGGCACTCGACAGTCGCACATGGCCGTCAATGTCGTCGGCCGGCAGCGGTTCCTCGATCCACGCGAGGTCGAGTTCACGCAAGCGCTCGGCCCGGCGGATCGCCTCGTCGACAGAAAAGCCCTGGTTGCAGTCGGTCATGATCTCGTAGGAGTCTCCAACCGCCCGGCGCACCGCCGTCAGCCGGGCAAGATCCTCGGAACCGTGCGGCTTGCCGATCTTGACCTTCGAGCCACGAAACCCCTTGGCCTTGGCGGCCAGCGCATCCTCGACCAGTGCCTCGGTTTCGATATGCAGCCAGCCGCCTTCGGTGGTGTAGAGCGGGCAGCGGTCCTTGGCGCCGCCGGCAAGCTTCCACAGCGGCAGGTTTTGCTTCCTCGCCCGCAGATCCCAAAGCGCAGTGTCGATGGCCGCCAGCGCGATTGCCGTAATCGCGCCGATCGTCGTCGCGTGGGTGGCGAACTCCAGCTCGCGCCAGATCGCCTCGATCATGTCGGCGTCGCGGCCGATCAGCCGCGGCGCAAGGTGGTCGGCCAGCAGCCGCATCACCGAGGAGCCGCCGGTGCCGATCGTGTAGCTGTAGCCGGTGCCGACCGCGCCGTCGGCGTCGGTGATGGTGACGATCGGTGTTTCCTGGCTGACAAAACTCTGGATGGCATCGGTGCGCTTGACCTTAGGCACCAAGTCGATCATGCGCAGTTCGACTTTCTCGATCTTTGCCATGTTTTAACCTCGCAATGTCTTGCCTGTTTCGGCAGAAAACAGATGGGCCTGCGACAGGTCCAGGCTCATCTTGACCCGGTCGCCGGCCTTGAGCGGCTTTGGATTGAGCATGCGGGATACCCAGTCGCTGCCGTTGAATTCGGCAAACACCAGCGTCTCGTTGCCAAGCGGTTCGGTGACGGTCACCGGCAGTTCCACCTGGTGGACGTCGACATCTTCGCCGGAGCTGATGCCGTGTCCCGTCGGATAGATGTCGTCGGGCCTCAAGCCGAAGACGACCTTGTCGCCGGTACCGACATTTGCCTTGAACTGGCTGGGCAGAGGCAGTCTCTCGCCGCTGGCGAACAGCAGCTGTCCGTCGTCGACGTCAGCCTCGTGCAAATTCATCGGCGGCGAGCCGATGAAGCCGGCCACGAAGCGTGTCTGCGGCCGGCGGAAGACCTCGTCGGGTGTGCCGACCTGCTCGATGAACCCGTCACGCATGATGACGATGCGGTCGGCCAATGTCATCGCTTCGACCTGGTCGTGGGTGACGTAGATCACCGTCGACCGGACCTTGGCATGCAGTTTCTTGATCTCGGTGCGCATCTGTGTCCGAAGCTTGGCGTCGAGATTGGAAAGCGGCTCGTCGAACAGGAAGACGTCGGGATCGCGCACGATGGCGCGACCCATGGCGACGCGCTGGCGCTGTCCGCCCGACAGCTGCGACGGCCGGCGGTCGAGCAACTGGTCGAGGCCGAGAATGCCGGACGCTTCGGCTACGCGACGGTCCATTTCTTCCTTCGCGGCGCCGGCTATCTTCAGCGAGAAGCCGAGGTTTTCGCGCACCGTCATATGCGGATAGAGCGCGTAGGACTGGAAAACCATCGAGATGTTGCGCGAGCGCGGCGGCAGGTCGTTGACCATGCGGCCGCCGATCTCGATGATCCCGTCGCTGATCGCCTCGAGGCCGGCGATCATACGCAGGGTCGTCGACTTGCCGCAGCCGGACGGCCCGACCAGCGCGATGAACTCGCGGTCGGCGACCTCGAGGTCGATGCCGTGCACGACCGCCACCGGACCATAGCTCTTGGTGAGTTTCTTGAGCGATACAGTTGCCATGTCAGCCTTTCACCGCGCCGGAAGTGAGGCCGCCGACGAGATGTTTCTGGACGATGAAGGTAAGCGTGAGCGCCGGTATGATCATAACCACGGCCAGCGCGCACATGCCGCGCCAGTCGATGGTGAATTCGGCCGTATAGTCGAGCAGGCCGACCGGCAGGGTCTTGGAGTTGATCGAGCGCGTCAGCTGCGAGGCGAGCGCGAACTCGTTCCAGGAGGTGAGGAAGGCAAAGATGCCGGCCGAGGCGATGCCAGGCCCGGCCAACGGAAACTCGACCTGCCAGAAGGCCTGCCAGCGCGTGCAGCCGTCGATCTGCGCCGCCTCGGCGAGGTCTTTCGGCACCTGGCGGAAAAAGCCGTCGATCAGCCAAACGGTGAAGGGCACGTTGAGCGCGACATAGACCAGGATCAGCCCGAAATGCGTATCGATGATGCCGAGCCGCGCAAAGACGAAGAACAGCGGCAGCGACAGCGCAATGCCGGGCACGGTGCGCGTCAGCATCAGGCCGAGGAACATCGCCGATTTGGCGCGAAAGCGGTAGCGCGCAAAGGCATAGCCGCCGGCCATGCCGATAACGATGGCGATTATCGTAGAGGTCACCGAGATGATCAGCGAATTGCGGAAGTAGTCGAGCACCGGGATGCCGCCCTGGCCGACGCCGCTGAACATGGCTATGTAGGCATCGAGCGAGAGTTGCTGCGGGATCCACACCGGCGGCTTGGCCATGATCTCGACGGTCGGCCGCAGCGACGACAGCACGATCCAGATGCCGGGCAGGCAGATGACCAGCATGGCCAGGAACAGCCCGATGCCGTGAACGATGCCGAGCGCTTTGTTGCCGACGCGATGCAGGCTGTTCTGGTCCATCCTCACCACTCCGCCGCGATCTGCGTGCGCGCCGCGGCAAGCTTGCGGTAGAAATAGACGGTGAACAGGATGGACAGCAGGATCGAGAAATAGGCCATGGCATTGGCCATTCCCATCCGGGCATCGCCATAGGCGGTGCGGGCGACGAGCGTCCAGACCAGTTCGGTGCGGCCGGCAGGACCGCCGTCGGTCATGATCTTGACGATGTCATAGGCGCGCGCGACGTCGAGCGAGCGGATGGTCATGGCGATGAAGGCAAACGGCATGACGAACGGCCAGGTGACATAGCGGAATGTCTGCCACGGCGTGCAGCCGTCGACGCGGGCCGCCTCGACCGGTTCGCGCGGCATCGCCAGCAGCCCGGCAAGGATCAGGATCGCGAACACCGAGGTCGACGACCAGATCTCGGCGGTCAGGATGGCGATGAAGGCGAGATTGCCGTCGATCAGCCACGGGATGGCGCGGTCGGTCAGGCCGAGCCCCTGCAGGGCGTTGTTCACCAGGCCGATATTGTCGTTGAACATGAATTTGAATTGGAAACCGACCAGGATCGGCGAAAACATCATCGGAAACATCATGATGGTGCGCAGAACCCGCTGGCCGCGCGATGCCTTTTCCACCAGCAGCGCCAGCCCGAGCCCGATCACCATTTCCAGGTTGAGCGCCACCGTCAGCAGGACCACGGTGCGGGCAAAGGCGACCCAGAAAGCGCGGCTGGTCAGGATGGCGACGTAATTGCGCGCGCCGATGAAGACCCAGAACGTTTCCGGCCTGGTCAGCCGGAACGGCGTGAAGCTGGAATAGAGCGACAGCAGCAGCGGCACCACCACCACCGCCGCCAGCACGATCACCGCCGGCAGCAGGAGCAGCAATGGCGGCGAAGGTCTCCAGCCTTTCATGGCGATCCGGTTCTGGTTGGTGCCCGGACACCGAAGGCCGCCATTGGCGAGCTGGGATCAAGACACAGCGTGTTGCGCATGGTTCGAAAAAAGTTCGGGGCGCCGCTCTTCAATGAGCGCGGCGCCCCCCTTGGTTGAATGATCAAAGCTTGCCTGCGTCCTCGAGGATCTGGGTGGCCTTGGCGGCAGCGTCGTCCAGCGCCTGCTTGGAGGTCTTGTCGCCAAGGATGGCGGCCTGCAATTCGGGATAGACGGCGTTGGAGATTTCGATCCATTCAGGTGTCTGCGGCACGGCAAAAGCGTGCTTTGCCTCTTCCTGGAAAGCCGCCAGCACTTCCTTCTTATAGGGATCGCTTGCCGCCTGCTGGATGTCCCAGTCCCACACCGCCGTGCGGGTCGGCAGTGGGCCGCTTGCCGCCTCGAGCTTCTGGCTGTCCTCATTGGTCAGGAACCAGACCAGCGACGCCGCAGCCTCCTTGCTGGCGCAGTTTTCGGTGACCGAAAATCCGTGGTGCCCCGACCAGCCGGTGCGAATGCCGGCCGATCCCTTCGGCGCCACCTTAACCCCGACATTGCCGGCGACCTTGGACGACTTCGGATCGTTGAAGAAGACTGCCCAGCCCGGCCAGTCGAGGTTGATGGCGACGGTGCCTGAGGCAAAGCCCTGGCCGAGATCGTCCCACAGATAGTTGGTGGTGCCGGCCGGCACCGCCTTGGCCTTGTAGAGATTGACGAACCAGTCGAGTGCGTGCACGCCGGCTTCCGAGTTGAAGGCCGGCTTGCCATCCTTGTCGAGGTATTCGCCGCCGTCGGCGATGAGCATCTCGTAAAACCGGCCGTTGATCGCCTCTTCCTTGCCGGCGAACTGGGTGCCGTAGAAATCGGGCGGGCTGGCGAAGAATTCCGCCTGCTGGGCGACCTCGTCCCAGGTGTCGGGCGGTGTCAGCTCCTTGCCGTACTTGGCCTTGTAGGCGGCCTTCTTGGCTTCGTCCTGGTAGAGGCTCTTCTGGTAATAGAGCGCCGACACGTCGAACTGCGCGCGCGGCAGCATCACCAGCTTGCCGTCGAGCGTCGAGGCCTTGATCGTCGACGGCACGAAGGCGTCGATCTCCTCCTTCGGCAGCAGCTTGTTGAGGTCGGTGTAGATATCAGGATACTGCGGCGCGAAGGACGAGTGGTTCGACCCAACGCACCAGTTGATGCTGCCGGAGGCAATGTCCGACTTGATTTCCTTGTCGAGCTCGAAGTGGTTTTTCTTCGAGATCACGTTGACCTTGGCGCCGGTCAGTTTTTCCCATTCGCCGATGCGCGCGTAGAGCCCTTCATATTGCTGGCCGCCGATCAGCTTGGCATCGATGGTGACGCCGTCGAATTTGCCGGGCAGGTCGGCAGCAAGGGCAGCACTCGCACCAAGTGCGAGCAGCGTTACGCCGGCTGACAGGCCGCAGAGCAGTTTCGTCATTGGTATCCTCCCAAGAGCCTGCATCGATCGCGTAGTGAGGTCAATCGGCAGCTTCATTCATATACAAACAAAACATTCATATGATCGTCAAGCCGAAAGTTCTTTCGGAAGCAATACCGTTATGCGTATATGAAAAATGCAATTCACTGGAGAGGCGGAATGGCTGAGGACGAGGAAGACGACCGCTATCGAGCCCCGGCGCTGGACAAGGGGCTCGACATCCTCGAGCTGCTGGCCGGGGTCGATGGTGGCCTGACGCAGGCGGAAATCGCCAAGAAGCTCGACCGCAGCCCGAACGAATTCTACCGCATGCTGGACCGGCTGGTGCGGCGCGGCTATGTCACGCGGCCGGATGGTGACCGTTACTCACTGACGCTGAAGCTGTTTGGCCTAGCGCAGCTGCACGCGCCGGTGCGACGGCTGGTTTCCTATGCGACGCCGCTGATGCGCGAGCTGGCCGAGACCACACAGCAGGCAAATCAGCTGGTCGTCTTCGATCGCGGTTCTGCGGTGGTGATCGCACAGCAGGAAGCACCGGATTACTGGGGCATCTCGATCCGCGTCGGCTCGCATATCAGCCTGTTCGACACCGGCTCCGGCCATGTGTTGCTGGCGTTCCGCCCGCCGGAAGAGCGGCAGATGATGATCTCAGAACATCTGCGCAGCACCGACAAGCCGCCGCAATCGCCGGAGTTCTTTGCCCGCCTCGACCAGATCCGGGAACGCGGCTACGAGATGATGGCATCGATGCAGACCGCCGGTGTCTTCAACCTGTCGACACCGGTTCTTGGCTCGGACGGCAGGGCGATCGCCGCGCTGTCGATCCCCTACATAACACTGGTCAACGCACCCAAGGCGCCCGACATTACGAGGACGATTGAGCTGCTGCTGGCAGCGACCGAAAAGCTGTCGCAGCTGGCGGGATCGACCGTCAAGCAATCGCGATGAATTCTTATTTGAATGAAGAATTTCTCCGTGAGATGATCGCGAAGTCGCCAAGGAGGAGCGCGCCACCATGATCTTCGACACTCATCTGCACCTGATCGACCAGTCCGCGCTGCGCTATCCCTGGCTGGCCGGTGTGCCGGCGCTCAACCGCGATTTCTCCTACGACGAATATGCAGTCCAGGCCCGCCGCGCCGGCATCGAGGGCGCATTGCACATGGAGGTCGATGTCGATCCTGCCGACATCGAGGCCGAGACCAGCCATGTGAAAACGCTGTCGCAGCAGAAGGGCAGCCTGCTACGCGGTGCAATCGCCTCCTGCCGTCCGGAAGAGCCGGGCTTTGCCGGCTATCTCGAGCGCCAGCGTGAAGATTCTTTCGTCAAGGGCTTTCGGCGTGTGCTGCACGTCATGCCGGATGAACTGTCGGAAGGCGCGCTGTTTCGTGAAAACATCAAGCGGCTTGCCGGCAGCGGCCTGACCTTCGACCTCGTCGTCCTGCCGCACCAGATCCCCAAGGCGATCGTACTCGCCGACCTCGCGCCGGATGTGCAGTTCGTGCTCGACCATTGCGGCGTGCCCGACATCAAGGGCAGTGCCGAGCACCCCTGGCGCGAGCACATGGCGGAGATCGCGCGGCGCCCGAACGTCGCCGGCAAAATTTCCGGTGTGGTCGCCTATGCGGATGCTGGATCCTGGACTGTCGAAACGCTGCGTTCCTATGTCGAGCACACTATCGAATGCTTCGGCTGGGATCGCGTCGTCTGGGGCAGCGACTGGCCGGTCTGCACGCTCGGCGGCGGGCTTGCGACCTGGGTGGCGGCGACGCATGCGCTGCTCAGCGGTGCCAGCGACGATGAACGGCAAAAGCTGCTCTCCGGCAACGCCAAGCGGCTGTGGAGTTTGTAGAGCATTTTGCAGCCAAGCGGAATCACTTGGCGTCGCACAAACGCGGCTAAAACGAATAGACGGCCTCAGATGGTCGCCGACACGCGCCGCTCGCGACCGTAGAGCGAAACCAGGAGCACGATGACCAGGCCAGGTGCGGCCCAGGCCGACGGCAGCACCTTCTGCGGCGCGCCGTCATATCGCGCCTTCAGTTCGGTCGGCAATCCAGCAATCACGCCCGAAACGTCTTGAGCGCAGGCCTCCGTTCGGTTGTTTCAGGCTCCTCCGCCGGCAACCCCGGACACCTGCGTCGAAAGGCTCTCCCGAAACAGGCGATTGAGATCGGCAACGACGCGAGCGGCATTGTGCCTTTCGCCCAAGCCAAGATTGATCCGATCTGACGCCGCCTGCTGGAAGGCCATGTAGCCGTCGTGCCGCGGCCTGACCCAGGCACCTTCGAGCGTGGCTCGGGTGGCGACGTAGAACTTGCCGGTGGCGGCGTTGACGGCGGCATCCGCCCAGGCTGCCGCATGGCCGGGCTGGCCGCCGGCCGAGGCGTAAGGGCCGCGCTGCACGTCACCGCTGGCGATCCAGTAAGCGAAGTCGATGGCCGCCCGCCTGGCCTTCGAAAAGGCTGACACGGCGATGCCGGTCCCGCCAAGCGCCGAGCCTTTGGGACCGACATTGCCCGCAGCAGGGATATCGGCGAAAACAACGCGGCTGGGCCGGAATCCGGCGATGGCGTAGGAGACATAGCCATAGATCAGCGGCGCACAGGCGATCCGCGATCCCGATCCGGCCATTTGCTCAAGAACCGCGATCGGGTCCATGCCAAGACAGGCCGGGTCGACGAGGGCCGCGATCTCGCGCATCATCTCGAAAACCTGCTTGCCAGTTGCTGGATCCACATGGTCGCCCGGGCCTTCACCGGCGGGCCGGCCGAGATTGCCGGCGAGCGTATAGAACACCATCAGCGAATGCGGCGGCCTGAGCGGCAACAACACGCGGCCCTGCCGCGCCAGATCGAGCGCATCGGCCCAGCTCGCCGGCGCAGCCGAGAGCATGTCGGGGCGCCATGCCTGCACCTGGCTGGCCGCGTCGATCGGAAACGCCCACTGCCGGCCCTGCCAGTTGTAGCTGGCATAGGACCGGCCGACGCTGCCCGCCGCAAGTGCTGCACGTTCGGCTTCCCGGCCGGCGACATCGAGCGGCGTCAGGCAGTTCTCGGCGATGATCTGGCCGACATGCGGATGGTCGATGACGATCAGATCATAGGCGCGGGCCAGTTCCTCGACCGGGAAGGATTCGAAATCCTGCAGCGAGCGCTTGTCCCATTCGATAGTGACGCCGGTCCGTTCCTTCCACAGCGCCGAACAGGCGACCATTGGGCCATAGCCGCGCGGATGGCTCCAGGTCATGCCTTTGAGCATGACGTCGCTCACAGCCCGAACTCCGCGCGGATTTTTGCGCTGTGCTCGCCGATGCGTGGGGCGGCCCGCTCGACCTTGGCGCGGATGCCGTCGACCCTGAGCGGCGAGCGCGTGGTAAGGATCGAAACGTCATCCTCGCGCGTCACCGTCTGCAACATGTCGAGAACCTGGAAGCCTTCGCTGGCCATCATTTCCGGCCAGGTCAAAACCTTGGCGCACCAGATGTCGGCAGGCTCGAGGATGGCAAGCCACTCGTCGACCGTTTTCGTCGCGATTTTTTGCGCGATGATCGCCTTGATCTCGTCGCGGGCAGTGAACCAGGTCGACGGCTGATCGCGGTAGGGCGCAAGTTCCTCGAGCCCGAGGAGATCGGCGAGTTTCGAGATCGGCGTCATGGCGATCGCCAGATAGCCGTCCTTGGCCGGATAGACGCCGTAGGGCGCCGACAGATAGGCGTGCGCGCTGCGGAAGCTCGACCGCCGCGGCAGCCGGCGCCCATCATTGAGATGCGTGGTCAGCACCTCGAACTGGAAGTCGACCAGCGCTTCGAGCAGGCTGGTCTCGACATGGCTGCCCTTGCCGGTCACACCGCGCCGCACCAGTGCGGCGAGGATGCCTTGCGCGGCGGCCGAACCCGCCAGCATGTCGGCGATCGCCAGGCCGAAGGGCACCGGCCCCTGGTCCTCGTCGCCGTTCAGCCACATGACGCCGGAGCGGGCCTGCGCCAGCAGATCCTGCCCGGGCCGCTTGACCCATGGGCCTTCCTCGCCATAGCCGCTGATCGAGGCGTAGACCAGGCTCGGATTGATGTTGCGCACCGCCTCATAATCGAAGCCCAGTCGTTCGATGACGCCGGGCCTGAAGTTCTGGATCAGCACGTCAGCCCTGGCCAGCAGGCCGCGCAGTGCCGCAAGATCGGCCTCGTCCTTGAGGTCGATGGCAAAGCTTTCCTTGGCGCGGTTGATCGCGTGGAAAATAGTGGAATCGCCGCCGATCTCGGTGTCGCTGAGATAGAGTCGGCGCGACAGGTCGCCGCCATCCGGCCGTTCGATCTTGATGACGCGAGCGCCGAGGTCGAGCAGTCTGAGCGAGCAGTAGGGGCCGGACAAGAACTGGCTCATATCGACAACGATGAGCCCGGTCAGCGGCAGTTCGGCAATGGCAGCCATTGCCTATTTCTCCGTCTTGCCGGCGAAATCGGCCGGATTGCGGTACTTCACCGTCTGCAGGTGCTCGCAATAAAGCACAAGCTCGCCTTCACCTTTGAAGACTTCATAGCTGGCGCGGATCAGCCCCATTTCCTTGTATTTTGGCTTCTTGTCGAGGTTGGAGCGGATCGAATAGATCGTGTCGCCGATGAACACCGGCTTGATGAAGCGCAATTTGTCGTAGCCATAGGAAAAAGCGTTGATGCAATTGGTGGCAACGAGGCCGAGCCCGGCCGAGAACACGAAGGCGCCGGCGACCAGGCGCTTGCCGAAGATGCCTTCTGTTTCGGCGAACATCTGGTCCTGCACGTAAGGATGGATATCGAGCACCAGCGCGTTGAAAAGATGGCTGTCGCCCTCGGCAATGGTCCTGCGCAGCGAGCGGATCTTCTGGCCGACCGGCCAGTCTTCGTAGAACCAGTTCTCCGCGTTCCAGACGGGAAGGTCGGCGTGATCCCTAGGCATGTTGGCGGGGTGTGTCGATGCCACGCCCACGGTTGGCGCGAAACCGCTCATGACGGCTTCCCCGGGCAGCGGGAATCGTCCATCAGGGCGCGCCGCAGACCAGCGAAATGCATGATCGATCCTCCCGTCAATCTTCTTTTGTGAATAGTATTTTCACATATGGGGTTGTGTTGCAAGCGAGTCTCGGCGAAATTTTGCCTGCTCCGTCGCGGCCAATGCCGGCGGAACAAGGGAGGAAGTGATGCAGAATGCCTGTCTGGTTTTCGTCGGCAGCCTCAATCGCGACGCCCCGTATTTTCAAGGCGCGCGCGGTGTCGGGTTGGGTGTTTACAGTTTTGACGAGGGGACGCTGGAGACAAAGAAACTGGCCGAGACGGAAGACATCGACAATCCGACCTTCCTGTCGGTGACGCTGGACGGCTCCCACGTCTACGCCAATTCCGAAGTGTTCACCTGGCGCGAAGGCGTGGTCTCGGCTTACCGCTTCGACAGGCAGACCGCCACGCTGTCCTACATCAACAAGCAGCCGACGCTGGGCAGCATCACGGCGCATAACACCCTCACGCGCGACGGGACCAAGCTGCTGGTCGCCAATTACGGCATGGGCGAGGGCGGCCCCGATCGCTCGGTCGTGGTCTTGCGGCTGCGCGAGGATGGCGGCCTGACCGCACCGTTGTCGAGCGTCGCCCATAGCGGGACCGGACCAGACCCCGCACGCCAGGAGCGGCCGCACGCCCATAGCGTAACCGAGACGGTTGCCGGCGGCATGGCGATCGTCGCCGACCTCGGCATCGACCAGCTGGTGTCCTATCGCATCGGCTCAGACGGCAGCCTGACCAAACTGGCCGAGTCGGCGCTTGCGCCAGGCGCAGGTCCGCGCCATCTCGCGTTGCATCCCGGCGGCCGCTTCGTGTTCGTCATGAACGAGCTGGATTCGACGGTCGTCTCGCTGGCGCTGGATGAAGCATCAGGCAAGCTTACGGTGATCGACAGCAAACCGGCCGTGCCGCCCGAGGCGCGCGACGGCAATCATTGCGCCGACATCCAGATTTCGCCCGACGGCCGCTTCCTCTATGGCTCCAACCGCGGCCATGACAGCATCGTGGTGTTTTCGGTCGACCAGCAAACCGGCAGGCTTGCCCTCGTCGACTATACGCCTTGCGGCGGCGCCACGCCGCGCAATCTGGCACTGACGCCCTCGGGCGGCCATCTGTTCTCGGCCAACCAGAATGCCGACCGCATCTCGATCTTCGCCCGTGATGCCGCAACCGGCCGGCTGACCGACACCGGCCGATCCATCGACATTGGTACGCCGATGTGCGTGAGGATCGTGCGTTGACGTGATCTCAGAACTCGAGCGCCTGCCTGAGTGCCGGGCCGCTCCTGACGCGCAGATCGAGGTCGGCCTCGATATGGTCGATGTGGTGCAGCATCAGCGCGCTGGCGCGTTCGGCATTGCCGTTCTCCAGCGCCTCGAGGATCTGCGTGTGTTCGTTGTGGCCGCAGCTCGAGATACCCGAGCGGCCATAGAGTGCTATCACCAGCGATGACCGAGCGACCAATTCCTCCATGAAACGCTGCAGGATGACGTTTCCCGCGACCGACGCCAGAAGCAGGTGAAAATCCCCCGACGCCTTGATCTCCGATCGCCTTGCGTTTGGTCCGCGTTCGGCGATGAAACGGCCTTCTTCGTCGAGCTGGGCCTTGAACGCCTCGATATGCCCCGGCGTCATCCGTCCGGCGGCGGCAATCGCGATGCCTGGTTCGATGAGCCGGCGCGAAGCAAAGACCTGCCGCGCTTCCTCCGGCGACGGATTAGCCACGAAGGCGCCGCGATTGCGCTCGGTGCGCACCAATCCCTCGAAGGAAAGCATCTGCAGTGCCGCACGCGCCACGGTGCGGCTGACATCGAACAGCGTGCCGACTTCGCCTTCGGAAAGCTTGGTTCCCGGCGCCAGCCGGCGATCGACGATCGCATCGCGCAACTGGTCGCGGATCGCCTGCGCGCGATCCTCGTTGGCGGCCTCGATAGCAGGGAAAGTCTGGTCGGCAATGTTCATGGCGGTGATCCTGCGTACTTCTACCCTGAATCGCATCGCTTGGACGAGAGACAAAGTGAATACAGGGATTAAAAAGATTGCATACGATTTTTGCGAGGATCGGCGGCAATCGCCTATAATTTGTGCATTGCACAAGGATGCCGTATCGGCAGCCACGTAGATACAGCCCCGATTTCTTCGAGGATTCAGTCGGTTGGTGCGGCGGCGCGCAACTGGCACGCATGATGCTTTGGCTAATCCGACCAAAGGGGAAGCTGGATGTCCAAAGCCGCCGAAATCGACATTGTGTCCGTTTCGAAAGTCTATGGCGCGACGACTGCCGTCGAAGGCATCAGCCTGAAAATCCCTGCGGGGACCTATTGCTGCCTGCTCGGTCCGTCCGGCTGTGGCAAGACCTCGACGCTGCGCATGATCGCCGGGCACGAGAGCATATCGAGCGGCGATGTGCGGCTCGGCAACACAGTGGTTACCGACCTGCCGCCGGCCAGGCGCGGCACTGCCATGATGTTCCAGTCCTACGCACTGTTTCCGCATCTCGACCTGATCGACAATGTCGCGTTCAGCCTGAAGATGAAAGGCGTGGGCAAGGAGGAGCGCCGCGCCAAGGCACTCGACATGCTGAAGCTGATGCAGATGGAGGCCTATGCCAGCCGTCGTCCGGCGCAGCTTTCGGGCGGCCAACAGCAACGCGTTGCTCTCGCCCGCGCACTGATCACCGATCCCGAGGCGCTGTTGCTCGACGAACCGCTATCGGCGCTCGATCCGTTCCTGAAAATCCGCATGCGGGCCGAACTGAAGAAGCTGCAGACGTCGCTCGGCATCACTTTCGTCCACGTCACTCACAGCCAGGAAGAGGCGATGGCGCTGGCCGACCTGATCGTGGTGATGAACGACGGCCGTATCGAGCAGGCGGCGCACCCCCGCATCGTGTTCGAGCGGCCGGCCACTGCCTTCGTCGCCCGTTTCATGGGCGACCACAATGTCATCTCCGGCCGCGTCACCGGCAGTCGCGACGGCATGGTCGTTTTCGATGTGTCCGGCGGCGTCACGCTCGCCGCCAGCGGGCAGGGCAGGGAGACCGGGGAGCCCATCGATATCGCCATTCGCACGGACCACGTGCGCATCGGCGAGCCGCCGGCAGCCGGGCTCGGCTTCACCGGCATCGTTTCAAACGTCGAGTACCGCGGTTCGACCGTGAAGCTCTCGGTCAATGGCGCCGGCATCGACGATTTCACGGTGATCGTCGACGACACCAGCTTCTTCGCCAGGCCGGTTGCCGTCGGCGACGCCGTGCAGATCGCCTGGGACGCTGAGGACGCGATCGTCCTTGGCCGTCTCCATTCCTGAATCCAGCATAACCAACCAAAACAGGGGAACTGAACATGACCAAGACCACCGACAAGAAGACTGGAATATCGCGACGTTCGCTGCTCAAGACAGGTGCCGCCGCCGTCGGTTTTGCCGCCGGTTCCGGCGCCATATCGGGCTTTCCGACCATCTGGGCGCAATCGAACATCACGCTGCGCCAGTTCGGCACCGGCGTGTCTAACCTCAATGCCATCGCCGACAAGTGCAAAGCCGATCTCGGCATCACGCTGGAGATGACGGCAACCGATTCCGACGCCGCCGCGCAGCGCGCCGTGACGCAGCCCGACAGCTACGACATCGCCGACATCGAATACTGGATCTGCAAGAAGGTGTTTCCGACAGGCGTCCTGCAGCCGATGGATGTCACCAAGCTGAAATACTACGACGAGCTGGTGCCGCTGTTCAAAACCGGCAAGCTGACGCCGGACAGCGTCATCGCCCAGGGCACCGCGCCGCACACGGTCGGTTACGTCGAGGCGCAGGACAGCAAGGCCTTCGCCAAGGCGCCGACCAATTGGTTCACCATGGTGCCGACGATCTACAATGCCGATACGCTCGGTATCCGCCCCGACCTCGTCGGCCGCGATATCACCACCTGGGCCGACATCATGGATCCGGCCTTCAAGGGCAAGACCGCCATCCTCAACATCCCATCGATCGGCATCATGGATGCGGCGATGATCATGGAAGCCACCGGCAATATCAAGTATGCCGACAAGGGCAACATGACCAAGGAGGAGATCGACAAGACGATCGATTTCCTCATCAAGGCCAAGGAGGACGGCCAGTTCCGCGCCTTCTGGAAATCCTTCGACGAGAGCGTCAACCTGATGGCTTCAGGTGAAGTGGTGATCCAGTCGATGTGGTCGCCGGCCGTGGCCGCGGTCCGCTCCAAGGGCATCGCGTGCCGGTTCCAGCCGCTCAAGGAAGGCTACCGCTCCTGGGGTGGCGGGCTTGGCCTGGCAGCCCACCTCTCCGGCGCCGAACTCGATGCCGCCTATGAATACATCAACTGGTACACGTCCGGCTGGGTTGGCGGCTATCTCAACCGCCAGGGCTACTACTCGGCCAACATGGTGTCGGCCAAGAAGTTCATGTCGGAGGACGAGTGGGGCTACTGGATCGAAGGCAAGCCGGCAAAGGGCGATATCCTGTCGCCGGACGGCAAGGTCATGGAAAAAGCAGGCGCCGTGCGTGACGGCGGCTCGTTCGAAGAGCGCATGGGCAAGGTCGCCTGTTGGAACTCGGTCATGGACGAGGACCGCTACATGGTGAAGCGCTGGAACGAGTTCATCGCTGCTTGATGCCAGGCGATAACTGAGATGTTGCATTCCTTCGCGCCCCCCTCTGTCCTGCCGGACATCTCCCCCACAAGCAGGGAGATCGGCTGTGGCTTTCTTCAGCACTCTTCGTCATACGGCGATGATTGGCGAAGGCCGGCTTGCAAGCCAATCTCCCCCCTTGTGGGGGAGATGTCCGGCAGGACAGAGGGGGGCGCGAAGGATCACAGCCCGGCAAAATACCACCGAGGCTGTTCCAGATGACAGTGGCACTCGATCAGCCCGCAACCATTGCCACAAAGCCGGCCAGACGTAAGCGCTCCTTTGCCGGCCTCGCACCCTATCTCCAGGCGGCACCGCTGGCGCTGATCCTCGGCGCGTTTCTCCTGCTGCCGATCCTGATGATCGCCGTGGTCTCATTCTGGGACTACGATTTCGCGGCGATGTACCCGGATTTCCTGACCACCAACTACGCCGACACGCTCGGCTCCTGGGTCACCTGGAAGACCTATCTGAACACGCTGAAATACGCCGCCATCGTTTGGGCGCTGACGCTGTTCATCGGTTTCTGGGTCGCCTATTTCCTCGCCTTCCATATCAGGACCACGGCCATGCAGATGGTGCTGTTCCTTGTCTGCACGGTGCCGTTCCTGACCTCCAACATCATCCGCATGATCTCGTGGATTCCGGTGCTTGGCCGCAACGGCCTGGTCAACTCGACGCTGGTGCAGATGGGGCTGCTCCCGAAGCCGATCGAATGGCTGCTCTATTCCGAATTCGCCGTGGTGCTGGCCATGGTGCATCTCTACACGCTGTTCATGGTGACGCCGATCTTCAACACGCTGATCCGCATCGACAAGTCGCTGATCGAGGCCGCGCGTGATGCCGGCGCTTCCGGCTGGCAGGTCCTGTGGAACGTCGTCATCCCGCTTGCCAAGCCCGGCATGGCGATCGGCACCATCTTCGTCGTCACCCTGGTGATGGCCGAGTTTTCGACGGTGCAGGTGATGTCCGGCGGCCAGAGCGCCTCCGTCGCGCTGATGATGAAGAACCAGATGTCGCTGCTGCAGTATCCGGCGGCCGCTGCCAACGCGGTCGTGCTGCTGGTACTGGTCCTGCTGATGGTCGCGGGCATCCTGCGCATCGTCGACATTCGCAAGGAGCTGTGAGATTTTGAGTCACGACAAGCGGACCCTCGAATTCTATGTGCTGGCGGCGTTCTTTGCGCTTTTCGTGCTGTTCCTCTACGGCCCGCTTTCGGCGATCCTGATCCTCTCCTTCCAGGGCGAGAATGGCGGCCTGACATTTCCGCTGAACGGCGTCTCGCTGCACTGGTTCGCCAATTTGTTCGAGCGCCAGGCGGTCGGCGACTTCGGCGGCAGTTTCAAACGCTCGCTCGTCCTTGGCCTGATGGTGATGGTGGTGACTGTCGCCGTGTCGCTGCTCGCCGGCCTTGCCTTCCGGCAGAAATTTCGCGGCGCAACCGCACTGTTTTATCTGGCCGTCGCCAGCCTCGTAGTGCCCTCGATCATCATCAGCCTTGGCATCGGCGTTGTCTTTCAGCAGATCGGCTTTCGTCCCGCCTGGTACACCTCTGCTTTCGGCGCCCATCTGACCTGGACGCTGCCTTTCGGCGTGCTGATCATGTTTGCTGTCTTCAACCGGTTCTCGCCGGCCTACGAGGAAGCCGCGCGGGATCTCGGAGCATCATCCTGGCAAACCTTCGCACATGTCGTCCTGCCGATGATCGCGCCCAGCCTGATCGGCGTTGGCCTGTTTGGTTTCACTTTGTCTTATGACGAGTTCGCCCGCACGCTGATGACCTCGGGCACGTTCAACACGCTGCCGCTGGAAATCTACGGCATGACGACCAATGTGACGACACCGGTGCTCTATGCGCTGGGCACCGTGACGACCATATTTTCCTTCCTGGTGATCCTGCTGACGCTCGGCGCGATCGTCTATGTCGGCCGCCGCCGCGAGCGTGCCTGACAGTGCAGATCCTCGTCGTCAATCCAAACACCACCGCCAGCATGACCGACACTATCGCAGCCGCGGCCCGATCTGTCGCCGGCGCATCGACGACGATCGTTGCGGTCACCTCGACGATGGGACCTGTGTCGATCGAAGGCTATTATGACGAGGCGCTTGCCGTGCCCGGCCTGCTGGTCGAGATCGCCGCCGGCGAACGCTCGGGCGCGCAAGCCGCGATCATTGCCTGTTTCGACGATACCGGCCTTGATGCCGCACGCGCCATGGCCAACATTCCGGTCATCGGCATCTGCGAGGCATCGCTCAGCACGGCCTCGTTCATCGCCCAGCGCTTCACCGTCGTCACCACCACCGGGCGCTCGCGCGTGCCGGTCGAAGGGCTGGTGCAGCGCTATGGCATGGCGGGGCGGGCGCGTGTGCGCGCCGCCGACATCCCGGTTCTTGCCCTCGAAGATCCGGCGTCCGACGCACTCCCCAGGCTGCGCGACGAGATCGCGCGCGCCATCGACGAGGATCGCGCCGAGGCGATCGTGCTCGGCTGTGCCGGCATGGCCGACCTGGCGGTGGCGCTGCAGCGGGAATTCGGGCTTCCGGTCGTCGACGGCGTCGGCGCTGCCGTGAAACAGGCCGAGGCATTGATCGCGCTTGGCCTGACGACATCCAAGCGCGGCGCCTATGCAAGCCCATTGGCAAAGCCCTATCATGGTGCGCTGAAATCCTTCGCGCCTGGTGCCGCCGATTGATCGCAATGCCCCGAATGATCCGAACGCTCGCACGTGAAGAAGTGGAAACCCTTGTCGATTGGGCGGCGGCGGAAGGCTGGAATCCCGGCCTCCGCGACGCCGCGCTGTTCCAGGCAGCCGACCCGCAGGGCTTCATCGGCGCCTTTGTCGACGGCGAACTGGCGGCCGGTATTTCGGCCGTTGCCTATGGCAAGGATTTCGGCTTCATCGGCCTCTACATCTGCCGGCCGGACAGGCGTGGCCAAGGCCACGGCAAGGCCGTTTGGGATGCCGGCATGGCGCGGCTCGGCAAGCGCACGATCGGCCTCGACGGCGTCGTCGAACAGCAGGCCAACTACCGCAGCATGGGCTTTGCGCCGGCCTACCGGACGATCCGGTTCATGGGGTCACCGAATGTCCCGGCAGCCGCCGACAACGACATTCGCGCCATAGGGCCGGAACTCTTGGCCGACATACTGGACTATGACCGCCGTTTCTTCCCCGGCCCGAGGCGATCATTCCTGGAACACTGGCTGCGCCCGCCGCATATCGCGCCTGCGATCCTCAAGCACGGCGCCATTGCGGGATACGGCGTCGCGCGCCAATGCCGGGACGGCTGCAAGATCGGCCCGCTCTTTGCCGACGATCTGGACGCGGCAAGCCATCTCTTCACCGCGCTCGCGCACATGTCCGGTCCAGGAAACGTCCATCTCGACGTTCCCGAAACCAGTGGACAATTTGCAGATTTGCTGTCGTCCGCCGGCCTTCAACCGGGCTTCGAGACCGCTCGAATGTACAAGGGAAAGGCGCCGCAGCTCATGCAGTCCGGGGTTTTTGCGATAACGACGCTGGAGTTGGGGTGAGGCGGTGCAAGCCGACTTCCAGCGCAAAGTCGGGCAACAGGAATATGTGATCTACTTTTCCTGAACTGAAATGCCGGAATCGTCGATACGAAGTTCCACGCCTTTCGGCTTAGTCTCCTCGCGATAAACGTAAATCCCCAACGCAATAACGGCGACGACCAAAGCGCCGATGATGAGATAAAGATAGTTCTGCTTCATCTGCTGTCGTTAACAACATGATGTGGGCGAGTCTAGCAGTTCGGGTATCAGGACGGCGGACGGACACGCACGTCGATCAGCGATCCAGCCGGTCGCGCAGCATGCTCCAGGGGAGGACCATGTTTGGTGCATGCCGCACCAGGCTGTGGAACGGGATCGGCGACGGCGGCGCAAACGGCAGCGGCAAATCCTGAGGCTTTGTTCGATCAACCCAATCTGCAAGCACCTTGCCCATGGCGGTGGTCATGGCAATGCCGCGACCGTTGCACGCGAAGCCCGCAATCAAGCCGGGGCCGAGATCGACGAGGTGGGGCAGGAAGTCGGGCTCGACGGCAGCCATCCCCGACCAGCTATATTCAAGCGGCGGGATTTCCGGGAGATCGAGATGCTTGGCGAGCCGTCGCCAGATCGCCCGCGGCACCCGCGTGTCGGCACCGGGGCCAAAAACATGCATGCCGCCGGTGATCAGCCTGTTTCCGCTGTCGAAGCGGAAGGTGAAAAGATTGCGCCTGGTGTCGCCGACGCCTTGCCCGCCCGGAAGCAACCGGGTGCGTGTTTCGCGCGGCAGCGGCGCCGTCGCGATCTGGAAGATTTTCAGCGGGAAATAGGTTCGCTGCAGCGCGCAATCCAGCGCGCCGCCATAGGCGTTGGTGGCGACCAGCACTTTTTCGGCACGCACCGAACCGGCGGCCGTCTTCAGAGCCCAGCCACCCCCTGTCCGGTCGATCGATTTAACCCGTGTATATTCGAAGATGCGGGCGCCGGCCTTTTCCGCCGAGTCGGCCAGCCCGCGCGCATATTCGACCGGATTGAGGACACCGCCCGACCTGTCCATCCAGCCGCCGAGATAGCCGCGAACACCGGTCAGCTCCTCGGCCGCCTGACTATCCAGCGCAACAGCCGGCCTTCCGCGTCGTGCCCATTGTTCGGCGCGCGATCTAGTTTTTTCCAAAGCGGCCGGCGAATGGGCGGGTTGTATCCAGCCGCTCTGGACTGCATCGCATTCTATGCCGTGCCGCTTGATCAGGTCGAAGACGAGGTCGGCGCCGCCGGCGGCGAAATCGACAAGGCGTTCGCCGCGTTCGGGCCCAAGCTGGGCAATGATATCGTCGGGGTCTCTTTTCGCGAAATTCGGCACGACAAAGCCGGCGTTCCTGCCGGTCGCGCCCCAGGCGATGGTTTCCGCCTCGAGGACGGCGACCGCGACGCCTTTCTCGACGGTGTGCAGCGCGGTGGAAAGGCCCAAGAATCCGCCGCCGACAATCGCCAGATCGACATCGAGTGCACCTTCGAGAGCCGGCCGGTCGCGGCGGTTGCGGCCGACCGCGTGCCATAGCGAAAGGCCGCGTGGCACGGCAATGCTGCTCATGACCTTGCAGCGCTCTCGTCTGGTGTCACTTTCGTGCTCTTGCCAAACCTCACACGCCGCGGCCTGTCGCCGAACAGGCCGTTCGGCCTGACCAGCAGGATGACGCACAGCATCACGCCGATCGCCACGATCTGCAGCGAGGCGGCGCGGGCCTGTTGTTCGGGCGAGAACAACACACTCGTCAAGGCTCCCGATCCGGCCCATATCGCCCAGACCAGGATGCTGCCGATGACGGCGCCGATGTTGCTGCCCGAGCCGCCGACGATCAGCATCACCCAGACCTGGAAAGTCAGCGCCGGCAAATAATTGTCCGGAGCGATGAAGCCGGTGAAATGCGCCTGCAGCGCACCGGCAAGCGCCATGATGGCGCCGCCGACGGCAAAGGCCTGGACGCGGTAGAACCGCGCGCTTTTGCCTAGGGATATCGCGGCCCGCTCATCCTCGCGAAGCGCCCTCAATACACGCCCCCACGGGCTGCGCGACAGATGCTCCAGCGCGAGATAGACGATCAGCGTCATCACCGAGACGATCGCAAGGTTCGAAAGGTTGAACAGCAACGGCGTTTCGGCAAGACCGCCGAACGGACGCGGAATGAAGCCGATGCCGAACGGGCCGCCGGTCAGCTTCTGGGCATTGAGCGCTACCAGTTGCACGACGACGGCGACGCCGAAAGTAGTGATCGCCAGATAGTCCGATCTCAGGCGCAGCGTGGCGATGCCGGTGATGGCGGCGGCGACACCGCCAACCAGCATGGCGCCGAGCCAGCCGACAAGGATCGGCAGACCGAAGCCGCCCAGTCGCGCGGCATCGTCGGGCGTGGTCAGCAGCGCCGAGGTGTAGGCACCGATGGCAACGAAGCCGGCGACCCCGACATTGAAAAGCCCGGTCAGCCCCCATTGCAAATTGAGCCCGAGCGTGACGAGCGAAAAGATCAGCGCGGTGGTCAGGAAGAAGGCGCCGTAGCCGAGCAGATCCATCAGCGTTCCCTCACTCCGAAAAGGCCGATGGGCCGCACGAACAGCACGGCCATCAGGATGATGAACGAGACGGCCGCCCGCCATTCGGCGCCGATCAATTGCACGGCACCCGCTTCGGCCATGCCGATGATCAAACCGCCGAGAACGGCGCCGGGCACGCTGCCGATGCCGCCGAGGATGGCAGCCGCGAACATCGGCAGCAGCATCTCGAAACCCATGAACGGGCGGATCTGGATGAGAATGCCGATCATGACGCCGGCGACGCAGGCCAGCGCGCCGCCGATGATCCAAGTGACGCGCATCACCCTGGCGACGTCGATGCCGACGATGCGGGCAAGTGCCGCGTTCTGGCTTAATGCCTGCATCGAGCGGCCGATCTGGGTCCGCGTCATCAGGAGATGCACGCCAAGCACCAGAATGGCGGTCAGCAGCAGCAGCGCCATCTGGTCCGGGGTGATGCGAATGCCGAAGCCTATCGGCATGGCGATCTGGATGGCCCGGCTGAAGTAGGTCGGCCGCGAGGTGAAGATGAATTCGAGCAGGCTTCTCAGCGCCATCGAGGCGCCGAAGCTCGCCATCACCACGATGATCGCCTGGCCCTTGGCGCGCAGCCGCGCGAACAGCACCATGTCGAGCGCCAGCGCCAGCAGGCCGGTGGCCGCCATGCCGATGATGAGCGCGACGATCAGCGGCCAACCGAAGGAGAGGGGCGCGATCGGCGCGATCTTGCCGAACATCGCGCCGATGGCGCCGACCACGGCCAGCGTCGCATAGGCGCCCCAGGCCATGAAGTCGCCATGGGCGAAGTTCGAGAACCGCAGGATCGAATAGGTGAGTGTCACGCCGATGGCGCCGAGGCCGATCATCGACCCTGCCAGCAGTCCGTCGACGACAAATTGCAGGTTCATGCCGCGCCTCCTTTCCCTAGCTCACGGCGGCGCTGGCCAAGGTAGAGCTCGGCGACGACCGGGTCGTTCCAGAGCTCGGAGGCGACGCCCTGGTGCCGGTCCTTGCCCTCGACCAGCACATAGGCGCGGTCGCCGATGGCAAGCGCTGCCTTGGCGTTCTGCTCGACCAGCAGGATGGTGACGCCGGACTTTCGGATGCCGGCCAGCATCTCGAACACCATCGATACGAATTTCGGCGACAGGCCGGCCGACGGCTCGTCGAGCACCAGCACCTTGGGATGGACGATCAACGCCCGGGCTACGGCCAGCATCTGCCGCTGTCCGCCCGACAGATTGCCCGCGGCCGTTCTGCGTTGACGGGCGAGATCGGGAAAGGCCGCATACATTTCCTCGATGCGGGCGGGGACCTCGCGCGGCCTCAGGATGCCGCAGGCGACCCTGAGATTGTCCTCGACCGACATCAGCGGGAAGATGTTCTCTGTCTGTGGCACGAAGGCAAGGCCAAGGCGGACCATGGTGTGGGCGGGCGACGCCGTGATATCCTTGCCGTCCAGCAGCACCGTGCCGCCGGTGATCGGGACAAGGCCGGCGATGGCCTTGATAAGGCTCGACTTGCCGGCGCCGTTGGGACCGAGAACGACGACGATCTCGCCCTGGTCGATGGTGATCGAAGCGCCGCGCACGATCGGAACGCCGGGCTCGTAGCCGGCTTCGAGATCGCGGACATCGAGTACCCTTTGGCTCATGCCGCGCCTCCGAGATAGGCCTCGATGACGCGTGGGTCGCGCGCCACCTCCTCCGGGGTGCCTTCGCACAGAAGCTGGCCGCTCGCCATGACCAGCACGCGGTGGCAAAGCCGCGCCACCATGTCGATATTGTGCTCTATCAGCAGGAAGGTGATGCCGCGCGCATTGATGTCGCGGATGCGGTCGATAATGATCTCGAGCAGGGTTGCGTTGACCCCGGCCGCCGGTTCGTCGAGCAGGATGATCGCCGGATCGGCCATCATCACGCGGGCCAGCTCGAGCAGCTTGCGCTGGCCGCCTGAAAGCACGCGCGCCGGCTCGTGTGCGAGGTGAGCGATGGTGACGAGTTCGAGTAGTTCGATGGCTCTTGTCTCGGCAGCCCTTTCTTCGGCAGCGACCCGCCGAGGGGTCAGGAAATTGGCGAGCAGTTTTTCTCCGGCCTGGCCTTGCGCGGCAAGCATGACGTTTTCGATCAGCGTCAGGTTAGGCAAGGGCCGGGGGATCTGGAACGTGCGGCCAAGGCCGCGGCCGATGCGGCGATGGGCAGCTTCCCCCGACACCGATACGCCGTTGAGAAGGATTTCGCCGCTGGTCGGCAGAATGCTGCCGGCCAGCAGGTCGAACATCGTGGTCTTGCCGGCGCCGTTCGGGCCGATGAGGCCAAGTATTTCGCCCGGCCGGACGTCGAACGAGACATTGTTGACCGCGACCAGGCCGCCGAAGCGTCTGAGGACGTTCTTGGCCGTGAGGACCGGCGTGCGGATCTCCTCCTGCCGTTCCGTCGTGTCGCTCATCAATCCCTCTGGCCGAAAGCGATCTTCGTCGCCTATGATTTGATTTGTGATCACACTTGCTTTGATCACGCTATTCGGCTTTAAATTCTTCCGCAAGCCGAAAACGGCCGGGACCAGGATTGCCGATGCAGAAGGCCGCCATCGAAAAGAACAATGAGCTGATCGCAGCCCAGCTTACGCCGGTCGGGCGCGAGACCGTGCAGGATCGCGTCTATTCGGAGCTGCGCCGCGCCTTGATCGGCGGCCTTTTCGAGCCGAGCCAGGTTCTGACCATCCGCGGCCTCGCCGACGCGCTGGTCACCAGCACCATGCCGGTGCGCGAGGCGCTCGGACGGCTGATCACCGAGAAGGCTCTGGAGGCGCTTCCCAACCGCTCGGTGCGTGTGCCGCCGATCACGCTGGAGCGCATCGACGACCTCTTGCGCGCCCGCTCCCTGATCGAGGGCGAAGCGATCGCTTTGGCCGCCACGCGCATGAACCCGCGCCAGATCGCTTCGGTCGAAGCCATGCTCGGCGAGTGGGACGAGATGCGGGCGCTGAAGCACAAGAAGGATATCGACCGCGAGGCCACCCTCAACCAGAGCTTCCATTTCGAGATCTACCGTTGCTGCGGTTCCGCCGTGCTGATCCCGATGATCGAGAGTCTTTGGCTGCAGTCGGGGCCATGCATCCGCGTCGCCATCTACGCTTTTTCAGACGCTGGGGAAGTGGATACGGCCCATTACCACCGCAGCATCGTCGCAGCGCTTTCCAGGCAGGATGCAAAAGCGGCGCGCGAGGCGCTGGTGGCCGACATCAGCCGGCCTTTCGCTTTCCTGCGCGACAAACTTCAGTCCACAAGCAAGGAAGGATTGAGGGCATGACGGCGCCTGGCATCAGCATCACCGAGCCGCGCTCACAGCTTTCCGTGACCGCGCTGCTGTTGCCTGAAAAGGCGCCCGACAATGCCGCCTTCCTGCTGGCCTATCTCGAGCAGCCGCGCGTCGTTGCCGGCATCCATGCGATGTGGACGGGGCCTGAGATTTCCTGCCCGGTTCCATCAGTCGATCTTGAGGGCCAAACCTATGCCAGGCCCTTGCCGGCGGAGAATGCAACGCTGACGCCGCAGCCGGGCGACATCGTGTTGTCCTACGTGCCGCCGCGCATGTGGGGCGGCAATCCGAATGCCATCTTCGACATCGGCTTGTTTTATGGACAGGGTGCACGCCTGCTGTTCCCGATCGGCTGGCTTGCCGGAAGCGTCGTCGCGCAGGTGCTGCCTGGGGAGCGCGATAAATTTGCAGCCGCTTGTGGCGTGATCCGCCGCAACGGCGCCTGCGACATCACCTTCACCCGGGTGGAGATCTGAATGGCCGGACAAGACGATAGTTTTGAGCTCTTCGACCTTCGCGTCGAGGCGGTTATCCCCGAGGGCAAGCCGATCTATTGCGGCGCCAAGGCCGGCGACTATTTCGAGCTGAAGGGCGAGATGCTGTCGATGCCGGCAGGCCAGGGTTTTTCGATCTATTCGATATCAGCCGTGCTGCCGCTGCTCGCGGCAAAACAGCGCCCGACCCACAGGAACGACTGGATGACATCGGACGCCGAGATCGCTTGTCCAGATCCCAATTGCGCCAGCCGGCTGCGGATCATCAGGACCGGCAAGCGGCGGTTCAGCCATGCCGAAACGACGGCGGTGCTGCTGCCCAGGGAAAGTGACCAGAGATGACCGCCAAGGCATTCGAGCTCAGCCCCGGCTACACGATCTCGCGCGTCATTCGCGGCGGCTGGCAGCTTGCCGGCGGGCACGGCGCGGTCGATCGCCAACAGGCGGTGAGGGACCTGATCGCCACGTTCGACGCCGGCATCTGGACCTATGATTGCGCCGATATCTATACCGGTGTCGAGGAACTGATTGGTGCGGCGCGCCTGCGCCTTGCCAATGAGCGTGGCCTCGACGCTGCCGCCAAGATGAAGGTGCACACCAAGCTGGTGCCTGACCTCGAACGGCTCTCCACGATCGGCCGCGACTACATCAGCAGCATCGTCGACCAGTCGCTGCGGCGGTTGAAGACTGAGCGCCTCGATCTTGTGCAGTTCCATTGGTGGGACTATTCGGTGCCCCGCTATGTCGATGCGATGGGCTGGCTCGACGAAATCCGCAGGGAAGGCAAGGTGCGCAATATCGGCACCACGAACTTCGACACGCTGCGGCTGGCCGAGATCCTGGCCGCGGGTGTGCCGCTGGTCAGCCAGCAATTGCAATACTCGGTGCTCGACCAGCGGCCGGCCAACAGCCTTGCAGCACTCGCCAGCCGGCATAGCGTCAGTTTCCTCTGCTACGGTTCGGTGGCGGGCGGCTTCCTTAGCGAAAAATGGCTTGGCGTTACCGAGCCGCAGACGCCGCTCGAAAACCGGTCGCTGGTCAAATACAAGCTGATCATCGATGATTTCGGCGGCTGGGAGCTTTTCCAGGAGTTGCTTCGCACACTGAAGGCCATCGCCGACCACCGCGGTATCGACATCGCCACCATCGCCAGCGCCTGGGTGCTGGAGCAGCCGCAAGTGGCGGCCGTCATCGTCGGCGCCCGCAACCAGGCGCACGCCCTTGCCAACGCCAGAATCATGGACGTCGCGCTCGATGCAGACGAACGGGCCAGGATCGCTGCCGTAATCGCGCAAAGCCGGGGGCCGCTGGGCGACGTCTACACATTGGAACGCGACCGTCACGGCCGCCACGGCTCGATCATGCATTACAATTTGAATGCAGGCAGGAAATGAACGCGGCCATGGACGAAAACCCCTCCTTGCTTTCCCGCGCCAGCGTCGAGGTGGTCGATCTCCACCGCTTCTTCGTCGACTGGTTCAATGCGGCAAGTGCGGACAATGCAGATTTCAGGCGCTTCGAAAGCGTCATGGGCAAAGGCTTCCAGATGGTTGCGCCGGACGGTCAGGTCCTCGATCGCGATGCTGTGCTTGACCATGTCAGCGCAAGCCGCGCCAGCTGTGACGGCGGTTTCACCATCTCGATCGAGGATATCCGGGCCGGCTGGCAGGCCGGCGACACGATCGTCCTCTGCTATGTCGAGGCACAGCAACGCGCCGGCAAGCACAGCCGCCGTCGCTCGAGTGCCGTTTTCACCACCAGTTCATCGGCGCCTAACGGCGTCGAATGGCGACATCTGCATGAAACCTGGCTGCAGGTGCCGGAAGGCTGAACAGGCTCAAGACGTGAATGAGAGTCGTGTAACGAAAGGGGAACAACAATGACAAAGACCATACTTCAGATCACCACCGCGCTCGCCTTGCTGACAACGGCCGGCGCAGCACAAGCCGCCGACTGCAAGATCACCGTCGGCCTCGTCATGGAACTGACCGGCCCGGCCGGCGAATATGGCCAGGCAGGCGCCAAGTCGGTCGAAATGGCATTCCGCGACATCAACGATGCCGGCGGCGTGCGCGGCTGCGATCTCGCGACCGACGCCCGCGACAGCCAGAGCCAGGGCAACATTGCGGTCGACGCCGCAACCCAGCTCGTGCAGGTCAAGAAAGTGCCGGTGATCATAGGCGGCATCATCTCCTCGGTGTCGATCCCGATCCTGACCTCGGTTACCGCGCCGGCCAAGATCGTCCAGGTGTCGCCGGCTTCGTCGTCGCCGACGCTGACGGCGCTCGGGCGCGACGGCAAGACCAATGGCATCTTCTTCCGCACCATCACCTCGGACGCTCTGCAGGGCGTCGCCGCCGCCAAATATGCCATCGACAAGGGCTTCAAGAAGCTGTCGGTCATCCACGTCAACAACGACTTCGGCGTCAACATGGTGGCGGAATTCTCGCGTGCCTATAAGGCGCTCGGCGGCACCATCGTCTCCGACACGCCCTACAATGAAAAGCAGTCGAGCTATGCCTCTGAAGTGACCGCGGCCATGGCCGGCGAACCGGACGGGCTTTACCTCGTCAGCACGCCTGTCGATGGCGCAACCATCGCCCGTACCTGGATTTCGCAGGGCGGCGTCCAGAAATTCCTGCTCAATGACGGCATGAACAGCCCGGACTTCATCGAATCCGTTGGCGCAGATTACCTGAAGGATGCGTACGGCACTTCATCCGGCACCAGCCCGACCGCATCGACCGAGTATTTCACCAAGAACTACAAGGAATTTTCGGGCATCGAACCGTCCAATCCCGCAGCCGACCGGTCCTATGATGCCGGCGCCATTGTCGGCTTGGCTATCGCCATTGCCGGCTCCGAGGATCCGGCCAAGATCAAGGACGCGATGTACAAGGCGGTCGATCCGGCCGGCACACCGATCTATGCCGGCAAGGACGAGTTCGCCAAGGCGCTCGGCCTGATCAAGGAGGGCAAGCCGATCCGCTACGAAGGCGTCATCGGCCCTGTAGCCTTCGACAAGTATGGCGACATCACCGGCCCGTTCCGGCTCTGGAAGATCGTCGACGGCAAGGTGACGACCGACGGCGAAATGACGACGGATGACGTCAACGCCTTGCAGGCGAAGCTTCAGTAAGCCCCCTATGTCTTGTCCGGCATCGATCCCATTTCATTCAGCTTGATGCCGGACGCTTGCATGTCCTGTTGCTGGTTATGCCGGCCTGGAAACGACCACCGCACCAGCCGTCGGCATGATCCAGGGGCAGGCATAATAATCGGTGATGCCATTTATGGTCCCGCCAGCGGCTTCGATCCGAACCGGATGGGCCGGCTTCCAACCGTCTTCGCCATGGTGGAGCACGAGCAGCATCGCCTCGCCATCGATCATGCCAATCGCCATTTTCCAGGCCGTCGAGGCTCTTTCATATTCAACGAAGTAAGGTGAATCCGACAGCCTGCCCCTGAAGCAATCCGCGGCCTGCAATTGTGCGTCGGCGCTGCTCAGCGCCCGTACCCCGTCCCAGTCGCGGCGGTTGAACAGTTCGACATAGCGGCTGAGCAATTCCAGAAGTTCCGGATCGCGCTGGGGCTCCGAACGGAGGATTGGCTCGCCTGACAAGGCGGCCAATTTGGAGCGGCCACGGCTCAATGCGGCCTTGACGCCACCCACGGTCGAGCCGACGAGATCGGCGATGTCTTCCAGCGAATAGTCGAAGACATCCTTGAGCAGGACGCAGGCGCGTTCCTTGGGCGGCAGGTGGATAACCAGCCGTTCGATCGCGCGATCCGCGCCCTTGCCCGCCGGCTCGACCGGCAGGATGATCTCGTCTTCGACGAAATTGGCCTCCGCATGCAGACGCACCTGCCGGCTTCGCAAGAAATCGATGCAGCGATTATATGCAATGCGAAACAGCCAGGGGCGAAGAGCACTCGCATCGTCCAGCTTCTCGATCTTCCGATAGGCCTCGAACAGCGCCTCTTGCATCACGTCTTCGGCGTCGAGCGTCGAACCGGTCATGCGTGCACAGTAGCGGTGCAGCCGTCCACGCAAATGCGCGACTGTCTCCAGGAAGCCGGCGTAGCGGACGTCGAAAAGCCCGGTCGGGTCAAGTCTTGGCTGCATCTTCATTGGCATCGATTCGGCGGCGGATCACATCGGGACATAGGTCAGCGTGATCACACCGTTCTTGAAACGGTGCGTATCTATAAGCTCCAGCTTGACCAGGGACGGGTCGACATCCTGGAAAGCGCGTTTGCCATGCCCGACGCGGGTCGGCACGATCGAGAGTTGATACTCGTCGACAAGCCTGTTGGCGAGCAGCGTCTGGTCGAGATTGCTCACTCCATACTTCAGTATGTTGCCGCCGGTTTGCTGCTTGATCCTGGCGATTTCGGCAGCGACGTCGCCTTGGATCAGCGATGCGTTCCAGCTCACTGCCTGGAGGCTGCGCGAAGCGACGAGCTTGTTCAGCCCGTTCATGCGGTCCATGTACTTGCTGCCTTTGACATGCGGCCAACGCGCCGAAAACATTTCATAGGTGATGCGGCCGAGCAGGAAAAAATCCGCCTCGCCGGCCTTTTCATATGAGTGCTCCTTCATCTCCTCGTCGAAGAAGGGCGAGGCCCATTCCATTGGTGCTTCGATGACGCCGTCCAGCGAAATAAAGCTGCCTACGATTAATTTCCTCATCGCGTGCCTCCGGTTGCGCAACAGGCATCCCGTCGGATCCAAGAACCGGCGCAAACGAACCGGCCCGACGGATGACCACAGGATGCAGTGCCTAAGACGTTTCCGGTTCGACTTTGGATACGCGTGAGGATCGTATGAGCTAATAAAGCGGCTTGGCCATGTGCCGGGGGGTCGGCCATTCCGTCGTTATCCCCGGCTGCACCGGCCGCTCGAGATAGGTCGACAGGACCACATAGCTTCGGGTCGAGGTGACGCCAGGCGTTTCGTAGAGGCGCGACAACAGGCCTTCGAGTGCCCGCGTGTCCTCGGTGCGGACCTTGATCAGCATGCATGTGTCGCCGGCCACCGAATGGATCTCCTCGACTTCGGGATGTTCGGAAATAGCCATCAGCTCCGGCGTCTTTCCCCACCCCTTGGTGTCGATATGGACGAAGGCAAGCAGCGGCTTGTGCACCGCCTTGGGATCGATGATGACCGCGGTGTTGCGGATGGCGCCGCTGCGCCGGAGGCGCTTGACGCGTTCATGGGCTGCCGGCGGTGAAAGGCCGACCCGGTCGCCGAGCTCGGCATAGCTGATCGTGGCGTCGTCGACCAGAACGCCTAATATTTTTCGGTCGGTTGCATCGATATCGCGGGCGGCAGGCCTGTTCTGCGGAATGCCATCTGTTTCTTCATCCATAATGAAATTCCCTATTGATGCAGAATTTAATACGGCCATTATCGCCCTATGTCGAATAGTGATCAAGTCGCAACATTTACGGTAAGGCCGCCTATCCCGGCGCTCGCTTACCTCCTCACCGGATGCATTGCCGTGATCGGCTCGAACTCGCTGGTGCTCGGTCCGATCGCACCGGCGTTGGCCGCGTCCTTCGGCACAAGCGTGCCGGCGGTTATGATCGCGTCCGCCGCGTTCGGGCTCGGTACGTCGGCGAGCGCCTTGTTCCTGGCGCGCTATATCGACCGGCTTGGTGCCCGCCGCATGCTGCAAGGAGCGTTGCTGCTGCTGGCGATAGCGCTCGTCGCCAGCGCTGCTGCGCCGACGGTGACGGCGCTGGTCGCGGCCCAGCTTCTCGCCGGCATCGCTGCAGGTGTCGCCATGCCGGCAATCTACGCCAGCTCCGCCGCGATTGCACCGCCCGGCCGCGAAAGCGGCACCATAGGCGTCGTGCTGACCGGCTGGACGCTGAGCATGATCGCCGGGGTTTCGCTGTCGGCCGTACTTGCCGACCTGGTGCATTGGCGCGCCGTTTTCGCGGCGGTCGCGGTGCTCGCAGCACTCGCATTGGCAAGCCTGACGCTGACGTCGCTGAGCGATGTCAGGAAGAGCGGCCCGGCGCCGACGCCGCTGGGCGCCTTGAGCGTCCCAGGCATAGTGCCGCTTCTGGTTGCCTGCGCCGCATTCATGACCGCGTTCTACGGTGTCTATGGCTATCTTGGCGATCACCTTCACAATGGCTTGGGACGGCCGGTCAGCGCCAACGGGCTGGCCGCACTCGCTTATGGCGCCGGATTTGGTGCGGCGGCACTTCTTGACGGCGTTATCGACCGCCTGGGCGCGCGGCGTATCATGCCATTTGCCTACCTGCTCGTCGCGGCCGTCTATGTCGCGATTGCCGCAGCGAGCAGTAGTTTCCATCTGACTATAGCGATGATAGCCGTCTGGGGCCTTGCCAATCATTTCGGGCTGAACGTCCTGGTGATGCGCCTGTCCGCGCTTGATCCTGCGCGGCGCGGCACGATCATGGGCTTGAACAGCGCGGTGACCTACCTCGCCGTGTTCGTCGGCACCACGGCGTTCGGACCGCTTTATTCCACATTCGGTTTTGCGACGTCGGCGGTGGTTGCAGCCCTGCTCATGCTGATCGCTGCTGTGGCAGCGGCGTGGCGTTCGCCGAAGCTATAGCGCAGCAAGGCTTGCGTCTCGGCCCCGTCCATCGATAGATGCTTGGTGGATGGACAATACAACGCTTGAGACAACCGCCGATCCCTTGCCGCACGAGCTGGCTTTTCTCGGAGAGCGGCTTGCTGCGTTCAACGACAGTGATGTCGGCGCCTCCCGCAGGAAGGCATTGGCCGTGTTCGTGCGCGATGAGCACGGCGTAATTGTCGCCGGCATCTCGGGATACACCGCCTGGGGCTGGCTCTATGTGCAATGGCTCTGGGTCGATGAAAAACTGCGCGGCCACGGCATGGCCGGCAGGATGCTCGAGGCGGCCGAGAGGGAGGCGATCGCGCGCGACTGTCACGGCGCCTGGATCGACACGTTCAATCCCAAGGCGGCCAAGGCCTATGAGCGCCACGGCTACCGGCCGTTCGGTGCGCTCGCCGACTTTCCCATTGGCCGCAGCCGCATCTTCTTGCAGAAGAACCTGAAGCACGATTAGCCGGCGAGCCGCCCTCCGCGCATCGGCTGCGGCACGCCGGTCGTGCTGGGGAAGCTGATCGGCAAGCCCCTAAGCACGCGCACTGCCAGGAAGGCAAAACACTCCGCCTCCACCGCATCGCCCTTCCAGCCCATAGCCTCAGCCGGCACGGCCTCGACACCGGCGCGGCTGGCAAGCATGGCCATGATCGTTGGATTGTGGCGCCCGCCGCCGCTGATCACCAGCCGCTTCGGCCGGCGCGGCAGAAGATCGAGCCCCTTGCCGACCGCGGCCGCGGTGAAGGCCGTCAGCAGTGCTGCGCCATCCTCGGCATTCATCCCGTCCGCCATCGAGGCGTCGAAATCGAAACGGTCCAGCGATTTCGGGTAAGGCTTGGTCAAATACGGGTGCTGCAGGAGCTTGGCCAGCCGTGACTCGTCGACCGTCCCGGCGCGGGCCAGCGCGCCGTCGCGGTCCATTTCGCCAAGACCCTTCGATTTGATGAAGTCGTTCAGCGGTGCGTTGGCGGGTCCGGTGTCGAAGGCAACAACATTGTCCGTGCCGTCCCACCAGGTGATGTTGGCGACGCCGCCGAGATTAAGCACCGCCGTGTCGCCGCTGGCGTCGGCTTCGCGCAGCAGCGCAGCGTGATAGGCGGCCGAGAGCGGCGCACCCTGGCCGCCGGCGCGCATGTCGGCCGAGCGGAAGTCATAGGCGACTTTGGTGCCCAGGATGGCATGCATCAGCTCGCCGTCGCCGAGCTGGCGGGTCTGGCCCAGTCGGCCCACTTGCGGGGCACGGTGCAGCACGGTCTGGCCATGGAAGCCGACGACGCCGATATCGGCCATCGTCAGCCCGTGGCGTTCGACCAGGTCCTTGACTGCCTGAGACTGGGCGCGCGTCAGCGCCTCCTCTGCCTCGTGGAAGATTGCCGGTTCCGGCCCGGTGAAATTCCAGCTCCTTGCCTGCCTAAGCGTCTCTTCCAGCAAGGTCCGGATCGACGGCGGGTAGGGGGCCAGCGTGTAGGTGCCGAAATCCGCGATCCGTTCGCCGTCGGTCTTGATCAGCGCGACGTCGATATTGCCGTCCAGCACGGTGCCGGTCATCAGGCCGACGGCCCAGATTGGTTCGCCATTCTTCGGATTCATGATTGTCAGGCTCCGTTGACGAGATCGCCGACCGCTTGGCGAAGCGCTGCGATCCCGCTGTTGAAATGACGTGTCGGATGGATCCGGTTGGTGAGCAAGGTCCATGCTCTGCCTTCGTCGAAGTCGATCCACAGCCCGGTGCCGGTGAAGCCGGTATGGCCAATTGTGCCGGGGCTGCACAGCCGCCCACCGGACCAGCCTTCGTAAGGCCGTTCCCAGCCATGGGTGCGGGTTGCCGACAAGGGCGTGCGCATCAGCGCTATTGAACGCTCGGATGCGCCGCTCCCGTCCTGCAGCCCTAGCGCAAAATCGAGGATCGCGGCCGCCGTTCCGAACAGCCCGGCGTGACCGGCCCCTTGCAATGCCGAGCAATTGTCGTCGTGGACCTCGCCGCTGAGAACACGATGGCGCCATGTGCAGTCTTCTGTGGCCGCCGCGCGATCCGGTTCGGTGGAGAACGCGAAGCCCGGACCGGGATCCATGTCGCGAATGGTCTTGCCGGACAGGCGCTCCAGGACGAAGCCGAGCAGAATGAAGTTGATATCGGAATAGACCGGCTCCCCGGCCTGCCACTCGCGCTGCAGGACAAAGGCGCGTAACAGCTCGGGATCGCGGCCATAGGTGTAGATTGGAGCAACGGCGGGAAACGGCGTCTGATGACCGAGACACTGGCGAAACGTCACCTTCCGTTCCCAGGCTTTTTCCTCATATTGGCGAAGGTCGGGCAGGACCGAAATCAGCGGCGCGTCGAGGTCGATGACGCCTTCTTCCGCCAGTGCCAGGATACGCGGCGTGGTGAAGATGACTTTGGTCAGCGACGCCAGATCGAACCATGTTTCGATATGCATCGGCCTGACCTTCGGCACGACTTGGGCCGAGCCGATTGCCCGGACGATGCGTTGACCGTCCCGGTCGGCCATGCCGAGCACGCCGCCAGGAATGCGCGACGCAGCCACGGCCGCTTCGAGCGGGGCGAATGCGCGGTCGAAGAGATCATGGTCGATCAATTGCGGCCTCCGTCTGAACGGCAGCGAGGAGGCTGTCCGCCTGACTCTGCATGCTTTCGGGTGACAATCATCACACTTCCACCCGCGCTCTATGATCCGGCCCGAATTGCTGCCAATTGGCCGGGCCCGGCTCAAATCCCAGCGGACGCACGAGCGAGGGGACCTGGCGCGTGTCGAGCTCGAAACGTTCATGCCGCCGGTCTATGGTGGGAACGGCCGCGATAAGCTGTTTGGTATAAGAGTGCTTCGGCTCCGAGAGCACCGATCTGGCATCGCCGATCTCGACGATCTGACCGGCATAGATGACCGCAATGCGATGGGCGATCCGCTCGACGACAGCCATGTCATGCGAGATGAACAGGTAGGCCAGCCCGAATTCACGCTGCAGCTCGACCAAAAGCTCCAGCACCCTGGCCTGCACCGACACATCGAGCGCCGAAACCGCTTCGTCGAGGACGACAACCGAAGGACTGAGCATCAGCGCGCGAGCGATGCACAGGCGTTGCCGCTGGCCGCCGGAGAATTCGTGCGGATAGCGCTGCAGGCTGTTTTCCGGAAGGCCGACGCGTTTCAGCAGCGCGGCCATTTTCGCCTGCGTTTCAGCAGTTATCCGTCCGCCGGTAGCGATCACCGGCTCTGCGAGGGTGCTTTCGATGGTGAGTCTGGGATTGAGCGAGCCATAGGGATTCTGGAACACCATCTGCACGGGAAGGGCGCTCTGCCCGGCGACGGCCTTGGGCGTGCTGGCCGAAATTGTGCCGTGCGTCGGGCGCACCAGCCCCAGAATCGCGCGGGCGGTGGTGGACTTTCCGGAACCGCTCTCGCCGACGACCGCCAATGTCTCGCCCGGCATTAGCTCGAAATCCACCCCGTCCACTGCGTGCACGGCACCGCTGACGCGGCTGAAAAACCCAGCCTTGACCGGAAACCGCACCACGAGGCCATTGACCGTCAGCGCCGCCTCGGCAGCTTTTTGCGCTTCGCGTTGCACGTCCTTGCGTGCGGCACTGCCGCCGGCGAAATGCGGCACCGCATGAAGCAGATGCCGCGTATAGGGATGCTGCGGATTGTCCAATATCTGGTTCAGCGCGCCCTGCTCGACAGCTTCTCCGCTTTGCATCACCATGACCTTGTCAGCGATGCCTGCAACCAGACCGATGTCGTGGGTGATGAAGATCATCGACATCCCGGTTTCCTGCTTCAACTCGGCGAGCAGCGCCATGATCTGCGCCTGCACCGTAACATCCAGCGCCGTCGTTGGTTCGTCGGCAATGAGCAGGCGCGGGTTGCAAGCGAGCGCCATGGCGATCATCACCCGCTGCAGCATGCCGCCCGAAAGCTGGTTGGGCGTGTATTTCAGTCGCCGTGCAGCGTCGGGAATACGCACGCGGTCGAGCGCGTCCTTGGCCGCCGCCGTCGCTTGCCGGCCGGTCAGGCCGCGATGCAGGCGAAACGATTCCTCGATCTGCCTGCCGATGGTCAGCACCGGATTGAGCGAGCTCATCGGCTCCTGGAAGATCATGCCGATTTCACCGCCGCGAATCTTCGTCAGTTGCGGCTCGGTCGCGGCGGTCAGGTCGAAAATACTGTTGTCGACCCGCTTCAGCGTGATCGAGCCTGCGGTGACGCGGCCGCCGCCATAATCGACAAGGCGATTGATCGACAGCGCCGTGACCGATTTGCCCGAGCCGCTTTCGCCGACGATTGCCAATGTTTCGCCGTCGGCGAGATCGAAGCTGACGCCGCGCACGACCTCATTGGCTTTCGGGTTGCGGCCGAAGCCGACGCGCAATCCGCTGACGGACAGCAGCGGGATCATGCGATCGATCTCCGCATCTTCGGGTCGAGGACATCACGCAATGCATCGCCGAGCAGGTTGAAACCGAGGATGCTGATCATGATCGCCACGCCCGGGAAGATCATCAGCCAGGGAGCTGTCTCCATCAGATTGCGGCTGTCGCTCAGCATCAGGCCGAGCGACGCGGCGGGCGGCTGCGTGCCCAGCCCGAGGAAGCTTAAGCCGGCCTCGGTCAGCAGTGCCCAGGCCAGCGCCAGCGTCACCTGAACCGTCAGTGGCGCCACCAGATTGAGCAGCAGATGCCGTGTTACGATATAGCCCGCACTGCTGCCGAACGTGCGGGCCGCGTCGACGAACTCGCGGGCCTTGAGCGACAGAGCCGGACCTCGCACGACGCGTGTGAAGATCGGCGTGTAGACGATGGCAATGGCAATGACGCTGGTCGAGGTTCCCGGTCCCGCAACCGCGACGATCAGCAGCGCCAGCAGGATCGCCGGGAACGCCAGCAGCACGTCCATGATGCGCATCACCAGGCCGTCCCAGCGGCGCCCGAACCAGGCTGCCGCCAGCCCGAGCACGGTGCCGGCCAGTGTCGCGAAGGCGACCGAAAAGAAGGCCACGATGAAGGACTGGCCGATCCCGGTCATCAGCCGGCTTGCGACATCGCGGCCAAACAGATCCGTGCCCATCCAGTAGGTGCCGTCAGGCGCATGCAGCCGCTCGACCCGGTGCTGCGTCAGCGGATTGTGCGGCGTCAGCCCCAGCATGCCAAGCACGGCAAGCAGCAGATAAAGCGCAACGATGGCACCGCCGATGCGGCCGCTGGGATGCGCAAATATAGCCCGCAATGTCGCCATCAGTGCTCGCTTAGCCGGATACGCGGGTCGAGCGCGACATAGGCGAGGTCGACGAGGAGATTGACGATCATGAAGTTGAAGGCGATGAACAGCACGCTTCCCTGCACCAGCGCGTAGTCGCGCTGCAGGATGGCATCCAGCACCATACGGCCGAGACCGGGCAGCGCAAATATCTGCTCGACGATGACTGCCCCGCCCAGCAGATAGCCGAACTCTATGCCGCTCAGCGTCACGACCGGGATGAGCGCGTTGGGCAAAGCATGCCGCCAGATGACGCCGCGCGCCGAAACGCCTTTGCTGCGCGCCGTCCTGACATAGTCGTCGCTGAGCACATCGAGCATCGCCGAACGCGATATGCGGGTCACCGAAGCCGCGAAGGCAAATCCAAGCGTGACCGCAGGCAGCAACAGCTGGCCGAGATTGCGCAGCGGATCCTGCCACAGCGGCGAAAACTCGCCCATCGCCGGCAAAACGCCAAACCCCGCCGACAGCGTGTAGATGATCAGCAGAGCAAGGACAAAGTTCGGCGTCGACTGCCCGATCATTGCGACAACGCGCACGCCGAGGTCGGACAGCTTTTCATTATGGGTGGCGGCAAAAATCCCGGCCGGCATGCCGACAACCAGGGCGATGACCATCGAAAGCAGGGCGAGCTCCAACGTTAGCGGGAAACGCTCGAGGATGACGTCGAGCACCGGCCTGCCATAGGTGGACGAAATGCCGAGATTACCTTGGAAAAGACCAAGCAGCCAGCGCCAGTACTGGATGAACCAGGGCTGGTCGATGCCGAAATAAGCTGCAAGCGCATCGCGCTGCTGCGGCGTCAGCAGGCCGGCTTCGGTCCCCAGCATTGCCGTGATCGAATCGCCCGGAACCATCCTGATCGCCAGGAACACGACGATGGACACGCCAAGCAGGACGAGAGGGAAGGTTGCCAGTCGCCGCATCAAATAGTTCACGCGAAGAATACCCTCTCGTCCGGCACCAAAGCAGCTACTGGATCGTCACCTTGGCGAGGCTGAACAGCGAGCCTGTCGGCACCGGTTCGAATCCTGCGATATTCTTCTGCTGTGCCGTGTAGCTGTAGGACGTGTAGAGCCAGATCCAGGGCGACATCTCAGTGATGTGCTTCTCGAAGTCGGCGAAGATCGCTTTGCGCGCTGCCGGGTCGGTCTCGCTGCGGCCCTTCTGCATAAGACTGTCCAGCGTATCGTCGATATAGTTCGCGACCTTCTGCAGATTGCCCGTCTTGGTCCAGTAACGGTTGTACATAGTGTAGGGATCGGCCCTGCCGCCGTTCAGGGCGATGGCCATATCGAAATCGCCCTTCAGCCAGGCATCGACATAGACGTTGAGCTCCATCATTTTGATGTCGAGCTTGACGCCGATTTCTGCGAGTTGCGACTGGATGACCTGGGCTTCCGCCGCTGCTGTCGGCGGCTCGCCGGTGGCGCCGATCACGGTCGCCGAAAAACCGTCGGCGTAGCCCGCTTCGGCCATCAGCTGCTTGGCTTTCTCGACGTCGCGCTTATAGCAGAACAACTGGCTCGGATCGGTCGCCAGCGCCGGGATAGTCAGCGGGCCGGTGACTTTGCCTTCACCGAGCGAGGCGGTGTCCAGCACTTCCTGCCGGTCGATGGCGCAGGAAATCGCCTGACGCACCTTGAGTTCGGTCATCGGCTTGCGGGAAGGATTGAGCTGCAGCACGTGATAGGCAAGCACCGGGACACGGTTCAACTGCAGACTGGCTTCCTTGGGCACAAGCGTGGCGACAAGCGGATCGTTGAGCAGGGCAAAATCGATCTGCTTGCTGCGCATCGCCGCCAGGATCGCCGTCTCGTCCGGCAGCACGCTGATCTCGATGCCGTCGACGCCGGTCGTGCCGCCCGCCCAATCCTTGTTGGCGACAAGCACTTCCTTGGAATTCGGATCCCACTTTTCCAACTTGAACGGACCCGAGCCGATCGTCGTCGTGCCGATCGAGCCGGCCGTGATTTCGCTTGCCGGGACGATAGCGGCGTTGACGTCGCTCATCGCCGTCAGGATCGGCACATCCGGCTGCGAGAGGTGGAACACGACGGTGGCTGGATCGGGTGTGTCGATGCTGGCGATCGAGAGAAAGTTGGCGCGCGCGGCCGCGCCGGTCTTCTCGTCGAGTATGCGCTCGAACGATGCCTTGACGTCGGCGGAGGTCACGGCGGCGCCGTTCTGGAATTTTGCTTTCGGATTGAGTTTGAAACTCAGCTCCTTGCCGTCCGGCGAGAACTGCCATGAATCGGCAATCGCGGGCGTGATTTGCAGGTTTGCGTCGAGCCGCACCAGTGGCTCATAGATCAGTTCCAGCAGCCGCAGTGAGGAGAATGCCGTCTGCTTGTGCGGATCAAGACCGGTGGCGTCCTGCGACCACGCCATATGCAGCGTCGCCGCACTCGCTTGCGCCGGTAGCGCGGCGATGCCAACCATTGCCGCGAGGGTCATGCCGGAAAGCAGTTTCTTGCCAATGTGCCGTACCATTGTCGTCTCCCATTATTGTTAAACCAGATGCCTTGCAGTTCCTCGGACCGCTTCAAAGGGACACACGCCCCGGAACATCGGCCCAGTATCCATGCGGTCTTACACCGTCTTTTCGCCTATCGCCTTGCGCAGGAAACCTCCCGCGTTGGCAAGCGCCTTACGTGCTTCTTCGACACCCATGCCGGTGATCGTCACCAGGATTGCCAGTTTTACATCATTGCCGGTCTGGTCGAGTGCCTGTCGTGCCTGCTGTGCCGCGCAGCCGGTCGTCTGCATCACGATCCTGACCGCCCTTGCGACAAGCTTCTTGTTGCTTGGATTGAGGTCAACCATCAGGTTCTGATAGCTCTTGCCGATGCGGATCATGCTGGCGGTAGACAGCATATTGAGCACCAGCTTTTGCGCGGTTCCCGATTTCAGCCGGGTCGAGCCGGTGAGGACCTCCGGGCCAACCACCGGAGAGATGCCAATATCGGCAATGCCGGCAATGGTCGATCGAGGATTGCAGGACAACGCCACGGTGGTGGCTCCCACTTCCTTGGCATAGGTCAGGCCACCGATGACATAAGGTGTGCGTCCGCTGACAGCGATGCCGACCACCACGTCGCCAGCGGTCAGCTTGATGTCCTGCAGCGCCTTTATTCCCTGTTTCGGATCGTCCTCGGCGCCTTCCGCAGAGTGCACCAGCGCGTCAACGCCGCCGGCGATCAGGCCCACCACCATGTCCTCGGGTACCCCGAAGGTCGGCGGACATTCCGAGGCGTCGAGGACGCCGAGCCGGCCGCTGGTGCCAGCCCCCATATAGACAAGGCGTGCACCGTTCTGGAACGCGCTCACGATCCGGTCCACGGCCGCAGCAATATCGGGAATGACCTTCTCGACGGCTGCCGCAACGCCTTTGTCCTCGTCATTGATCTTGCGCAGCACCTCGAGGGTCGGCAACAGATCGATGTCCATGGTTTTCGGGTTCCGGTCCTCGGAAACCAGCCGCTCCAGCTCCGACATCAACCCTTGTTCGACCACTTCGCTTACTTTCAAGTGCGACTGCGAGCAGGACTGTGATGCCCGCGGCAAGCGGCGTCCAGTGCCTGCACCTGGCCGTCGGCTCCGTACCGGCTGCGCCGGTTCTGTTTCGTTAACTTTTTAGAATTCGATATTCCCTCTGTCAACGGAAAGTAGGAATATTATATTCCTTGCCGAAGGCCATCACTGGCGGCAGAGGGATTTTCTGGCCAGGATTATGGCTCCCGAAACCGCATCGCCGTCGGCCGGCTTCAGCCGTCGGCGGACGTCGGGAGCGAGCCATGGCCCAAGCGGGCTGGACAACCCTCCGAGCAACGTGACCCGCGGCGCGCCTTTTTCGAACAGCACCCGCACGAAGGTGTCGATCTGCTCGGCAGCGCCTTGCACGATCCGCCGACCGGCCGGATCGCCCTGGTCGGCATGACGGATCACCATCGGCGCCATGGCGGCATAGTCCGTCGCGCTGGCGCGGTCCATCCAGGCCACCGCCTCGAACGGATCGTCCTTGAAGCGCTGCATCACCTCGGCCAGCAGCGCCGTCCGCTCATGCCGGCCGTCATGGGCTCGCAAGGCAAGCTGCACCGCCTTCAGTCCGAGATCGGCGCCGCTGCCCTCGTCGGAAATCGGAAAACCGTAGCCGCCGACGCGCAGGTCGCGCCCTTCGACAAAGCCGAGCCCGATCGAACCGGTCCCGGCTATGACGATGGCGCCGTCTTGACCCGAATGCGCGCCAAGGCAAGCCGCGACGCCGTCGCTGACGAAGTCGATGCTCGCAAAGGGTTGTTCGATGCCACGAAACGCCTCGAGCGCACCCTTACGGCCGATGCCGGCAACACCGATACCCGCGCGGATCCTGGCGATTTCCGCCGCCGCGAACCCTGCCTCTTCGATCGCCGCGCCAAAGGCTTTGGCAATCGAGGCCCAGGCCACCTCTATACCGAGTCGCGTTGTCGCCGGGCCCGACAGGCCTTGCCCGAGCACGGTTCCTGCTTCGTCTTCGATACGCGCCCGGCAGCCGGTTCCGCCGCCATCGACGCCCAGGAAATAATGCGGAGACGCCCCACCGGCACTCATTGCCTTATTCGTTCGATCTGGGCGCCGCACAGCCGGAGCTTGCGGTCCAACTGCTCGTACCCGCGGTCGAGATGATAGACGCGATTGATCGTCGTCTCGCCCTCCGACACCAGCGCTGCCAGCACCAGCGAGACGGAGGCGCGCAGGTCGGTCGCCATCACTTGCGCGCCCTTCAGCTTCTCGCCTCCGCGCACCAGCGCCATGGTGCCTTGCAGTTTGATATTGGCGCCGAGCCGCATCAGTTCAGGCACATGCATGAAGCGGTTCTCGAAGATCGTCTCGCGCAACAGCGAAGCGCCCTCGGCACAGCACATCAACGCCATGAACTGCGCCTGGAGATCGGTCGGAAAGCCCGGATAGGGCTCCGTCGTCACGTCGACCGCCTTGAGCGGCCCGTCTCTCGATACGATCAGCCCGCGGTCGCCCGGCCATATTTTCACACCGGCTGCTTCGAGCAGCTGGACGACGGATGCCATGTGCTCGAGCCGCGCGTGGGTCAGCTCGAGCTGACCGCCGGTGATGGCCGCTGCGACGGCATAGGTGCCGGCCTCTATCCGGTCCGGGATGATGTCGTGCGTGGCGGCGCGCCAGTCTGTGCTGCCCCCGATCAGGATGCGGTGCGTGCCGGCGCCCTCGATCCGCGCGCCCATGTCGTTCAGGCAGGCGGCAAGATCGGCCACCTCCGGCTCGCGGGCCGCGTTGAGGATCTCGGTCTCGCCGTTTGCCGTCGTCGCCGCCATCATCGCCGTTTGGGTCGCGCCGACCGACGGCGAGCTCAAAACGATGCGCGCGCCTTTCAGTCCGCCCGGCGCAGACGCGACGATCAGTCCGTTTTCGATCGCGATATCGGCGCCAAGTGCGGCAAGTGCGGCGACATGCATGTCGACCGGCCGTGCGCCGATCGCGCAGCCGCCAGGCAGCGAGACCCGGGCATGACCGAAGCGGGCAAGCAGTGGACCGAGAACCAGCACCGTCGCGCGCATGCGCCTGACGGTATCGTAGCTTGTCTCCCTGGAAGCGGCAGCACTGGTATCGATTGTGGCGGCATGCGCCGACCTGATGACTTCGGCCCCATGAAGGCCGACGACGCCAAGCATGTTGTCGACATCCGTCACCTCAGGCAGGTTGGTCAGCTGCAGCGGATAGGGGCTGAGCAACGCCGCCGCTATTTGCGGCAAGGCCGCGTTCTTGGCGCCGGAGATCGTCACCGCGCCCTCAAGCCTGTGCCCGCCGACGATCCGCAATTTGTCCATGGCTCTGACCTAATCCCGAGCTGTCGGCGAGTCTACGATCTTTCATGTCCGAATCGTCGACATGCCCGAAGGCTGGGCCGCAACCGCACCAGTCGAGATTTGATGGTTCATTCTTGGCTGTCAATCAGAGACGGAATAATTTATTCCTTGGCTTGGCATTGTCGATGACAGGCAATGGAGGAACGCATGTCCGTGCTGAAGAAGATCGAGGCCAAGCTCGAAGTCATGGCGCCCGGCGACCGCGAGATCGGTCGGTATATCGTCGATAATCCCGACCAGATGCTCCGCCTGTCGACGGCGGCGCTTGCCGCCGAGATCGGCCGCAGCCAGTCGAGCGTCGTCAAGTTCAGCCAGAAGCTCGGCTATTCCAGCTATCAGGAGCTTAAGCTCGCCGTCAGTGAGGCCAAGTCGCAGGAATGGCACGTGTCGGCCGGCATGATCCACGGTTCGATCGAGGTCGACGACAGCTATCTGGTCATCTTGCGCAAGCTGATCGGCAGCAAGCTCTTGTCGATGCAGCAGACCGTCGCGGCCAACACCGAGCAGGAAATCGGCAAGGCCCTCGAAGCGTTGAACGGTGCGCGCCGCATTCATTTGGCCGGCGTCGGCGCATCCTCGCTGGTGGCGCGCGATTTTTCCTACAAGCTGATGAAGCTCGGCCGCAACGTGCTGCACGACAGCGACAGCCATGTGCAAATGGCCAATGTCTCGACGCTTGGACGAGGTGACGTGCTGTTCGCGCTCTCCTATTCCGGGGCGAGCATCGAAACCCTGCGGATAGCTGAACTTGCCCGCAAACGTGGCACCACCGTTATCGCCGTCACCGGACTTCGCGACAATCCGCTGAGCCGGGTTGCCGACATTCGCCTCCACACGATCGCCGATGAAGAGCGCGCGCGCTCGTCATCGATAACTGCGCGTGATGCACAACTGACGCTGACCGACCTGCTGTTCATCCTGCTCGTGCAGAAGCAGCCTGACGCCAACGAATACGTCCACAACAGCGAATTGGCCGTCTCGGTGCTGAAGGCTTAGCGCTCTTCGCCGTCTCGCGTTAAGGCCTCAGTTCCTCCCTGGCGCTGCACGCCGACAAGAGCAACTTTCGTCCTCCTTGGTGAAATAGCTTTCTTCAATGTGCTCACCCGCTTTCTTCGTCCGGCTGGAAGAGAGTCGCGGGAGCGCTGATTGGTCAAATGCCGCCGGTCGAAACAAATGTTGACAATGTCATCTGTTGTTGCGAAGGCGTTCAGCCTCGAATTTGACGGCCGGGTGAGACAATGGACGACCTTGGAGCACAGGAACAAGCGGTTCTCGACCTCATTGCGGCGAACCCATTCGCCGGCCAGCAGGACATAGCAACGGTGCTCGGCATCGCCCGCTCGACGGTCGCGGCCCACATCGTGCAACTCGTCAACAAGGGATACATTCTCGGCCGTGGTTACGTCTTGCCGACGTCCAAGCGCATGGTCTGCGTCGGCGGCGCGGTGCTCGACCGCAAATACCACGCCAAGAAGGATCTGATTTTCGAGACGTCGAACCCGGTCGACGGCTATCGCAGCTTCGGCGGGGTTGCCCGCAACGTCGCCGAAAACCTTGCCCGCCTCGGCGTCGACATAAGCTTCGTCTCGATCGTCGGCGACGATGAAACCGGCCGCTCACTGGTGCGGCATCTGCGCGACCTCGGCGCCGATGTCAGCCAGGTCATCACCACCACGGAACGGCCGACGGCGGAATACGCGGCCATCCTCGACCGCAACAACGACCTCGTGCTCGGCATTGCCGACATGGAGATCTTCGATCTGTTTTCGTCGTCCTATCTCGACCGCTTCTGGCCGCATCTGGCTTCGGCGACATGGGTGTTCATCGACTGCAATCTGCCGGCCGCGACCCTCGCAGCACTGATCTCGCGCAAGCAGGGTGCGCGCTTCAAGCTCGCAGTCGACACGGTATCGGCGCCGAAATCAGCGCGCCTGCCGAAGGACTTGACCGGCGTCGATCTTCTGTTCACCAATCATGACGAGGCCAACACGATGCTCGGCATGACGGATGCCGACAGGCGGCTGACGCCGGAGGAAGCAGCGGCAGCGCTGCGCGCGGCCGGCGCCGGCGAGGTGGTCGTGACCGTGGGCGCGCATGGATTTGCCGTTGCGACCGAGAGCGGTGTGACGACCATGCACTCCGTCCCGGCGCAGCCCGTCGATATCACCGGCGCCGGTGACGCGATGATCGCCGGCACACTGTACAAGGTGCTTTCGGGTGAGCCGGTCGCTCATGCCGTGCGCACCGGCGCGCTGCTTGCCACACTGACCACCGAGAGCGAATCCAGCGTCCATCCCGATCTGTCGCCGCGCTTCCTTGCCGCCGGCATGTACCGCATTCCTGCCTGAAAGCGAGATGATATGAAACCTTTCCTTGTCCACCTGAACGATGAAGTCGCTGCTGCGCTTGATGAAGGCCGCGCGGTGGTGGCATTGGAATCGACGATTATCACCCACGGCATGCCATATCCGGCCAATCTGGAAACTGCCCGTGGTGTCGAGACCGTAGTGCGTGAAAACGGCGCCGTGCCCGCCACGATCGCGGTGGTCGCCGGCAAGATCAAGGTTGGCCTCGACGACCGTGAACTGGAAGAGCTGGCAGCGGCAAAGGGCGTGGTCAAGGCTTCCGGGCGCGATCTCGCCGCCATCATGGTGCGCGGCGGCTCGGCCGGAACCACCGTCTCGGCGACGATGCGGATCGCCGCTTTAGCCGGGATCGGCATTTTTGCGACCGGCGGCGTCGGCGGCGTGCATCGCGGCGCCGAAGCCACTTTCGATATCTCCGCCGACCTGACCGAACTCGGCCAAACCGGCACGACCGTCGTCTGCGCCGGAGTTAAGTCGATCCTCGATATTGCGAAGACGCTGGAATATCTGGAAACTCAGCGCGTGCCGGTGATCGCCTATGGGAGCGATGATTTTCCGGCTTTCTACACCCGCTCCAGCGGGCTCAAGGCCGATCATCGCCTCGACACGCCCGACGAGATCGCGCGAGCCATGCTGCTGCATGACGAGATGGAATCCGGCACCGGCATTCTCGTCGCCAACCCTATCCCCGAAGCGGACGCGCTCGATCCGGCGTTCATCGACGGCACGATCGCAGCGGCCGTGGCTGAGGCCGAGAAGCGCGGCATCGGGCGCAAGGAACTAACGCCGTTTCTGCTCGCACGCATCAATGAGCTTTCGCAAGGCCGCAGCCTGAAGGCCAACATCGCGCTGGTCCGCAACAACGCCGCGCTTGCTGCCCGCATTGCGGTGGCGCATGCGGAATTGAAGAGCGCGACCAGATAGAGACAGCATCCGGCCAGCGCTACCGGCCTTCGATTTCAGCCCGGCGCGAGGTCGAAGATGCGCCCGGCATTGAGGATGTTGTTCGGGTCGAAGGCTGCTTTCAGGCGGCGCATGGCCGCGATCTCGGCGTCGCTGCGCACAAGGTGCAGCCATTCCTTCTTGTCGAGGCCGATGCCATGTTCGGCCGAAACGCCGCCGCCGGCGGCGGCAACACCGCGGTACACGATGCCGTATGCGGCCGCCGGATCCGCGGTGCGGACCTGATAATGCAGATTGCCGTCGCCGAGATGGCCGAAGACGTAGATGTCGGCGCCAGGGTCGACGGCCCTGATGGCGGCTTCTGTTTCGCCCAGGAAAGTCGCCATTCTCGCCAGCGGGATGCTGATATCGACGCCGATCAGGCCTGTCATCGAAAACAGGAAACGGTTGGCCTCTTCTCGCACCGCCCAGAGCGCCCGGAATTCGCGCGGCGATTGCGAGACGACCACATCGTCGATCACGCCATCTTCAACCGCCTGCATCAGCACCGCGGCAAAACGTTCGCCGTCGCGGTCGGGCTCGCTGCCCTGTATCTCGGCAAGCACATAGACGGGCGAGCCGGCGGGTAGCGGCGCCGGCGCCTCCATGCCGGCGATCATGGCGCCATAGAGCGGTGCGAAATTCACCTCATAGGCCGACAGCAAGGGCCCGAGCTTCCGCCTGAGCAGCGCAAGCAACGTGATCGCCGCGTCGAGCGAAGCAAGCGCGCAGAAGGCGTTGATCTCGGTGGCCGGCTTCGGATGCAGCCGCAGGCATGCGCGCGTGACCACGCCGAGCGTGCCTTCGCTGCCGATGAACAATTGGCTGAGGTCGTAGCCGGAGTTGTCCTTCGCCAAACCCTTGAGCGAGGTCAGGATACTGCCGTCGGCAAGCACCGCTTCCAGGCCAAGCACCTGAGCCCGGTACATACCGTAGCGCAGCACACGGATGCCGCCGGCATTGGCGGCGACATTGCCACCGACGGTGGCCGTGCCGCGCGCTCCGATGTCGACGCCGAACAGCAGGCCGGCCGCATCGGCGGCTTCCTGCACCGCTTGTAGCGGCGCGCCGGCCTCGGCGATGATGGTCGCCGCCTCGCGGTCGAGAGCTTCAACGGAAGTCATGCGCTCCAGCGACAGCACAGCTTCGCCGGGTTGGATGCGAGCGCCGCCGGCAAGCCCGGTCCGGCCACCCTGGATCACAAGCCTCTGCCCCGCCTCATTGCAGAGGCGCAGTATGTCCGACACCTCGCCGGCAGTGCGCGGTCGCAGCACGACCTCCGGCCGCGCACCCGTCCTGCCGTCGGGGTCTTCCCTGTAACGCGGCCCGGCCTCATCGGCCGAGACGATCGCCGGCCGATCCAGCCGACCCTCAAGTCGCGACAGAAGCTCGGCGGTTCGTGAGGAGAGGGCGCTCACGGATGCTATTGGCGCGCAGATATCGATGCAGCGCACGCGAAGACCGGCGAGGATTGCAGGCGCGGCTTGACGCGAATTTCGCTGGAAAGAAAACATGCGGAAAACCCGCCAAAAATGCAGTCGGTTGCTGTCGCCATGCACCGCTCCTGTAACAGGTCGACCATAGGCGCGGACCGCGTTTTGTCAAACTGTGGCAGTTGGTGATGGGTGGCTCGACACCTGCGCTTCGGCGCGGACCAGCTTGATATCGGCGGTCGCCGCCCATGCTCCGATATCCGCACGGCGCAAGGCCGCAGCCATCATGTCCGGAAACAGATCCGGCGTGCAGGCGAAGACGGGAATACCAAGGGCTGCTACCGAGCCTGCCATTGTGGGATCGTAGCCGGGCCGGCCTTGATCGGTCAGCGCCAGAAGCACCACGACATTTACGCCGGATCGAACCAGCGCTGCCAGTCGCCGCAGCAGATCCTGGCCATTACCGCCTTCATAGAGATCGGTGATCAGCACCAGATGCGACTTGGTGGGCCGTTCGATACGGTCGGCGCAATAGGCGACCGCCTGGTTGATGTCGGTGCCGCCGCCGAGTTGCACGCCGAACAGCACTTCAACAGGATCGCTGAGTTCTTCGGTAAGGTCAACGATGGCGGTATCGAAACAGACGAGCTTGGTGCGCACAACCGGCAGCGAGGCCATGACCGCTGCGAATATCGAGGCGTAGATCACCGAGCTTGCCATCGAGCCGGACTGATCGACGCAGAGAACGACTTCGTCGAGATCGACTAGCCGTCGCTGCTTGCGTATGAAACCAACCAGCTTCTCCGGCACGATGGTCTTGTGTTCGGGTTGGTAGTGGCGAAGGTTCGCCGAGATGGTGCGCTGCCAGTCGATATCGCGCGAACGCGGGCGGTTGGTGCGCCTCGACCGGTCGAGCGCGCCACGGATTGCCTCGGCTGTCTTCTGCTCCAGCCTCTGCATCAGCTTGACCACGATATCGGCGATGATCGCGCGGGCGATGTCCTTGGTCTTGGCAGGCATCACCGAGCGAAGCGAAACCAGGTCGGCGACCAGATTGACGTCCGCCTCGATCGCCTTCAGGAACTCCGGCTCCATCAGCATCTGCTTCAGGTTCAGCCGTTCGAAGGCATCTTTCTGGACGATCTGGACGACCTGCGCGGGAAAGAAAGAGCGGATGTCGCCCATCCATTGCGCAACGCGCGGCGCCGAACGGCCTAGCCCGCCGCGCCGTTTGCGCGGGTCGGCAGCGGCATTGGCGCCGTCGCCGTATAACGCGTCAAGAGCCGCCGAAAGCCGTTTGTCGTCGCTGGAAAGTGCCGCAGATGTCTCATCGTCGGCGCCGATCGCCAGACGCCAGCGGCGCTCTCTTCCGCCATCCGGCGATGGTGCGCCCGTTTGGGTCGCCTCTGCCTCGTCGTCCATCGTTATGTCCCGCTCTTGAGCAAGGGTCCAAGCCGCTCCAGGTGCCGACGCCAGGCCTCGCCGCGATCGGGCGCCGGTATCAGGCCGGCCGGCAGCCGCGCGGCGCGGCCGAGCACCGCTTCAATCAACCGCCGGCGCTCCATGCTGTCCAGATTGGAGAAGACACGGCGCAGCAGCGGCAGATGCGCGATGAAAGCGTCCTCGTCGAGGGACTTCAGCCACGCATCAACCGCGCCGCGCAGACCTTCGTCATAGATCAGCCGCTGGCCGGCAGTGCTGAAGAAGCCTTCGAAGAATCCGGCCGCTTCAATGACAGGAGTCCCCGGTGACAAGCGTCGCTCGAGCAGTCCGGCAGCGTCCTCGGCGGAAAGCCGGCCAGCTTCGTAGAGCAGGTGCGCGGCGCATCCTGCCGGCAGCGCCGTCGACCGCGATCCCTCCACCACGGCAGCCAGTCCGTTACGCCATCCGTCCAGTACGTCTTGCCCGGGCTCGACCAGTCTGATCGCCTCATCGGCCTTGCGCATCGCACCGACCAGCGTCGCGGCGGCTTGCTCATCCAGATCGCGTACAGCATACGGAAGCGCGATCGCACCTTCGACGATCAGCCGCTCCATGAGACCGGACAGCCGGTTCGTCTCCGTTTTGCGGGCCTCGCCGTAACGGATGATGTCGGCGAGGGGCGGCACAGACGCCAGGATCTCCAGGCATTCGCTGCTGCGCGCCGCTCGCGCCTCCAACGCCGCAAGGCCGGCAGTCGATGCTTCCGACAGGTTTGCCGTGATCGCGTTCTGCACCAATGCCGCAAGCGTATCGAGCGTCGCCGCCGTTTCGATCATCTGGATCAGGCGGGCATTGGCAGCCTTTTCGATGGTCGGCCCGTAGATCAGGTTCTCGACCAGACGAACGGCGTATTCCGGTTCCCACGCCAGGGTCCACCGCTCGCGGAAGGTGCCACGGCTGCGACCGGCATCGGTCAGTCTGCCCCAATGCACACCAAGCACGCTCAGCCGATGCAGCAATGTCGAGCGAAACAGCCCGCTTTCGCTGCGCAGGTCGACGGACAGTTCGCGCTCCAGCGCCTCGGGCTTCAGCCGCGCCGCCTTCTGGTTGCGCTGCAGATCCTCGATCAATGGCGCCAGCGGCGTGTCGGGCGGAATTTCACCGACGTCCGCACCCAGAAGCAACTCGGCCTCGACCAGCCCCCACAGCAACGCTTCGCCATTGAACAGGGCCGCGATCGCGGCGTCGCGCAATTCCTCGAACCCGGGCTTCGGCCGTTCGCGAATGGCGGCGAGCGCGCGGGCGAGCCGCTTCGCTTCGATCAGCGAAGCGGTCGAGACCAGATGGCCCTTCGTCCGCAGCAGCGCCGCGATCATGGCAAGCCACAGGGTTGCCGCATCGCGCCGACCGCGCGTGCGCCAAAGATGCTTGCACCAGCCGGGCGCGACGACGCCCGCGCCATAGCGGTATCCCAGCGCCAGGCGCGGTCCGGTCCACGGTGCCCATGTCATTGTGCTCTTGCGCCGGGCAATTCCCTTGATCAGGACCTGATCGTTTTTCTGAGTGTGGGTGGCCTGCAGCGCCGGCACATGCCATGCTCCGCAGACGACGGCGATCGGCCCCTCGAACTGCTTACGCGCCTTGGCGATTTCGAGCCGCATATGCGCCTCGCGCTTGGCTTCGAACTGCGCGATCGGACCCTCACCATTCCGCAGTGTCGTCATCGCATCGGCGATGGCCGCAAATATCGGGCCGGGTTCCGGGTTCTGTTCAATGATGTCCGACCACCAGCTTTCGCCGTCCTCATAACCGGCGGCGTGCGCCAGTATGGCAATCGGATCACGCGGAAGCGGAGCCGCGTCACCATCCTCGAGGGCTTGGATAGCTTCGGTCGCGTCGGTGTCCTCCGCGCCACCGATCGCAGCAGTGGTGAACCGTGCCGACGATGGCAGGTCGATAAACTGCAACGTCGCCTTATTGCCCACAGCCCAAAGCGCCGCCTGGTATTCGGGCGAGAACTCGGCAAAAGGCCAGAAGCTTGTCGAAGCCGGATCGTCCTCCGGATAGCAAAGGAGCGCCACCGGCGGCTGCATTTCGGGGCGGGCCAGCATGGGCAGAAGCTCAGAGGCGTCGATCGGCCCCTCGATCAGCACGGCGACCGGGTTCAAATCCTGCAGTGCCTGCAGCAGGCTGTCGGCGGAACCCGGCCCGTGATGGCGTATCCCGAAATAGGCAATGTCGCCGTGGCTCATGGCGTCAGATCGCTGCGTTCAGCGCCGCGTAATAGCCGGCATAGTCGGGGCGCTTCTTGAGCACCGTTTCCAGATATTCCTCGAGCACCACCTTATCCTGCACCGGATCCTTCACGATCGCGCCGACAAGGCTGGCGGCGAGACCTTCGGCGCCGAGCTTGCCACTGTCGAACCACGCCGCCTGGCTGAGCCCGCCAACCATCGTGGCGATCGCTTCTGCGGTCGACAGCGAGCCGGAAGGAGTCTTCAGCGTCACCTTGCCGTCGGCAGTCGCGCCGGAGCGCAATTCGCGAAAGATGGTCAGCACACGGGCGATCTCCTCGCCGACATTTTTTGGCACCGGCAGGTCGAGTCCGCCAGCCATCTCATCGACCCGTTTGGAGACGATCGCCACCTCTTCGGCCATGTCTTCCGGCAATGGCAGCACCACGACATTGAAGCGACGCTTGAGCGCCGAGGAGAGCTCGTTGACACCTTTGTCGCGGTTGTTTGCCGTGGCGATAATGTTGAAGCCGCGCTGGGCGTAGATCGAGGTGTTCAATTCCGGGATCGGCATCATCTTTTCGGAAAGCACGGTGATCAGCGTGTCCTGCACGTCCGAGCCCATGCGGGTCAGTTCCTCCAGCCGGCAGAGCTTGCCGTTCTGCATGGCTCGGTAGAGCGGCGTCGGCACCAACGCTTCCTGGCTCGGGCCTTTTGCCAGCAGCTGCGCATAGTTCCAGCCATAGCGGATCTGGTTCTCGTCGGTGCCGGCCGTGCACTGCACGATCAGCGTCGAGTCGCCCATGATGGCGGCGGCAAGATGTTCAGATACCCAGGACTTGGCGGTTCCGGGAACGCCGAGCAGCAAGAGTGCACGGTCGGTGGCGAGCGTCGCTACCGCGGTTTCCATCAACCGGCGGCGACCGACATATTTCGGGGTTATCAGTGTGCCGTCGCTAGCCTTGCCGCCGAGCAGATAGGTCAGCACAGCCTGTGGCGACAGGCTCCAGCCGGCAGGTTTTTGCCTGTCGTCACCGCGCGCCAGCGCCTGCAATTCAGAGGCATAGGCCTGCTCGACCGGGAGACGGATGGCAGCGTTCATATGAATTCTCCGGATTGATCATGTGTCGGTTCGAGACTGATGTTCGGCCAGCGCCGCGTTGAGACGCAGGACACTGAGTGATGGGGCGGCGGGCGGCATACCGGCAGCGACGACCTCGTCGATCAATTTGGCTGCTGTGGTCGCTGTGGCAAGGTAGCCGATCGTTTCCAGTATATCGTCAGCGCCCCGCCGCACGGCTTCGTCGTTTCCCGCAACGGCGGAACGCAAAGCGGGAAGAACTGACCCGTTCGAAAGATCGTCCCATTCCAGCCAGCCAGCATCAATGCCTTCCGCCAGATTGATCGCGCTGAGGTAATTTGCTTGCTTGAGGATCAGCCGGACGAGAGCCCGTTTCCTGCGGCTGTCCAGACGCGGCACAAGGTGCAACACGAACAGCGCCGGTTTGCCGCCTTCGGTGACAAGCATGTCCGCCATATGCGTCACCGCCGCGTCGCTCCCAGAAGCGGCGACCATTCGGGCGATCAGGATATCAGCGGTGTTGTCGGCGCCGAACTGCCAGGCTCCGATGAATTCGGGTTCCGTGATGCCGAACCGTCTGGCGAGGTCGACCAGATTGCAAGTCTCGAACAATTCGGCGCGGCGCTTTTCCTGCGCCGGGGATTTGAGTTTCGCCGGCGTGTAGGTGGTCCGGCGGCGGATGAAGCCGGATTTGCCTTCGCCGATGAAGACGGCGAGTTCGACTGCTGGATCCTCCGCCCCGCCTTCGCTCGAATGGCCGTGCTCGCCCAACCTTGCCAGCAACCGGCCAGCCAGGTCCTGCACCTTGCCGGAACGGTCGGTGGCAAGGCTTTTCAGGAACGGCGCGTCCTCGGCATTGAGGCCGAAGCGCATAAGTTCGATGAGCGCAAGCCTGACCTCCGCAGGTTCGCCCGAGGCCTTGGCCTCGATCAGCATTCGCGCCGCGGCCGGTTCGCGCCGGCGCATATCAGCCAGCGCGATGCGGCGCGCGGCGGGATAGAACTCATCCCAATTTTCCGCCGTGAGTTTCTCTTGCGGGGTATGTCTTTCTCCATCCACGCTGGCTTGCCAGTCGATCCATGGAGCGTAGACATCCGGGCTGTTCTGATCCGACGAGGGCATCCAGTCCATTGGGTGGAGCACGAAGCCGCGGCTGGCGACGAGCGCCGCCACGCGTGCCTTTCGCCTCGCGTCGGCGGCGTGCTTCAGGGCGGCGCGCAAAAGCGGCCGCAACCGCTCCGGCAGCATTGGCAAGGCAAGCCCGGGCAGCGGCGGCCGCCGCTTGAGCGTCTTCGGCGCCGCCGGCCGCAAGGCGACGTCGAGCGCTTGCGCTGCAATTGGTAGGGCCGGCGCTCCTGCTCGTCGGGACTTGCGCCGCCTGCGATTGCCTTCCAGGCGGCCGGAGCCAGATCGAAGGTGGCTCCGCCGGTGATCCAACAATCGCGCATGGTCGCCAGGCCTGTTTGCTCGCCCTCATTCACGACAGGTCAAGCCTCCCGAACCCGCTTTGAGCCGCCAGAAGCTCAAGCCGAGCGCCGTCCCAGAGCGCTGCCGTGGCGGCAAGGTCGAGGCCGAGCAATGTCTGATTGACGGCGCCACTGATCGGCAAGGCGAGCCCTTGCGGATCATCGGCGGCCTGCCACCAGGCTGCGCCCCGATCGTCGACCAGGATCGCACCAGGCGGCAGTATGAGAGGGCTATCTGTGAGCCAGGGAGCGGCATCCTGATGGCACACATGCGCAGCCAGCGGATCCTTGGCGACGCCCAGGGTAAAATCGGGCCACGGGCCCGATGCGACGTCGCCCATGCGTTCTGCCACCAGCGCCCGGAGTGGCCGGCGTGATGGATAAAAGACCAACCGGGCATTGAAGCGATCGCCTGGCGAGAAGGCGTTGGATCGGCGTCCGGCCGAGGCGGGAAAATAATCGAGCAGCAGGGCAAATTGTGGTGTGGAGCTTTTCAGATCGAGCAGCCATGTCGAATGGCTGACCAAACCATCGCGCCGGGTCTCGATCTTCTCGCCGACAACCTCCCAGAGACTTTCGACTTGCATTGCATCGGGATTGGCCAGCACCTGTTCGCGGGTTTCGGATGTCGATACAAGCCGCTTCAACTCGGGATCGTCGGGCGCCGACCGCCAGGCCTTGGCCAGCAGCACGAGCTTGCCGAGTTCGCGGATCGCCGCATCCGGTCGTTCTTCGCTGCGCAGCGCCATCAGCCGCGACGGAATCTCGTCGATACGGCCGGCGAGCGCCGCTGCCTTCATATCGACCAGCCGCGCAGCAATCCGCCGGCAACGGTCGCTGCTGGCGTCGACAAACCCGGAAAGACCGAGCCGCAACTGGTCGGCAATCCACTGGTCGAGTTCATCGAGCGCCGCCGACACTGCTTCTCGTGTGCTTTCCGCCCGCTTGCGCTGCGCCGCCTCGCGACGCTCGACCGTTGCGTTATCTTCAACGGCGGCGCTCTCGTCCGCCCGTGCGGCTTCGCCAATGCTCTTGGCTTCCGCGCCCGGTGCCGGTTGCTGCACCGGCTGTGACGCCGTCTTCCGGCGCCGGCCAAGCCAGTCATTCACCCATCCCGGCGTGGATTCGGCCGCGGCAAAGCTGGCTGGCGCGGTGGCAGCGATCCACATCAGGGCCAGCGTGTGCTTGCATGGGAATTTGCGCGAAGGGCAGGTGCATTGGTAGCCGTGATCACCCGTGTCGACCACCACTCGATAAGGATTGGAGCCGGAGCCCTGGCATTCGCCCCAGATGAGCGCCTGCTGCTCATGCTTTTCGAGCCGCGGCCAGTTCGTTCGTTTGGTGAGCTTGGAGGCGGCGCTCAGCGACGCCTGATCGGGAGCAAGCGCCTCAATGGTCTTCAGATCGAATTCCAAGCCGCGCTTCTCCCCGCCCCGACGCAGTATAGATAGCGGTTTGTGACGAATTATTATTGCTCTGGCATGGTGAAGATTGGGCATGCCTTGGCCCTGTTTGATGGGCCAGGACATGCCTCAGACGCAAATGGGGTCGACTGTTATTCGGCAGACAGAACGGGCTTTGGTAGCCGGCGGCCTAGGCGGAAGCGTTCAGGCTCTGCCCTTCAGGAACTCGATCACCATCGCCGCGGTCCAGGTGAAGCGATTGCCGCCGAGCGGCTCGCCGCTGAGGGGACCGTAATATTCGGCAAAACCGCTCTCGGCGATCAGGTCGAGACTGGATTGCGTGATCCGTTGTGCGATTTGGCTGTGGCCGGCGGCGGCAAGGCCGTCGGCGATCATGTAATTGACCACCAGCCAGACCGGGCCGCGCCAGTAGCGCTTTGGGTCGAAGCGTGCATCGCCAGGATCGTGCGAGGGGACGATGTAACGCGCTTTGCCGGCGATGCGCTCGATCGTTGCAGCGATGGCCGCCGCCCGGCTTTCCGGAATGGCCGAAAACACCGGCAGAATGCCGCCGACCGACGCGCTGTCCACGAGCTTTCCGGCCACTCGGTCGAAACAAATGTACTGGCCATGTGTGTCGCTCCACAGCCGTTCCATCGTCGAAAGCCCCTTTTCGGCACGGGCGCGATTGGCTTCTGCGATTTCAGTTTCGCCAAGTGTATCGGCGAGATCGGCAAGATCGGCGGCGGAACGGATCAGGATGGCGTTGAAGCCGGGATCGACGACCTGGAAGGGCGAGGCATCGTGCAGCCGGGTGTTGTCCCAACCAAGTTCGCGGAAATGCTGCAGCAGCCAGATATAGCGATCGTACTGGGCCCTGGTCGGTCGATGCGCAGGGTCGGCGTGCAGGATGTCGCGGCGGGTGTAGGGCTCGACGCCTTCGGTCGGCACGCGCTCGAACGCCTCGTCCCAGTCGATCGAGTTGTCGCGGCCGGACTCCCATGGGTGAATTATGGCGACCAGCCCTTCGCCGTTCGGGTCGCGATTTTCGTAGAACCAGCGGTGCCAGGCGTCGATCTTCGGCAGCAGCGCGCGGGCGCGCTCGGCCGCCAGTTTCTTGTCCTTGGCCTGGTCGAACAGGCGGCGCACGGCAAAGCCGGCGACTGCCGGCTGGGTGATGCCCGAGGTGGCGGTCGGGCGGTCCGTTCGCCAGACCTCCGGCCCGGGGAAATAGCCGTCGTTCCAGACGTGGAAGACGATGTGCGGCACCATGCCGTCCGGCCACTGGTGAGCGAACAGCGTGTCGATCTCGGTCCAGGCTCGGGCCTCGTCATAGTGGGCAAGACCGAGGGCGGTCAGGCAGGAATCCCAATTCCACTGGAACGGGTAGAGGCCCTTGGTCGGTATGGTATAGGTGCCTTGGTCATTTTCCCTGAGCACCTCGACGGCGCGGGCGATAGTTTCGTCAATGGCAAGAGATATCATCGGGGCGTTCGTACTTTCAGGATCGAAGGGAGGATCAAAGGGCGTTCGTGGTTTCGGGATCGAACCAGCGGATGCGATCGGGTTTGGGCGAAAGCCGCAAGTGATCGCCGACGGCGACCGTGGCGTTCGATTCGAGAATGGCGCGAAACAGGCCGCCCTCGACATCGCAGGTGACCAGCGTGTGCGGTCCGAGCGGCTCGACGACGCGCACGGTGGCGTTAATGCCTTCGTTACCGGCGTCCACATCCTCGGGGCGAATGGCGAATTCTATCGTCTGCTTGTCCGATTTGGGGCCAGGTAGCGTCAGGCCGGCGACGATCCAGCTGCCGTTCGCAGTCTTCGTCGCCGGGATGAAATTCATCGGCGGGTTGCCGATGAAGGAGCCGACGAAGCGGGCCGCCGGATTGCGGTAGACCTCTACCGGTGAGGCGGCCTGGACGATACGGCCCTGATGCATGACGGCGATGCGGTCGGCAAGGCTCATCGCCTCGACCTGGTCGTGGGTAACGTAGATGGTGGTGGTCTTGGACGCCGCCAGCACGCCCTTGAGCTCGGCGCGCATTTCGAGCCTGAGCAGCGCGTCGAGGTTCGACAGCGGCTCGTCCATCAGGATCACATCGGGCTCCATGGCGAGCGCGCGGGCGACGGCCACACGCTGGCGCTGGCCGCCGGAAAGCTGGCCCGAATAGCGCTTCAAAAGTTGCTCGATATGCATGAGCTCCGCGGTGCGGTTGACGCGCCCGTCGACCTCCTGCTGCGGCAGCTTCTTCATGCGCAGGCCGAAGGCGATGTTCTCGAATACCGTCAGGTGCGGAAAGACCGCGTAATTCTGGAACACCATGGCGATGCCGCGGGCGCGCGGCGGCAGATGGTCGACGCGACGGCCGCCGATCCAGACCTCGCCCTGGCTTGGCGTTTCCAGCCCGGCGACGATCCTCAGCAGCGTGGTCTTGCCGCAACCTGAGGCGCCAAGCAGCACCATGAATTCCTGGTCGGCGATGGTCAGGTCGATCGAATGCAGCGCGGTGAAGCCGCCGAAACGTTTTGCCACCTGCTTGATGACGATCTCAGCCATCGGCGTTCTCTTTTGTGCGCGTCATCGGTTGGCGATCCCCCACATGGCGAACAGATATTTGCGGACGGCGAAGATGAAGATCAGCGCCGGGATAACCAAGGCAGCACCGCCGGCGAATTTGAGGTAGAGCGGCGATTCGCCAAGGCTCTGCAGCAGGAAGGCGGTCAGCGTCCGGTTCTCGATGGTGAGCACGGCGGCGGCAAACACCTCGTTCCAGGAGATGGTGAAGGCAAACACCGCCGACGCCGCGATGCCCGGCAGCGCCAGCGGCAGAATGACTTTTCGGAATGCCTGCAATCTCGTGCAGCCGAGTGTCCAGGCAGCTTCCTCCAGCTCGACTGGGATGCCGGAGAACAGCGAGAAGGTAATCAGCACGGCAAACGGCAGCGCCAGCGTGGTGTGGACCAGCGCCAGCCCGATCGCGGTATCGTCGAGGCCGGTGCGGATGAACATCACCGCCAGCGGTAGCGCCAGCAGCGGCAGCGGGAAGGCGCGGGTCATCAGCACGAGGAAACGGAACGTTTCCTTGCCCCGAAATTCGAAGCGCGACAGCGCGTAGCCCGCGGGTGCGCCGAAGCCGATCGAGAGCAGCATCGTCAGCGTGGCGACGAGAACGGAGTTCCACAGCGCCTTGGCGACGCCGGCGAAATTGATGAAGAAAGAAAGGCTGCCGAAATCGAATGACGGGAAGAAGCGCTTGGGAAAGGCGGTCACCTCTTCCGGCGACGACAGCGCGTTGACGATCAACAGATAGATCGGCAGCAGCACCCAGACGCAAAGCAGGATGACGGTGGCGACCAGCAACCAGTTACCGGCTTTGCGGGCCTCAGGCGCGGCGATCGAGAGTTCCGCGACCGTGCTCATATCCGCGCCTCCTTCGGCACACGCAGCACCCGCAGGAAGAACAGCGTGAAACCGATCGAGATGGCGAGGATGAACAGCGCCATGGCGGCGGCGACATTGCGGTCCTGCAGCGTGAACTGCCAATTGTAGGTCTCGCCCATCAGCACCGGCAGATTGGTGCCGCCGAGTGCTGCAACCACGGCAAAGACTTCAAAGGCAAGGATGACGCGCAGGATGATCGCCGTCTGCAGGCTTGGGCGCAGCAGAGGCAGCGTGATCTTGATGAAGCGCTTCCACGGGCTAGCGCCAAAAACCTCCGCCGCCTCGTAGTATTCCCGGGGGATCAGCCCCATGCCGGCGACCAGAATGACCATCATGATGGCGGTCGCGCGCCAGATCTCGGCCAGCGCCACGGCGATGAAGATCGTCAGCTTGCTCTGATAGCCGAGGAACATAACCGGCCTGTGGATGACGCCGAGATTGGAGAGCAAGGTGTTCAGGAAGCCGGACTGGTCGAAGATGGCGAGCCAGATCAGCCCGGCGGCGAGATCGGAGATGCCGAGCGGAATAGCGAAGATGTAAAGCGCAGCGCTGCGCCCGGTTTCAAGCCGCGACACCACCGTTGCCATCAGCAGCGCCATCACCAGTTGGATCGGCACGACGATGGCGCTCAGCAGCAGCGTATTGCGGACAGTGACCGGAAACTTCCAGCTGCCCGCCATGGTGCGGAAATTGTCGAGCGTAAAACCGCCGTCGCGGGTGAACGCCTCGAAGGCGACCAGCGCGAACGGGTAGAGGAAGAAGACGCAGAGGAACAGCGTCGCCGGCATCAGCAGCAGATAGGGAAGGGCCTTGCCGTGCATGGAGCGCTCTCTATTCGACGCTTGAAAAAAGGGTGGGCGCCCGGCGCGCTGGAAATCCGGACGCCCAGGGAGGATTCCTAATCGACCGGGCAGGCGCCTTGCGATGGCTTGTCGGGCGCCCAGCACGGCGCCTTCGCCTGTTCGATGATCGCTTTCAGCGCCGTCGCCTGTTCGTCGAGCACGCCGTGCACATCCTCGCCGCCGAGCACGATGCGCTCGAAGCTGTCGGTGTAGATCTGATTGAACTTGCCGCTGAGGCCGCCAAGTCCCATCGGCAGCAGCGCCGGCAACGCATCGGGAGCTGCTGTCATGGTGGCGATCACTGGGCTGAAAGCCTTCACCGAGGCCGGCATGTCGTCGGGCAGCTTGACGTTGACGATGGGGAAGAAGTTTGTCGCCTTCAGCGTCGCGATCTGGGTTTCCGGTTTCAGCATATAGGCGACCAGCGCCTTGGCCTTGTCCATGTCAGGCGAGGTCTTCGGGATAGCGACACCGGCCACCACCGGCATGTAGCCGCGGCCTGCCGGGCCAGCCGGCGCCGGAAAGGCGACGAAGTCATTGGGTTTCTGGTTAAAGGCGTCGGCAAGCCGCGCCACGTGGTCGAATGCCACCCAGACTTCGCCGGTCAGCAGCGGCTCCTGCATGAAGGCATAGTTGGTCGAATTCGGGTTGGTGTACTGCCACAACTCCTTGAATTTGTTCCACGCCGTCTCGGCCTCCGCCGAGCGGAACTTGGTCACCATCGAACCGGTATAAGACGGAAGGAGAAAACCCTCGAAGAAACGATGCTTCAGCCCTTTCGGGCCGGCCGGAAAACCGAACTTGGGTGAACCAGTCTTTTCCGCGATGTTTTTCGCCCACTCGATCAGTTGGTCATAAGTGATGGTGTTGAGATCGGTGCCGGCCGGCAGATATTGCAGCGCCTGTTTGTTGGCCGCCATCAGAAAGGTGGCCTGCATCCATGGCAGGTACTTCTGCTCGCCGGTGCCGAGCATGCCGAGCTTCTTGTAGGTCTCGTTGACCTTGACGCCACCGAGATCGACGCCGGACAGATCGACAAGGTTCGCGCCGACGGTGGAGAAGTCTCCGTGCAGGCCGCCGAGCACGCCTATGGTGCCGGAGCCGGCCTGCAGTTCGGCCTGAAGGCGGGTGAGCCAGGGCCCGTCCTCGGCGACCTGATAGTCGACCTGGCCGTCAAACCCCTTCAGCACTTCGCTGCGCATCTTCTGTGTCTCTTCCACTGGTCGCGCCTGTGTCGACCAGAACAACACTTGCTGGGCTTGTGCTGCGCCAGCAGCAAGCGACAACGCCAGCACCGCACCTGCCAATGTCCTCAACGCATTCATCGTCATCTTCCTCCCTGGTTGTGCGCCGCTAAGGCGTCAGTTCCGTCCTGTAGGTGTCGGGCCATGGCTTGCCCGCGAGACAAGTATCGGCCGCACCAGCCGCGTCAGCGGCTTGGTCGGCCTGTCGCCGATGACGGTCAGCAGCATCTCGCCGATCTCGCGCGCGCACTGGCGGATCGAGGCGTCGAAAGTGGTCAGCCCCGGCGGCGCATAGGCGGAGGCGGCTATGTTGTCGAAGCCGATCACCGACAGGTCGTGAGGAATGGCAAGTCCGGCGCGCCCTGCCTCTTCCATGACCGTCAGCGCCAGCTCGTCGAACAGCGCGACAATGGCCGTCGGCCGCTCGGCAGCGTGCAGCAGCCGGTTGATCGCCTGGATGCTGGCACCGCGATCGAAACGCGGCGCCGTCGCCACATCGAGCCTGACCGACGGATCGCCCCGGCGGGCGATCGCGGCGGCGAGCCCATCCTGCCTAAGATGGCGAAACGTCATCGGCTCGGAAATCGTCACCAGGCCGAAATGCCGGTGTCCGAGGTCGTAGAGCATGTCGAAGGCTTCGCCGAAAGCATGCGCGCCATCGGTATCGAGCCAATGGTAGGCAAAGTCGCCGTCGAGCAGCCTGCCATGCGCGACGAACGGGAAATTGCGTTGGCGCAAATAGGCAAGCCGCTCGTCGACCTCGGCGATACGGGTGACGATGACCCCGTCGGCGCGGCCCGATTCGACGACATGGCGAAGCACGGAAAGTTCCGACTGGCCCTGCGCCGCTGCGGCCAGGATCAGGTCGGAGCCGTGCGAAACCAGCCCTTCGCCGAGCCCTGTGACGAATTCGCCGAGGAAGGAATCGACCAGATTGGGGCCGCGGATCGGCAGCACCATGCCGACAAAGCCGCTGCGGCCGGAGACCAGCGTGCGGGCTGCGGTATTCGGCACATAGCCGGCCAGGCGCGCGGCCTCGGTGACACGTTGGCGCGTTTTCAAGGCGATCTGCTCGTGGCCGGCAAGGGCCCGCGAAACGGTGGTGATCGACAGGCCGAGCTGCGCAGCAAGTTCCTTGAGGGTGGTAACGCGGGCCGGCATCGTTCCTCCCGAACGAAGTTTGAAACGTTTGTAATCACTTCAAGCGAAATTGCAAACGTTTTAAATGGTGCGCGGTCGATGTGATTTCTTGCCCGTTGGGTAGCGCGGCCCTATCGACCCCGGCCCGCAAGCTCCTAGTCGGCGATTTAAACGCAGCGGTTGCTTGACTCGGGCGACGCCTTGTGAAAAATTTTGCAGCAACTGATAAAAATATCAAAGGGCGGAAATGGTTGGTTTTGGCAACGGCCTGCTGCGCGACGATGAGACAGGTATGGCAGCCCGTGCCGCCTGGCTTCACTATGCCGGCGGCCTGACCCAGTCGGAGGTCGCCAAGCGGCTCGGCCTGACCAGCCTCAAGGCGCATCGCCTGATCACCAAGGCCAATCAGGAAGGCCTGGTCAAAGTCTATATCGACGGCGAAGTCTCCGAATGCGTGGAGCTTGAGGACGAGTTGTCCGGCCGCTACGGCCTCGACTATTGCGAGGTAGTTCCGGACTTCGATGCCGAAGACCTGCCGCTCAAGGCGCTCGGCATCGCAGGCGCGCAGTTTCTCAAGCGCGAGATCGAACGCGGCGAAGAGGCGCTGATCGGCGTCGGCCACGGCCGCACGCTTGCCGCCTGCGTGGAGTATCTGCCGCGCATATCGGCCGGCCGGATCCGTTTCGTCTCGCTGCTTGGCGGCCTGACGCGCAAGTTCTCGGCCAATCCGCATGACGTCATCCACCGCGTCGCGGAACGGACCGGTGCGGAGGCCTATGTGATGCCCGTACCGATGTTCGCCAACACGGTCGAGGATCGAACCGTGTTGCTCGGGCAGAAGGGCGTCAGCGATGTCTTCGACCTCGCCAAGTCCGCCGACTTGCTTATCGCCGGCATCGGCACCGCCGAACGTGAGGCCTCGCTTGTCGCCACCGGTATGATCGAGAAGGGCGAGATGGAGGAGATCCGCCGCAATGGCGGCGTCGGCGAACTGCTCGGGCATTTCTTCGACAACGCCGGAAAGGCCGTTGCGACGACGCTTTCCGACCGGGCGCTGGCGCTGGCGCGCGAAGACATCAGCAACCGCAGGATTGTCGCCGTTGCCGGCGGCAAGGTGAAGGTTCGCGCCATCAAGTCAGTGCTGGAGGGCCGCTATCTCAAAGGCTTGATAACCGACGAGCGGACGGCGCGATCGCTCGTGGAACAGACGCCGGTCGGGTAGCCGGCAACCATTTCGTTGAAACTACCCTGTGGAGGAGAAGAGAAATGCGTGAGAAAGAGAAAGACCTCATCGACGCGTTCCTGCGTGGACAAGTCGACCGCCGTGGGCTGATCAAGGGCCTCGGTACAATGGGCCTTGCCGCCAGCACCGCCGGCACACTGCTCAATTTCGGGCAGACCCGCGCCCTGGCGGCTGATTTCGACTGGCAGGCGCATAAGGGCAAGACCATCAAGCTGTTGCTCAACAAGCATCCTTACGCCGATGCGATGATCGCCAACCTCGACAATTTCAAGCAGTTGACCGGCATGAATGTCGTCTATGACGTGTTCCCCGAAGACGTCTATTTCGACAAGGTTACCGCCGCGCTGTCGGCCAGCTCGCCCGAATACGATGCTTTCATGACGGGCGCCTACATGACCTGGACCTACGGCCCGGCCGGCTGGATCACCGACCTCAACGAATGGATCAAGGATCCGGCCAAGACCAACCCGAAATATGCCTGGGACGACTTCCTGCCCGGCGTCAGGAAGTCCTGCGCCTGGAACGGCCAGCCTGGCGGAGTGCTCGGTTCCGACGACGCCAAGCAGTGGTGCATTCCGTGGGGTTTCGAACAGAACAACATCACCTACAACAAAGGCATGTTCGACAAGGTCGGCGTCAGCGTTCCCGGCAATATGGATGAGATGGTCGCTACGGCGGCGAAACTTACCAAGGATGTTGGTGGAGGCGTCTACGGCATAGGCGTGCGCGGCTCGCGCTCCTGGGCAACGATCCACCCGGGCTTCCTGTCGGCCTACGCCAATTTCGACCAGAAGGACCTGAACGTCTCGGCTGACGGCAAGCTGTCGGCCGCGATGAGCACCGCCGAATCCAAGGCTTTCCACAAACAGTGGGTCCAGATGATTCAGGAGAGCGGCCCGAAGGACTGGTCGACCTATACCTGGTACCAGGTCGGCACCGATCTCGGTGCAGGCGCCTCGGCGATGATCTACGATGCCGACATTCTCGGCTACTTCATGAATGGCGGTGATAACAAGATGGCCGGCAAGCTCGCCTTCGCGGCGTTCAAGGCCAATCCCGCCGCCAAGGCACCGACGCCCAATATCTGGATCTGGTCGCTGTCGATGTCCAACTTCTCCAAAGACAAGGACGCCACCTGGTACTTCATGCAATGGGCATCCGGACCCGAGCATGCACTGTTCGGTGCGACCAAGATGGACTTCGTCAATCCGGTCCGCCAGTCGGTCTGGAACGACCAGATGTTCCGGGACAAGTTGAACAAGAGCTATCCCGGTTATGTCGAGATGTTCGACGTCTCGGCGCCGGGCGCCAGCATCAAGTTCACTCCGCAGCCGCTGTTCTTCGATCTCACCACCGAATGGGCGGCGACGCTGCAGAAGATGGTCGCCAAGGAAGTGCCGGTCGACGAGGGCCTCGACAAGCTGGCCGAGAGCATCAACGGCCAGCTCAAGGAAGCCGGGCTCGGCTAAGGCGCGGCAAAGGCTGGCCCGTCGCGGGCCAGCCTTTGAGATGTGATCGTTTGCGACGCGGTCCCGAAAGGTGCCGCCTGCTCGCCCGACCGGCCGCCTTGCTCCCTTGGGCGGCCGGGACGGCGAAGCAACAGGATGACGGAGCAGCAGATGACTGCGGCGACAATACAAAGAAACGGGCCGTCGGGCTTCAGGATCAGCAAGCGTGTGCTGCCTTACCTCCTCAGCCTGCCGGCCCTGCTGGTCTGCATCGGAATCCTGATCCCGTTCCTGACCTCGGTGGTCTATTCGTTCCAGCGCTACCGGTTGAGCCAACCCTGGGCGCGGCAGTTCAACTGGGGCGACAACTATATCTCCTTCTTCACCGACCCGAAGTTCTGGAACACGCTGGAGATTTCGCTGCTGTACGCCGGCATCACCGTCGTGCTCGAGCTGCTTCTCGGTCTCGGTATCGCCATGCTGCTGCAGAGGCGCTCGACGTTAAACAACTTCATCTCGATCATGCTGTTGATGCCGCTGATGACGGCGCCGGCGCTCGCCGCGCTGATGTGGAAGCTGATGACCAATCCCGGCTTCGGTGTACTCAGCTATCTAGCTAGCCTGATCGGGCTGCAGGATTTCCGCTGGGCGTCGTCTCCGTCGACGGCATTGCTCACCGTCGTCCTTGTCGACATCTGGGTCTACACGCCTTTCATCATGATCCTGCTGCTTGCCGGACTGCGCAGCCTGCCGACGCAGCCCTTCGAGGCGGCAGCACTCGACGGCGTGCCGCGCAGCTTCGTCTTCTTCCGCATCACCCTGCCGATGCTGACCCCCTATATCCTGACAGCGACGCTGTTCCGCCTGCTCGATTCAATCCAGCAGTTCGACATCATCTACGCCATGACCCAAGGCGGGCCGGGCGATACGCTGACCGTCTTCCAGGTGGAGGCCTATCTCAACTTCTTCCAGTCGACCAATGTCGGCCGCTCGGCAGCACTGATGATCATCCTGTGGGCGATCACCTATTTCCTCTCGAACATTTTCATCAAGAACTGGCTGCGGCTGCGCGAACGCGCCCGCGGCCATGCATAGGAGGCTGGCATGGAACACACCTCCCTTCTCGAACGCATCCTGCGTGGCATAGCCCTGGCGCTGGTCGTGATCTTCTTCATGTTCCCGATCGTCTGGATCCTGATGATGTCGTTCCAGACCAACGAGACAATCCTGCGGATCCCGCCGCAGCTTGTCTTCGAGCCGACGCTCGCCAACTACACCGCCTTGATCACAGGCAAGCTGATGACGGCAGCCGGCACGCTCGACATCGCCTTCATGCGCAATCTCTGGAATTCCGTCTTCCTGTCGGTCACCTCGGTTGCCGTCGCGCTACTGCTCGGCGTTCCCGCAGCCTATGCCTTTGCCCGGCACAAATTCCGCGGCTCGGAGGACATCGCCTTCACGCTGCTGTCGTTCCGGTTCGCGCCGGCGCTGCTGGTGCTTTTGCCGCTCACCCTTTATTTCCAGAAGCTCGGGCTGGCCAACACCTATATCGGGCTGATCTGGGTCTACCAGCTGATCTGTCTGCCGCTGATCCTGTGGATCGTGCGCGGCTATTTCGAGGATATTCCGGCCGACATCGAATACGCCTACCGCATCGCCGGCCATTCCTGGTTTGCCACCTTCCGCAAGATCGCGCTGCCGCTCGCCGGGCCGGGCATTGCCGCTGCCGGCCTACTCGCCTTCATCTTCGCCTGGAACAATTTCGTCTTTGCGCTGGTGCTCGCTTCAGCCGACAAGCAGCCGGTGACGGTCGGCGCGCTGGCGTTCATCACCTCCTCCGGCATCCAGTACGGCCAGATCTCAGCCGCGATCGTGCTGTCGATCACGCCGACGCTGGCGCTCGCGCTTTATGCGCAGCGCTATCTCGTCGAAGGCCTGTCGCTTGGCGCGGTGAAAGGATAGTCCGATGGCAAGCCTCGAACTGCGAAACATCGTCAAGCGCTACAAAAGCCAGACCGTTCTCGACAATCTGTCGCTGACCGTCGCCGACGGCGAAACGCTGGTCCTGTTCGGGCCGTCCGGCGCCGGCAAGACGGTGCTATTGCGGCTGGTCGCCGGCGTCATCGACCCCGACGAGGGAAAGATCCTCATCGGCGGCGAGGACATGACCGACGTCGACGCCGAGTTCCGCGGCGTCGGCATGGCATTCCAGAACTTCGCGCTGTTCCCGCATATGACGGCGTTCGACAACATCGCCACGCCGCTGCAGGCGAAGCATTCGTCGCAGGGCGCGATCAAGGCCGGCGTCGAGAGCGTCGGCAAGCTGTTGAAGATCGGCCATGTGCTCAGCCACAAGCCGCGGGCGCTGTCCAACGGCCAGAAGCAGCGCACCGCGCTTGCCCGCGCCCTGGTCGGCTCGCCGCCGCTTCTGCTGCTCGATGATCCCTTGCGCAACGTCGATGCCAAATTGCGCTTCGAAATGCGGCTCGAACTGCCAAGACTGCTCGCCGATCGTGGCGCAACCGTTGTCTACGTCACCCAGGACTACAAGGAAGCGATGGCGCTTGGCGATCGCATCGCAGTGATGTCGCAAGGCGTCGTGAAACAGCTCGGCACGCCCGAACAGATCTATCGCGAGCCGGCCAACGTCGAGATCGCCCGACTGTTCGGCGACCCGACCATCAACCTGCTCGACGTCAAGCCGTCCCGGGATGCCAAGGGCGTCTATGTCGGCCTGTCCAATGTCCAGGTCCATCTGGCCGGCGCGCATGAGGCGGCGGTCGGCCGTGACTGCGTGATAGGCTTGCGGCCGGAGGCGCTGGCCTTTGTTGACGAAGGCACGTCCGGCGCCATCCCGGTGACGGTCGAGGCCGAGACGCCGCTCAACGAGAAGATCGTCACCCTGGTGCGCACCGTGCGCGGCCGTGAAATCCTGGTTTCGCGTCCGTCCGGGATACCGGGTCAATCCGAGGGTAGGGCGCATATCGCTGTCGACAGCAAAAGCGCCGTGCTGTTCGATCGTGCAAGCGGCGAGCGCATCGGCTCGAAAAATGTCGTCAATTTGCGCAGTGGAGAAGCGGCATGAGCCCGAGCGCAATCACCATTTCGGGCGTCGACAAGTTCTACGGTCCGATCGACCGCGGCGTGCACGCCGTCAAGAACCTGACGATGGAAATCGCCAAGGGCGAGATCGTGGCACTGCTCGGCTCATCCGGCTGCGGCAAGACCTCGACATTGCGCATGATCGCAGGCTTCGAAGAGGTCTCACGCGGCACAATCTCGGTTGCCGGCCGCAAGGTGCACACGTTGCCGCCGGTCAAGCGCAACGTCGCGATGGCCTTCGAGGGCTATTCGCTCTACCCGCCGCTGACCGTGCGCGAGAACATGGCCTTCGCCCTCAAGGCTGCCAGGCTGGCTAAGAGCGCGGTCGATGCAAAGGTTGCTCATATCGCCAAGCTGCTTGAGATAGAGGACATTCTCGAGCGCTATCCGAGCTCGATCTCCGGCGGCCAGCAGCAGCGCGCCAGCCTCGGCCGGGCGCTGATCCGCGAAGCCAACCTGCACCTGCTGGACGAGCCGATGGGCCAACTCGAGCCGCAGCTTCGCGCTGTGCTGCGCGGCCGCATCAAGCACTTCATCAAGGAGCGCGGCCTGACCGCGATCCTGGTCACCCACGATCAGACGGAGGCCAATGCGCTGGCCGACCGTATCGCCGTCATGGAAGGCGGCGTGCTGCAGCAGTTCGATACGCCTGACAGGATCAAGGAGCGGCCGGCAAACCTGTTCACCGGCACCTTCGTTGGCGAGCCGCCAATGAATGTCTTCGAAGCCTATGTCGGCACGACTGACGGCAAGATCAGTCTCAAGCTGCCCGACGGGCTTTCGCTCGACTACGACAAGGATGCCTTCAGCGGCCCGGTTCGCGACGAATTGCTCAACCGGCAGCGCGTCGTCATCGGCGTCAGGCCTTATGCTGTCCGCCGCTCCAAGGACGGCGTGCCGGCCACGGTTTCGGCCAATCAATGGCTCGGCGATCAGACCCATATCGCCGCCGATTTCGCCGGCGGTTCGCTGGTTCTGGTCGAGCATGACCGGACCCGCCTGGAGCTCGGGGCGCCGATCAAGGTCAGCATCGATCCAAAAAACCTGCACGTCTTCGATCAGGCGAGCGGTGACGCCATTTCGCACGGCACGGAGCTTGCCTGATGCGGGATGTGCTGATCGGCGTCGACGCCGGCACGTCTGTCATCAAATCCGTCGCCTTCGACACGGCGGGCAGGCAGATCGCGGCCGCCGCGCTGCCCAACAAGTACGAGACACTGCCGGGCGGCGGCGCCGAGCAGGACCTGACACGCACCTGGGCCGATACCGCGACGACCTTGCACGAGCTTGCCAACAAGGTGCCGGATCTCGCCAGCCGGACCATTGCCATCGCCGTGACCGGGCAGGGCGACGGCACCTGGCTGATCGACAAGGATGGTGAGCCGGTGGCCAAGGGCTGGCTGTGGCTCGACGCGCGCGCTGCCGCGGTCGTCGAGGAGATACGCGCGCGGCCCGAGGACCGGCTGCGCTTCGAAAAGACCGGCAGCGGGCTCGCTGCCTGCCAGCAGGGATCGCAGTTCGTCTTCATGAAGCGCCACATGCCCGCGATGCTTGCCAATGCAGCGACGGCCTTCCACTGCAAGGACTGGCTCTATTTCAAATTGACCGGCCAACGCGCCACCGACCCGTCCGAGGGCACCTTTACCTTCGGCGACTTCCGCACGCGCGGCTATTCAGATGATGTGCTCGAGGTACTCGGAGTCACCGATCTCCGGCATCTGCTGCCGCCGATCGTAGATGGCACCAGGCAAAGCACCTCGCTGTCGGCGGCAGCAGCCAAAGCGACCGGTCTGCTCGCCGGCACACCGGTCGTTCTGGCCTATGTCGATGTCGCCTGCACGGCGCTTGGCGCCGGCCTGTTCGATCGCGAGCGCAAGCCGGGATGCTCGATCATTGGCTCCACCGGAATGCATATGCGGCTTGCCGAAACGCCGGAGGAGGTTCTGCTCAATGAGGCTGCAACCGGCTACACGATGACGATGCCGGCACCGGGCGTCTTTGCGCAGATGCAGTCGAACATGGCGGCAACGCTCAATATTGACTGGGTCCTTGGCCTCGCCTCCGGCATTCTCGCCTCGCAAGGTATCACACGGACCAATGGCGAGATGATCGCGCTGGTCGACCAGTGGATATCGTCGTCCGAGCCAGGCTCGTTGCTCTACCAGCCTTATGTCTCGGAGGCCGGCGAGCGCGGCCCGTTCGTCGATGCCAATGCCCGGGCCGGCTTCATCGGCATTTCGTCCAGGCACGGCTATGCCGACATGGTTCGTGCGGTGTTCGAGGGGCTGGCTTTCGCGGCACGCGATTGCTACGCCGCCATGGGGCCGCTGCCCAAGGAAATCCGCCTGACCGGCGGAGCGGCCAGGAGCCCGGCGCTGCGCAATATCCTGGGTGCTGCGATCGGCGCCGACATTCGCACCAGCGAGCGCGAGGAGGCCGGTGCGGCGGGCGCCGCAATGATTGCTGCGGTCTGCGTCGGCCAGTACGCATCGATGGACGATTGCGTCAGTGAATGGGTCACACCGTTGCTCCGTGCGGCCGAGCCCAGCGACCGAAAGCTTGCCGCTGCCTATGAGGCGATGGCTCCGTCCTACACATTGGCGCACCAGGCGCTGCGGCCGGTCTGGCGTTCGCTGGCCGCGTCCAGGCAAACCGACGTGAATTGAGAAGAGCATGCCCAAGAAAATTGCGATCATCGGCGACCGCTTCATGCTTCCGGACGTGTTTCGCGAGAAAATCGAGGCGGCCTGCGGCGACAATCTCGACATCCGCACCGTTGAGACCGCTTGGCCCGACGAGCCGATGCAATTCGGCAATGCGGCGCTCGGCCTCGACAAGGTCAAGGAGTATTTCGGCGATCCGGACGAGGTGGTCGATTTTATCGGCGATGCCGAAATTTTTGTTACCCAGCTTGCGCCGCTCTCCGAAGCCATGATGCAGCGCCTGCCCACACTCAAGCTGGTTGCGGTGTCGCGCGGCGGGCCGATCAACATCGACATGGCTGCCGCCAAGGCCCATGGCATCACGGTGGTCAATGTGCCCGGCCGCAACGCCAGCGCGGTGGCCGAGTTCACCATTGGCGCCATTCTCGCCGAAACGCGGCTGATCCGCGTCGGTCACGAAGCCTTGCGCAAGGGCGAGTGGCGCGGCGATCTCTACCGCGCCGACCGCACCGGCCGCGAGCTCAACGAAATGACCGTTGGCGTCATCGGCTATGGCAATATCGGCACCAGGCTGGTTCGGCTGCTGCGTGCTTTCGGCTGTCGCATCCTGGTCTGCGATCCCTATGTGCAGTTGAGCGTCGAGGACCGCAATGCCGGCGTCGAGCTGGTAGCGCTGGACGATCTGCTGTCGCGCTCCGATGTGGTCACGCTGCATTCCCGGGTCACCGAAGAGACGCGCGGCCTCATCGGCAAGGACGCTATTGCCCGGATGAAGCCAGGCGTAATCTTCGTCAATACCGCGCGCGGACCGCTGGTCGACTACGATGCACTCTACGAGGCGCTCGTCTCGGGACAGATCGGCAGTGCCATGTTGGAGACGTTCGCCGTCGAGCCGGTGCCTGCCGACTGGCCCTTGCTGCAGTTGCCGAACGTGACACTGACGCCGCATATCGCCGGCGCGTCGGTGCGCACGGTGACTTATGCGGCCGAGCAGGCGGCCGAGGAAGTGCGCCGCTTCATCGCCGGTCTGCCTCCGGTCAATCCATGCTGACGACAGGGCATCGAGCGAGATGAACGGTGAAACCGAAATCGTCGACCTCTTCGTCGTCGGCGGCGGCGTCAATGGCGCCGGAATCGCGCGCGATGCGGCGGGCCGGGGCCTGTCGGTCATTCTTTGCGAAAAAGACGATCTCGCCGAGGGCACCAGTTCGCGATCGGGAAAGCTCGTTCATGGCGGTTTGCGCTATCTCGAATATTACGAGTTCCGCCTGGTGCGGGAGGCGCTGATCGAGCGCGAGGTGCTGCTCGAATCCGCGCCGCACATCATCTGGCCTATGCGCTTCGTGCTGCCGCACAGCCCCGATGACCGGCCGGCCTGGCTGGTCCGGCTCGGCCTGTTCCTCTACGATCATCTTGGCGGCCGCAAGCGGCTGCCGGCCACCCGCACGCTCGACCTGCGCACCGCACCCGAAGGCGCGCCGATCAAGGACGCCTTCAAGCGCGGCTTCGAATATTCCGACTGCTGGGTCGACGACGCCCGCCTGGTCGTCATCAACGCGCTCGACGCCGCCGAGCGCGGGGCCAGGATATTCACCCGCACCGCCTGCATTGCCGCCCGTCGCGAAAGCGGCCTGTGGTCGGTGGAGATGCGCGACGGTCGAACCGGCGTCAGGACCACCGTCCGGGCACGCGCGCTGATCAACGCCGGCGGTCCCTGGGTCAACGACATCGTCAACCGCGTGGCCGGCCAGAACTCCAAGCGGAACGTGCGCCTGGTCAAGGGCAGCCATATTGTCGTGCCAAAATTCTGGGAAGGGCGACAGGCCTATCTCGTCCAAAACAGCGACAAGCGCGTGATCTTCATCAATCCCTACCAGAACGATCTGGCGCTGATCGGCACCACCGACATCCCCTATGACGGGCGGCCGGAAGACGTGACCGCGGATGCCGGCGAGATCGATTATCTGATCAAGGTGGTCAACCGCTACTTCAAGCGCCAGCTTGCGCGCAGCGACGTCGTTCATTCGTTTTCCGGCGTCAGGCCGCTCTATGACGACAATGCCGACAATCCGAGTGCGGTGACCCGCGATTATATTTTCGAACTCGACGCTTCGGCAGGGCAGGCGCCGCTGCTTTCCGTCTTCGGCGGCAAGATCACCACCTTCCGCAAATTGGCCGAGCACGCGCTGGACCGCATCGCCCCGTTCTTTCCGAAGATGGGCAAGCCGTGGACCTCGAAAGGGCATCTGCCGGGCGGCGATATCGCCAATGCCGATTTCGAGCAGTTCCTCGGTGACCTCGGCCACGAATATCCCTGGATGCCCGCCTCCCTGGTCAAGCATTATGGCCGGCTCTATGGCACAAGGACGCGTGATCTGGTCGGCGCGGCCGGTTCGCTCACCGAACTGGGCCGGCGCTTCGGCAAGGATTTTTTCGAGCGCGAAGCCAACTACCTGCTCGAGCACGAATGGGCCGAGACCGCGGCCGATATTCTCGAACGACGCACCAAGCACGGCCTGCATCTGTCCAGCGCGGAAAGAGAAGCGTTCGAGGACTGGTGTTCGAATCGGCTGGCGAAGGCCGGCTGATGGCCTTTACGCTGTCCCTCAACACCAATCCGCTGGTCAACCGTTTTGCCGAACCGGACGACCTGATCGATACGATCGCCTACGACATCGGCATCCGCGACGTGCAGCTCACGCATGAGTTCATCAATCCCGGCTGGCCGGCGGCAACGATCGCTAAATTCACCCGCCTGTTCCGCTCCGCTCTCAACCGCACCGGGGTGCGCGTGACCTCGGCGATGACCGGCCCTTACGGCCGGCTCAATCATTTCGGCCATCCCGATGCCGACGTGCGACGCTACTACGTCGACTGGTTCAAGACCTTTGCCGAAATTTCGGCCGAGCTCGGCGCCGGCGGCATGGGTACGCAGTTCGCGATCTTCACCCATCGGGATTACGACGATCCTGAACGTCGCGCGCGGCTTTTCGACATCGCGCTGGCGTGCTGGCGTGAGGTTGCCGAGCATGCCCGGGCCGCCGGCTTGATCTACCTGTTCTGGGAGCCGATGTCGGTCGGCCGCGAGTTCGGCCATACGATCGAGAGCTGCCGGACGCTGCAGCGCGAGATCGATGCCGCCGGCATGGCGATCCCGCTCAAGATGATGGTCGACATCGACCATGGCGACGTGACGTCGAGCAATCCGGACGACATCGACCCTTATGCCTGGGCCGAAGCCTTTCCAAAGCAATCGCCGATCATCCACGTCAAGCAGTCGTCGATGAACAAGGGTGGCCATTGGCCGTTCATTGCCGCCCACAACAAGGACGGCCGCATCACGCCGGAAAAGCTGCTGGAGACGGTTCGCCGTGGCGGCGGCGTCGACAACGAGATCTGCCTCGAATTGTCGTTCCGCGAGCGCGAGCCCGTCGACCACCGGGTCATCGCCATGATCCGCGAGTCGGTCGACTATTGGGCGCCCTTCATCGAGACTGGCAGGGCCGATCTTTTGCCGCGAGCATGATGGATGAGCAGGAGCCGATGCGGCCCCTGCTCATCCAGAACACATCAGCCGAATTTAGGGTCGAGGCTGCCGGATTTATAGCGCCTGGCCATTTCCGATAGCGGCAGCGGCTTGATCTTCGGTGCGTTGCCAGCGGTGCCGAATTGCTCGAAACGCTCCTTGCAGAGCTTTCGCATGGCGGCCATCGCCGGCGTCAGATATTTGCGCGGGTCGAATTCGCCCGGGTTCTCGGTCAGCACCTTGCGAATGGCGCCGGTCAGCGCCATGCGGTTGTCGGTATCGATGTTGATCTTGCGCACGCCGTGCTTGATGCCGCGCTGGATCTCCTCGACCGGCACCCCCCATGTCGGCTTCATCTGGCCGCCGTATTTGTTGATGATCTCCTGCAGCTCTTCCGGCACCGAGGACGAGCCGTGCATGACGAGATGCATGTTCGGCAGGCGGCGGTGAATTTCCTCGATGACGTTCATGGCCAGCACAGCGCCGTCCGGCTTGCGGCTGAACTTGTAGGCGCCGTGGCTGGTGCCCATGGCGACGGCCAGCGCATCGACACGGGTGTCGCGCACGAACTGTTCGGCCTGCACGGGATCGGTCAGCAGCTGGTCGTGGCTGATGACGCCCTCGACGCCATGGCCGTCCTCCTGCTCGCCGCCACCCATCTCCAGCGATCCGAGAACGCCGATCTCGCCTTCCACCGAGACGCCGCCCCAATGCGCCATGTCGACGACGCGGCGGGTGATGCCGGAATTATAGGTGTAGTCGGCCGGTGTCTTGCCGTCTTCCTTCAGCGATCCGTCCATCATCACCGACGTGAAGCCGTGCTGGATCGCGGTGACGCAAGTGGCTTCGTTGTTGCCATGGTCGAGATGCATGCAGACCGGGATATCGGGATGGATTTCGACCAGCGCGTCGATCAGCTTGGCCAGCACCACATCGTTGGCGTAGGCTCGCGCGCCGCGGCTCGCCTGCAGGATAACCGGCGATTTGGTCTCCTCGGCTGCCTCCATGACGGCGAGGCCCTGTTCCATATTGTTCATGTTGAAGGCAGGCACGCCATAGCCGTATTCGGCGGCATGATCGAGCAATTGTCTCAGTGTGATGCGAGCCACTCAGTAGTCTCCCGTATCCGGTTTCGAGCCAGTGTTTGCGGGCTGTTCGGTTGTCGTCGAGCCCCTGATGCTTCTGGCCGGATTTCCGCGGCACCGCAACCGCTGGGCGCTCGGCCGGCAGCAATTCTTGTTACAGCACGCGACCAGAAGCGTCATGATATCCCATAGAGACATAACATTATCACAAAAAATTTGATGGCTTGTGCGACGTTTGCTGTTATGTCTCGGAACCGGGGTGCACGAGGAAGCCGCGGAAATGAAGAGCGACGGCCGTCGGCAAGGCATCATGGATTTTCTGATGGACACCGGTACGGCCAGTGTCGACGATCTTGCCTCACGCTTCGGCGTGTCGAAGATGACCGTCCACCGCGACCTCGACGAGCTCGAGGAAAGCGGCTTTCTGCGCAAGGTGCGCGGCGGCGCCTCGATCCAGCCGAGCAGCCTTTTCGAGAGCGATTTCCGTTACCGCCAGAGATTGGCTGGCGACGAGAAAAAGCGCATCGCCGTCGCCGCCGTGAGGATGATCGAACCGGGCCAGACGGTGATTATCGACGACGGCTCGACCGCGGGCGGCGTTGCTCGGCACCTTGCCGATCTGCGTCCGCTGACGGTGATCTCGAACAACCTGGCTGTCATCCAGGATTTGGCGGGCGTTGCCGGCATCAACCTGATTGCGCTTGGCGGCCAATACAGCAAGAAGTTCCACGGCTTCTTCGGCCTGCTCGCCGAAGACACGCTGAAATCTTTGCGCGCAGATGTCGCCTTCCTGTCTTCATCGGCCATCCATGGTGCCTCTGCCTTTCACCAAGATCAGGAAGTGGTCCAGACCAAACGGCTGATGATGGCCGCAGCAGCGCGCAAATATCTGCTGGCCGATCACGGCAAGTTTGGCCGCACCGCCTTGCACTTCCTGACCGATCTCAAGGCCTTCGACATGGTCTTCACCGGCCGCGAGCCGCAGCCGCAGATGCGCGCCGCGCTGGATGGCGCTGGCGTTTCGCTGACCGTGATCGCAGACTAGGAGGGCGCGTATGGTTTATTGGGTCGGCACCAGCTGGAAAATGAACAAGACGCTCGCCGAGGCGATGGCTTTCGCCGAGGCGCTGGCGGAGTTCGTCCCCGGTTTCGACGAGCGCATTCAGCCTTTCGTCATCCCGCCCTTCACGGCGGTCCGCGAGGTCAAGAAAGCGCTGTCGCCGACACGCATCAAGGTTGGCGCGCAGAACATGCATTGGGCCGACGCCGGTGCCTGGACCGGCGAGATCTCGCCGGTAATGCTGAAAGACTGCGAACTTGATATGGTAGAGTTGGGCCACAGCGAACGGCGCGAGCATTTCGGCGAGACCGACAAGGCTGTCGGGCTGAAGACTGCAGCGGCGGTGAAGCACGGTCTCGTGCCACTCATCTGCGTCGGCGAGACCTTGGCTCAACGCAACAGCGGGCAGGCCGCTGCGATACTGGCCCTGCAGGTGCACGGCGCACTGCAGTTTCTCGAAGGGGCGGCGAAGGCGGCGACGATCCTGTTTGCCTATGAGCCGGTCTGGGCGATCGGCGACAAGGGCGTGCCGGCCAGTTCTGATTATGCCGACAGGCAGCAGGCGCTGATCAAGAAAATCGCCCGCGACCTGCTGCCGGTGGTGCCGCCGGTGCTTTATGGCGGCAGCGTCAATCCGCAAAATGCCGCCGAACTGGTCGGCCAGCCCAATATAGACGGCTTGTTCATCGGCCGTTCCGCCTGGCAGGCGGAAGGCTATATCGACATCCTCAAACGCGCCTCGGCGGCGATCTGAAGCATCGAACAGGAAGGAAACCGAACATGAAAATAGCCATTGGAGCCGACAGCGCCGGCAAGCCGCTGCTCGACGTCATTGCCGCTCACCTCGCCACCAAGCCCGGCCTCACGGTTAGCGACCTCAGCCAGGCGGGCTACTATGCCGACCTGTCGCAGAAGCTCGCCCAGACCATCCTGGACGGCGAGAACGATCGCGGCATCCTGTTTTGCGGCACCGGCATCGGCGTATCCATTTCCGCCAACAAGGTGCCCGGCATTCGCGCCGCACTCACCCACGACACCTATTCGGCAGAGCGCGCGGCAAAATCCAACAACGCCCAGATCATCACCATGGGCGCGCGCGTCATCGGCCCGGAACTGGCCAAGTCGATCGTCGACGCCTGGCTCGCATCGGAATTCGATGAGAAGGGACCATCGGCCGGCAATGTCCAGGCCATCGACAGGCTCGACGCGGCGAAGCGGGGTTAAGCCAGACTGTTCCGCATTGCCCTGATGATCGTCACGGCCGATGCGGCGCCAGGATCGAGATGGCCGATCGAGCGCTCGCCGAGACGCGAAGAGCGGCCCTTCGTGGCGATCATGTCCTTGGTCGCCTCGGCGCCGCTTTCGGCCGCGGCAAGTGCCGCATCCAGGCTCTCGGACAGGCTCTTGCCGGCTTCCTGTGCGACACCCGCTGCCTGCGCTGCCGGCAGCCAGGCGTCGACCATGGTCTTTTCGCCGAGCTCGGCCTTGCCGCGATCCTGGATGCCTTGTGCCATCGCCCGGAACATGGCGATGACGTCAGCGTCCTCCAGAATTGCCTTGCCTTTGACGGCGGCGGCACCGCGCATGAAGGCGGTCGCATAGAGCGGGCCCGACGAGGCGCCGACTGCGTTGAGAAACGACTTTGCCGCGGTGTTGAGCAATGCCGTCGGCTCGGTCGACGCATCGATCTGGTCCAGCGTGTCGCGCACAGCGCCGAAGCCTAGTGCCATGGCGATGCCATGGTCGGCGTCGCCGATGACGCCGTCGAGCCGGCAGAGCCTGTCCTTGTCGGCGTCGATCGCCGCGGCGATCGCATCGAACATTCTTTTCAATTTGGCCGTATCGGTGGATGTCATGATGCTCTCTCAGCCGGCGCGGAACATGGCGCAGTCGCAGGGATGGTCGAGCATCTCCTGCAATTCGCCGTCGAGATGCATCAGCGTCACCGAGGCGCCGGCCATTTCGAGCGAGGTGCAATAATTGCCGACCCAGGTCGCGTGGACGGAAACGCCGATGTCATCGAGCCTCTGCTTGATCCGCCGGTTCATGATGTAGAGCTCCATCAGCGGCGTTGAGCCGAGCGAATTGACGAGCACGGCGACCTTATCGCCGCGCGCCGGCGCCATCTCGTCGAAGATCTTGTCCAGCATCTCGTCGGTGATCTCGTCGGCGGTTTTCAATTTTCCGCGCGCGATGCCCGGTTCGCCATGAATGCCCATGCCGATCTCCATCTCGTCCGGCCCGATCTCGAAATTGGGCCGGCGGGTCTGCGGCAGCGAGCAGGGCGACAGTGCCACGCCCATGGTAAAGGTGTGATCGTTGGCCTTCCTGGCAATGCGTTCGCATTCATCGAATGACAGCATCCGGTCGCAGGCTGCACCAGCGGCCTTGAAGATGAAGAAATTGCCGGCGACGCCGCGCCGCTTCTGCCTCTGGTCGCGTGGCGCCGAGGCGACGTCGTCGGTGGTCAGCACGGTGCGCACTTCGATGTCGTCCATCGCCGCCATCTCTGCGGCCATGTCGAAGTTCATCACGTCGCCAGCATAGTTGCCGTACATGAACAGCACGCCGGCGCCGCCGCTGGCCGCCTTGGCGCATTCGAGGATCGGGTCCGGCGGCGGCGAGGCGAAGACATTGCCGATTGCGGCGGCGTCGGCCAGCCCCTTGCCGACGAAGCCGAGGAAGGTCGGCTCGTGGCCCGAGCCGCCACCGATGACGAGACCGACCTTGTCGGGGCGTGGGCCGTCGCGGGCGATGATGGAGCGCGGACTTCCCTCCGCACTGCTGAGATGGCGCGGATGCGCAGCCAGGATGCCCTCCAGCATCTCGTCGACGGAGCGGTTACCGTCATTGATGATCTTCTTGGTCTGCACCGGCATCCTCCCTGGTTTTCGTGAGATACTACAGCGCCTTACCGGGATTTCCACCCGCGACGGAGATTTCATGCCGCGATGCGTTCGCGTGCCGCCAGCAGTTGCACGCAGGCACTGGCCGCCTCTTTGCCCTTGACCTTGAAATGCTCGAAGAAGAAGCGGTGATGGTCCGCGCTGTCATGGTAGTTGTGCGGCGTCAGCACCGCCGAAAGCACGGGCACGCCAGTCGACAATTGCACGTTCATCATGCCGTCGATGACAGCGCCCGCCACGAATTCATGGCGGTAGATGCCGCCATTGACGACAAACGCCGCGCCGAGGATCGCCGCATAGCGACCGGTCTGGGCCAAGGTCTTTGCATGCAGGGGAATCTCATAGGCACCCGGCACGTCGAAGACATCGACGGCAAAGCGTTTCTCCCCGAGAACCGCCAGTTCCGCCTCGAACGCTTCAACGCATTGGTCGACGATGTCGGCGTGCCAGCGCGCCCGAATGACGGCAACGCGGATCATTTCATAGTTTTTCCGGGAATGCTGATTCATGGGTCCATCCTTCCGTTTCGAACCAGAATCAGGACGCACGATAGGGAATCCGAACCGCGAGAGCGGACCCGTCTTCCATTCGTTCTCTTCCATCCGGACTTTGACCGTCGGCTCCGGAATCACACCGGATCTGCTGACCCTTCCGATCATCTGGAAGGCGCTCGCGGGCTTGGGCCGAAACCCTTCACCGCCGGTGGGGACTTTCACCCCGCCCTGAGAACATTGACGGCGTTTGTATGAAAGGGCTGGATGACGCTGTCAACCACCGGCGTCGCGGTCACCCTTGAGGGCGAGGAGGCGCTGACAACTTGCAGCGTCAAATGGCGATCACAGGCAAGGCAGGCAGCACCTTGTCCAAGGTGATGGGAAATTCACGCACTCGCACGCCGGTCGCGTTGTAAATGGCGTTGGCGACAGCTGCCCCGGCACCGCACACGCCGAGCTCGCCGAGACCCTTTGCGCCAAGCGGGTTGGCCTTGTCGTCATCTTCCTCGAGGAAGGCGACCTCCATATCGGGGACATCGCCATTGACCGGCACATGATACTCGGCAAGATCGTGATTGACGAAGTGGCCGTAGCGCGGATCGAGCACCGTCTGCTCCATCAGCGCTGCACCGATCCCCCAGGTCATGCCGCCGATGATTTGCGAGCGCGCGGTCTTGGCGTTGAGGATACGGCCCGCGCCGATCACAGTCAGCATCCGGCGCATGCGGATTTCACCGGTATCGCAATCGACAGCGACCTCTGCGAAATGCGCGCCATAGGAATGCTGCGAATAGGTCTTGTATGACTGGGTAGTGGCGCCCGCGGCTACGGAGCCTTCGGCTTCGAGCCCGTCGGGAGAGATCCCTCGGATAAGATCGGCCAGGCTCGCCGATCGCTGGCCGACCCTGACCTCGCCGTCGGCAAAGCTTGCCTCGGTGGCGTTCGCGCCGCGCAACGGCGAGGCTTCGTTCGACTGCGCCGCCTCCAGGATGCGTTCCTTCAGAGCGTTGCAGGCGTTGTGCAGCGCCGAACCCGCGCTTGCTGCGCCCCAGGACCCGCCGGAGCCGGCGGTACGCGGGAAGCGGCTGTCGCCAAGCTCCACTTTGATGGACGAGATCGGCAGGCCGAGGCTCTCCGCCACGATCTGGGTCAGGATCGTATAGGTGCCGGTCCCGATATCGGTCATGTCGAGCCGCGCCGTCACCCGACCGTCCCGGTCGATCGCAACCCGCGCCGTCGCCGCGCCGATGTAGTTCGGACGGATTGCCGCCGCCATGCCGTAGCCGATGAGCTTGCGGCCCTCTCGGGTGCGGCCAGGTGTCGGGTTTCTCCGCTCCCAACCGAAACGGCGGGCGCCTTCCTCCATGCAGGCGACGAGATTGCGGGTGGAGAACGGCACGCCGCGCTCGGGATCCTGTGCCGGCTCGTTTCGGACCCTGAGTTCGATCGGGTCCAGGCCGAGCCGGTCGGCGAGCTCATCCATGGCGCATTCGAAAGCCAGCATGCCGGGCGCTTCGCCGGGCGAGCGCATCCATTCGCCGCGGTTGATATCCAGCGGAACCAGGCGATGGCGGGTGAGACGGTTCGGCGCCACATAGAGCGAGCGCGCAAAAACTGCCGTTTGTTCGCAGTACTCCTCGAAGCTGGACGTTGCGGACCAGACATCGTGCGCGATCCCGGTGAGCCGCCCGTCGGTGCGCGCGCCGAGACGCACCTGTTGGATCATCTCTGCACGATGACCGGCATTGGCGAACATCTGTTGTCGCGTCAGCGCGATCTTCACGGGGCGCCGCAGGACCTGCGCTGCAAGCGCGGCCAGGATCGTATCGGCATGGACAATCAGCTTGGACCCGAAGCCTCCGCCGATGAAGGGGCTCACGATGCGCACTCGCTCGGGCGGGATGCGAAGCGTGCTGGCGACCCCGGCCCGGAAGTTCGCGAGGGTCTGCGCCGATGTACGGATCGTCAGCTCGTTGCCTGACCAGGCAGCAAGCGTCGCATGAGGCTCCATCGGATTGTGATGTTCGAAAGGCGTCCGGTACGTGGCATCGATCTTGACCGGAGCCACAGCAAAGGTGCTCTCGAAGTCGCCGATCACGCTGTCGGTCTCGAAGCCGGCATTTGTCCGCTTTGGTGCATAGGCGTCGGCCTTATGGCCCGGTAGATCGTAGACGCCCGGCTCCTCGTCGTAGCGCACCATGATGAGGCCCGCAGCAGCGCGTGCCGCCTCGAACGTCTCCGCAACGATCAGCGCGACGGGCTCGTCGTAATACCGCACCCGCTCGCTGTTGAGCGCGGGCCGGGCGCGCGTGAAGACCTCCGGCACCGTCGGCGTGACCGTTGGGCCGAAATCCGGCTGGGCCGGCGCATTGCGGTGCGTCATGACGAGCAACACTGCCGGCGCCCGTTCGGCTTCGGTCGTGTCGATCTCGGCGATGCGGCCCTTGGCGACGGAGGCGCCGAGAATGTAGCCAAAGGCTGTACCATCCAGCTCATTCTCGTAAGCGTATGTGGCGCCGCCCGTCACTTTGAGCGGACCGTCGATGCGGTCGATCGGCCGCCCGATGACGCCGGCATCGGGACGAGGTTTCACCCCTGAATGGATGGCGGAGCCGGGCAGTCCGGGTATGGTGTCGTTCATAAGTCACCTAAAGATTTCATTGGGAGTTCAGAAGCATCGAGGCCGCGACGACGCCTCTTCCTTGCACCTTCATGTTCGTCGCGCGGCGGCCGGAGCTCACGCGGCGATCTCGCCGAAATACTCGCGAAACTCGACCAGCCTCCCTGTCGGGCCGGCCCGCATGAAGATCGCATGCAGGCCAGTGTAGGGCGCGCCACTGATTGTCCCGCTCCCGCGATCGCAGACGATGACCCAGTCGGCGGCGAAGAGCTTGAGATCGACGGTCGATTTCGTGATCCTGTTTCCCTGCGCTTGATGCGCGGCGGTCCAGGCTGCGAGTGCCTGCTTGCCTTCTGGCGGTCCATGTCGGCCTCGTTGCTCGCCGACAGGGAATTGGAAGGTCATCGTCTCATCGCAAGAATCAAGGAATGCCGTCCAGTCGCCAGAGGCCCAGCCGGCAAAGAAGGCGTCAACGGCGGCCTCGAGCACGTGACGAGCTGCCGGGTCGGATGTGGCGCCCCAGGCTGCGGCGGCAGAAACAAAAAGGCCGCCACCCGCGGCGGCAACGGCGCGTCGCGTGAGTTTCATATCGATCCCCCGCTCGTCGCCTGCATCTGGGAACCGCTGCTCGGGGTCGTCGTCTCTGTCATCGCACCACCTCATGCACGTTCGACGGCAGCAGCGAGCGTGTGCCGCATCGTCCGTTTCGCCAGCGGGACCTTGAAATCATTGGCGCCATGCCCGACGGCTCCGGCGAGCGCGGCTTCGGCCGCGTCGGTAAAGGCACCGTGGGACGCCGCCGCGCCTGCCAGCGCGCGCTCCGCCTCCGTCGCGCGCCAGGGTTTCGCTGCCACGCCGCCCATGGCGATCCGAGCGCTTCGGATACGGTCGCCGCTTTTCTCGACGATTGCTGCCACCGACACCAGCGCGAAGGCGTAGGAGGCACGGTCGCGCACCTTGCGGTAAAGCTGCCGGCCGGGTGGTGGCGGCGGCAGGGTAACCGCAACGACCATTTCGCCGTGGCCGAGCACGGTCTCCACATGGGGCGTCGCCTCGGGCAATCGATGGAAATCGCCGATCGTGATCGTGCGGGTCTCACCGCCGGGCGAGACGGTCTCGATCCAGGCGTCGAGCCCGGACATGGCGACCGCCATGTCAGAAGGATGTACCGCGATGCAGGCTTCGCTCGCGCCGAGTACGGCGTGCATGCGGTTGAAGCCCTGAAGCGCCGCGCAGCCCGAACCCGGCTGGCGCTTGTTGCAGGGCATGTTGCGGTCATAGAAGTAGGGGCAGCGCGTACGCTGCAGGAGATTGCCGCTGGTCGAGGCCTTGTTGCGTATCTGTCCAGACGCTCCCGCCAGCAGCGCTTGCGTGAGCATCGGGTAGCGCGACCTTACCCGTGGGTCGGCGGCGAGATCGCTATTGCGGACCTGGGCGCCGACCCGAAGCCCGCCTTCCGCCGTCTCCTCGATCCGATCAAGAGGCAGCCGGCTGATGTCGACGAGATGCGCTGGGCGCTCGATCTCGAGCTTCATCAGGTCGAGCAGGTTGGTGCCGCCGCTGATGAACTTGGCGTCCGGCCGGGCCGCAACCGCGGCGGCCGCCTGCTCGGCACTCGTCGCACGTTCATAAGTGAAGGACTGCATTGCTCATGCCTCCTCTGCCGCGTCGCGGATTGCAGCGACAATGTTCGGATAGGCGGCGCAACGGCAGATGTTGCCGCTCATCCGCTCGCGGATCTCGACATCGGTGAGACCGACGGAAGCCGCTGCCACGTCAGCGCTCGCATGGCTTGGCCAGCCGGCCCGCGCTTCGCCCAGCATACCAACCGCCGAGCAGATCTGGCCTGGCGTACAGTAGCCGCACTGGAAACCGTCGCGGGCGATGAAGGCAGCCTGGACCGGATGCAGCCGGTCACCCTCGGCAAGGCCCTCGATCGTGGTGATCTCGTCGCCTTCATGCATTGCGGCAAGCGTCAGGCAGGAATTGATCCGGCGCCCATCGACGAGCACCGTGCATGCGCCGCACTGGCCGTGGTCGCAGCCCTTCTTCGAGCCGGTGAGGCCGAGATGGTTGCGCAGGGCGTCGAGCAGCGTCGTCCGCGGGTCGAGCGCGATGGCAAGATCCTTCGCGTTGATCCGCAACGATATCGTCATCGTCGGTACCGGCGTGGCCGATGCCGCCGCCGTGACGGTCTCGGCCGGCTCGGCGTCAACCGGTATTCCGGTAGCCAGGAGCACCCCGGTCGCAACACCGCCTTCCAACACCATCCGACGCGTCGGCCCGCTCCTGTTGTCCGTTTTGGCCATGCATGATCTCCCAGTCGCAATGAAGCGCAGACGGCAACTTGACCCGAGCAACCCTCGGGTTCTGTCACCCAACGACACTGGAGGTGGGAGTGCGCGCGGCGCCTTTCTTTCAAGAAACCGGCGGCACTATCAGGATTCTGGAGAAGAATTCATCCGATAGGCACGAGGCGTCGTGCGCCTTAGACGTCGGAAGGTCGTGGTGAAGTGGCTCTGGCTTGAAAAGCCGAGCCGAAAGGCAATGATACCGATCGACAAACCCGTTTCGCGCAGCAACACCTCCGCTCGCCGCACCCGTTCCTCGATCACATAGGCATAGGGTGCAAGGCCGGTCGTCGCCTTGAAGCGACGCGCAAAGCTGTCGACGGCCATGCCCGCGACGGCTGCCAGCTCGCTTAGCGAAATGTCGGAATTCATATGCGCATCGATGTAATCCCGAACGCGACCAAGTGCTCGGCGGCTGAGACAGCCGTGACGTACAAACCGCTGTTGCTCCCGGCTCAGGTTGGCCACGCGGAGGCTGACCAGGGCGACCAGATGCTCGACATAGGCAGTGTCTGGCTTGTGGCCGAGTGCCATCTCGTCGCGAAGCGAACTCAGGAGCGTGGCGACGACCGCGTCTTTCTTGTTTACCAGTATAGGCAGATTCCTCAGGCGTTCGCATCCGGGAAGCCTGATATCGGGATCGATCCACAGGGCTGAATAGGAGAGGTTTACATCGCGATAGAAGCCCTGTCGCTCCGCGCCTGCCGGGACGAAGGTGAGGGCTCCGGGACGGTCCATTCCATCGTAAAGGGATCGTGCCTCGTGCCGGATGGATGTATGGGACGTGCCGCCTTCTTCGGTCAGCACGATCAGATGATGAGGGGCTGTCCAGCGGAGCTCCGCCTCCCGGCACGCCCACCGCCGGTTGTCGAACACGATCGAGGAGCTGACCCATGACGCGGTTTGCAGGGGCTCCGACTTCTCGTCCTGGCTCCGAACCCGTCCGTCACCAAGCAATGGTCTGAATGACATCGCGGTACCCCGCTTGTTCACTCGCCGGGCCGTGGTCAACCCCGGCTTCGAGCGTTGGGCGCCGCCCCGCCGCTACGCATACGGCCGTCCATGTGGGACAGGCAACGGGCGTTTTTAACCGTGCCGTGGTCAAGAAATCGTGAGATGAGGCAATCCAGAGCGCCCTCCCGGAAAAGCCGATCATCCGCGCTCGGGAAACATCGTCTTCAGGCCTTCGCGCGAGGCCGTAGCGACACCGCGTTCGGTGATCAAACCGGTGACCAGCCGCGCCGGCGTCACGTCGAAGGCCGGATTGGCCGCCGGCGTGGCTTCCGGCGACACGCGGACCTGGGCGATCTCGCCGGACGCGGTCTTGCCCCAGACCAGCGAGACCTCGTCGGGCGAGCGCTGTTCGATCGGGATTTCGGCCAGCCCGTCGCCCACGGTCCAGTCGATCGTCGGCGACGGCAGCGCGACATAGAACGGCACGTCGTTGTCGGCGGCGGCCAGTGCCTTGAGATAGGTACCGATCTTGTTGCACACATCGCCGTCGGCGGTGGTCCTGTCGGTGCCGACGACGACCATGTCGATCTGGCCACGCTGCATCAGATGGCCGCCGGCGTTGTCGACAATGAGCGTATGCGGCACGCCGTGGCCGGCCATCTCCCAGGCGGTCAATTGGGCACCCTGGTTGCGGGGTCGCGTTTCATCGACATAGACATGGACTGGAATGCCGGCTTCCGTCGCCAGATAGATCGGCGCGGTGGCGGTGCCGTAGTCGACGGTGGCCAGCCAGCCGGCATTGCAGTGGGTTAGGATGTTGACTGGTTCGCCCGGCTGCTTGCGCGCCGCGATCGCCTTGATGATTTCGAGCCCATGGGCGCCGATGGCGCGGTTGAGGCCGACATCCTCGTCGGCGATCTCGCCGGCACGCCGATACGCAGCCGCGGCACGTTCTGCCAGGGGAAGCGTCAGCAGGAAGCGCTGCATTTCGTTCAGCGCCCAGCGCAAATTGATCGCCGTCGGGCGCGTTTCGTGCAAGGTTGCCCAGACGGCGTCGAGTGCTGCATCCGACGGGTCGTCGGCCATCTGCATGGCGACGCCATAGGCCGCGGTGACGCCGATCAGCGGCGCCCCGCGCACCCACATGTCGCGGATTGCCGTGGCGATGCCGGCGACGGTATCGATCTTTTCGATGCGGAACTCGTGCGGCAGCCAGCGCTGGTCGATGATCTCCACCGAACGCCCGTCGTCACTCGGCCAGATGGTGCGGTAGTGGCGGTCGCCGACGTTCAAATCCTGCTCTCCCGTTCGATCAGCGCGGCCAACCGGTTGACCTCGTCGATGCTGTGGATCTGGCGCCGGTTGACGGCGAGGTGACGGCCGAATTTCAGCGCCTTTGCCTCACATCTGGCGCGCAGATCAGGATCGGCAATGGTCTCGAAATCGGCATTATGGGCAAGGCCGAGAATGCGCCGGTGAACCTCGACGCCGGCAAAGCCGAGCAGATCGGTCCAGATCAACTGCAGCACGTGGTCGAGCGCCTGCTCGGCGCCAAGCCTGTCGCCTTGATCTTCGAACAGGCTCTTCTGGTAGAGCATGCCGGTACGCTCCGTCCGCCACAGATGCGAGAACTCGACGCGGAACACCGACCATGTCTCGACCGTAACGCCGAGCAGATAGTCCCGCATGGCATCGCGGCTTCCGTCCTGTTCATGGCCGCGCTGCGAGAAGAACGCCATCCAGAAATTGGCGAGCAGCATGCCGACGTCGAAGGCGATCGGGCCGTAGAAGGCGAATTCGGGATCGATCATCCGCGTTTCGGTGTCGGTGACCATGATCGAGCCGGAATGCAGGTCGCCATGCAGCAGCGTCTCGGCATTGGCAGCGAAGATGTGCTTCATGCGCTGCGCCTCGACCTTGAGGTCGCGGTCGGCGCGCAGCTCGGCGACAATGCCGTCGAGCTGCGGGCTGGTGTGCCGGTTCATCTTGGCATCGAAATACGGATCCGAGAAAACCAGGTTCTCGGTGATGTCGCAGAGTTCGACATTGTCGGCGAACAGCGCCAGATCGGCCTTGCGATCCTTGGTCGCCATATGCAGGTCGGAGCCGCGAAACAACGTGCGGGCCATGAACAAGCCGATGTCTTTCGCGATGTTCGGCAATTGCCGGCCTTCGATCAGTGCCCGCCGCAGGATGATGTGCGGCGACAGGTACTCCATGATGATCAGCGCCTGGCCTTCATCGAAGTGGTAGATCTCAGGCACCGAACCCGGCGCCCGTGCCTGTTGCCGCGTCAGCGCATGGTATTCGAAGAAGGAGCGTTTTAACGGCAGCGGCCAGCTGTCGCCGACCAGCCGGACGTAGGGCAGGGCCTGCTTGACGACGGCCGCACCCTGAGCACCCTCGACGATGAACACAAGGTTCAGATTGCCGTCGCCGACTTCACGAACTTTCCACTGGCTCGTATCCTTGCCGATCTGCGAACACAGGGCCTCGTTGGCACCGAGACGGCCCGCCAGTGTCTCGACCGACAGTGCTTCGAACGGCGATTTCCCAGTCATCCTCACCTCCCGCTTATGAGCTCCGATGATAGCGGAGCCATGGCGGCCGGGCCAAGCTAGGAAGCCTTCTGGCAATTGTCAATCGTGTTGACAATTGCCGATATAGCCCATAGCGTCAGGTCAGGGAGGAACGAATGGGCAATGATGCCGTGTTCCGCGTCGACGGCCTGAGGAAATCCTTTGGCCATATCGAGGTGCTTGGCGGCGTCTCGCTCGAATTGCATGCCGGCGAGATGACCGTGCTGATGGGCGCCAACGGCGCCGGCAAATCCACCCTCGTCAAGATCATCAGCGGCGTTTACGACCATGGCGGCGGCTCGATGTCGCTTGCCGGTCAGGACTTCGACCCGAAAACGCCGGCGGAGGCGATCCGCGCCGGCGTCGTTACCGTCCACCAGAACATCAATGACGGTGTCGTCGCCGACCTCGACGTCGCCACCAATCTTACCCTCGACAGGTTGAGCGGCAGCGGCGTGCCGACGCTGTTCAATCCGGGCCGAGTGCGTCGCGAGGCAAAGGCGGTGGCCGACCGTATGGGACTGGCCATCGACCTCAAGGCCCGGATCAGCGATCTCTCTCTGGCCGACCGCCAGATGGTGGCGATCGCCCGCGCCATGGCGCACCGGCCGAAAGTGCTGATCCTCGACGAGCCGACCTCCTCGCTGTCCAGCGCCGAAGCCGACCGGCTGTTCGCATTGCTCGACCGGCTCCGCCGGCAAGGCGTGGCGATCCTCTACATCTCGCACCGTATGTCGGACATCAGGCGACTTGCCGATCGCATCATTTCGATGCGCGATGGAGTCATCTCAGGCATCTTCGACAGGAAGCCGCTGGATTACGAAGGTGCGGTCAACGCCATGCTCGGCCGCAAGATCCAGCTTGAGCGGATCGTCGCCAGGAATTCGGCCAAGGCAATTTTTGCCACTGACGGGTTGCGGATTGCAGAAGGCGCCAGGCCGATTTCGCTGACCCTCGGCGACGGCGAGGTCGTCGCCATCACCGGCCTCGTCGGTGTCGGCAAGACCGCACTCGCCGAGACGCTGTTCGGTTTGCGCAAGCCGCTGTCCGGGACCATGGTGCTGAACGGGAAACCCTATGCGCCGGCGTCGACCGGCGAAGCGATTGCCGCCGGCGTGTTTCTCGTCGCCAAGGACCGGGGCGAAAACGGCATCGTCGGCGACTTCAACATCCAGGAAAACATCAGCCTGCCGTTCCACAGTCGCATGTCGCGTCTCGGTGTTCTCAAACGCGGTATCGAACGCGCTGTTGCCCGCCAGCAGATCCAGGAGTTGGGCATCGTCTGCCGCTCCGAGAGGGACGAGATGGCGTCGCTTTCCGGTGGCAATCAGCAGAAGGTGATGGTCGCCCGCTGGATGTCGCAGGCGGCAAGGCTTTTCATCCTCGACGAGCCGTTTCAAGGTGTGGACATCTCGGCCAGACGCGATATCGCCGCAAAGCTGCGGGCGAGCGCCCACGGCCGCGCGACGCTGCTGTTCGTCACCGAACTCGACGAAGCCCTGGAGACAGCCGATCGCATCCTGGTGATGTCGGAGCAGACGATCGTCGGCGAGCACCGCAATACCGATGTCGATCTCGAGCGGCTATTGGCCGAAGTGGCGGGCGGGCCGTTGCACAGCGCAGCCTGACAGCGGGAAGACGATGAGAATTGGAATGGAGAGGGTATGAATTCGGGTCGGATAAAGACGGTGCCAGCGTGCGGGAGCGCTGAATGATCCTGCGCGACCATGCTATTCGATACGGCTTCATCGTTCTGTTGTTCGGGCTGATCGCCTATTTCGCCGTCGCCGCCGATGGTTTCGTCTCGCCGCAAAGCGCCGTCTTCATCTTCCAGTCGGTCGCCATCACCGGCGTTCTGGCGCTCGGCGTCACCGCTACGCTGGTCGTCGGCGGCTTCGACCTGTCGATCGGCTCGGTCGCCACCAGCGCCATGATGGCGGCTGCCTACGTCATGGTGGTGCTGGAACAGAACGCCGTCGTGGCGGTCGTCGTCTGCCTTGTGATCGGCGCCGTCGTCGGCCTCATCAATGGCTGGCTGATCGTCTATATGCGGGTGCCGGACCTTTTGGCGACGCTCGGCATGATGTTCCTGCTTGTCGGCCTGCAGCGCATACCTACCGAGGGCCGTTCGATCGCCACCGGCATGACCATGCCCGACGGCTCGGTCGCCAACGGCAGCTTCGGCGCCGCGTTCCTGGCGCTTGGCCGCCATCGCTTCGACTTCTTCATCCCGAACCTCATCCCGGTGTCGGTCGTCGTCCTGCTCGTGCTGGCCGTACTGATCTGGTTCTTTCTAGAATACACGCGTTTCGGGCGCATGATGTATGCGGTCGGCAGCAACGAACGCGCTGCCGAACTCGCCGGCGCGCCTGTCAAGGCATACAAAATCTGGGCCTACGTTATTTCTGGGGTTTTTGCCTCGATCGGCGGCATTTTGCTCGCCGCCCGGCTTGGACGTGGCGACATCGCCTCGGGTAATAATCTTTTGCTCGACGCGGTGGCTGCGGCACTCATCGGTTACGCGGTTCTCGGCGCCGCCAAGCCGAACGCCTTCGGCACGGCTGTCGGCGCGGTGTTTGTCGGCGTGCTGCTGCAGGGCCTGACGATGATGAACGCGCCTTACTACACACAGGATTTCGTCAAGGGCGTGGTTCTCGTGGTCGCCCTTGTCTTCACCTTCGCCCTGTCCGGCAGGGGCAGGAGATAGGGTTCGACCGGGTCACATTTTGGGTTCAACAAGTGGAGGAAGCGACGTGAACATCACAAGAAGACTTTTGGGGAAGGCAGCGCTCGGGCTTGCCGGCGCAACATTGCTGATGCAGTTGCCGGCAATGGCGCAGGATCGGCCAGCGCCGTTCGACAAGCCGGGCGCCGTCAAGATAGCGCTGGTCCGCTATCTCTCGACCGGCGACTTCTTCCAGGCGTATTTGTCCGGCGTCGAGGCGCAGGCCAAGGCGCTCGGCGTCGACCTGCGCGTGCTCGACAGTCGCCAGGACGCAGCGCTTCAGGCCGACATGGTCGACCAGGCCATCGCGCTCGGCGTCCAGGGCATCATCATCCAGCACGGACTGACGGAATCGATGAAGGACGCCGCCCAGCGCGCGGTCGATGCCGGCATCAAGGTCGTCGCGTTCGACGTCAATGTCGAAAACCCCAAGATCCCGCAGATCGAGCAATCCGACCGCGACCTCGCGCGCCTGGCGCTCGAACAGGCGGTCAAAGACAATGGCGAGAGCTGGAAGGCCGGCTATGTCTATGTCGCCGGCATCGCCCCGCTCGACCGCCGCAACGAGACCTGGGTCGAATTCAAGAAGAAATATTCGGGCATCAACGAAGTCGCCATGTTCGGCACGCTCGACAATCCGATCGCCAATTCGGTCGCCAACCAGGCTCGCTCGGTGTTGTCGGCTCATCCCGACATCAAGGTGATGTTCGCGCCCTATGACGAATTCGCCAAAGGCGTGAAGATCGCCGTCGACGAGGCCGGATTGAACAAGGACATCAAGATCTATTCGGCCGACATCTCGACCTCGGACATCGCCGCGATGCGCGAGCCGGACAGCGCCTGGGCCGCAACCGCCGCCACCAACCCGGCCGTCGTCGGCCAGGTCTCGGTGCGTGCGCTGGCGCAGCTGTTGGCCGGTGAAGATCCCGGCCACAACGTCATCGTGCCGCCGACGCTGATCACTCAGAAGGATCTGATCGACAAGGACATCAAGAACATGGAGGACCTCTCGGCCAAGCTGCCGCAATTCGCCCATGCCGACGTCGCGATGCCGGCCTGGATGCCGAACCCGAACGCGAAGTAGTCTTTCGCTATCCGCAAAGGAAAAGAGCGGCTCGCGGGCCGCTCTTTTTTGTTGGCCCGGTGTTTAGATCTACCTCAACGCCGCCGCGATGTTGCCGCCGTCCACCGTCGTCACATCGGCGGTTGTCCGCTCGGCCAGCGCCTGATGCAGGAAGGCCTGGGCGACGTCTTCGGCCGTCACTTCCTGCCCGAGCAGGTTGCCGGACATGTACTCCTTCTCAGACACGCCGCGTGCGCCCGAGCGGCTGGCGATCATGGCATCGGTCAACAGCCCCGAACGGATGCGGTCGGCGTTGACGGCATTGGAGCGGATGCCATGCGCGCCGTAGTCGAGGGCATATTGCCTGGACAAAAACAGCGTTGCCGCCTTGGGAATGCCATAGGCGCCGAACTTCGGCCCCGGATTGACCGCCTGCTTGGAGGTATTGAACAACAGCACGCCGCCGGTGCCCTGTTCCAGCATGATGCGCACGGCATTCTGCGCCGCCGACTGATGAGCGAAGAAATTGAGTTCGAAACTCTTGCGTAAGGTGGCGTCGTCGAGCTCGCCGATCCGGCCCTCCCAGGCAGCGCCGGCATTTGACACGAGAATGTCGAGGCCGCCGTAGACGGCGACCGCTTTGTCGAACGCAGCGCGCATCTGCGCCGGATCGGTGATGTCGGCGCCAATGCCGATCGAACCGTTGCCGGCCTTTTTTGCCGCCTCGGCAGCCCTTGACCCATCGAGATCGACGACGACAGCATGGGCACCGTTGTCGGCGAACAGCTTTGCCGTGGCGGCACCGATCGCGCCGGCGCCGCCGGTGACCAGCATCACCTGGCCGGTCAGCGGCTTCGGCTTGTTGGAGGCGAGTTTGGCTTGTTCCAGCGACCAGTATTCGAGCGGGAACAGGTCGGCTTTGGAGAGCGGGCGGAAGTCACCGACGGCTTCGGCGCCGCGCACCGCCTCGATCCACATTTCGCCGACGTCGGAGGCGATCTTCGCGTCCTTGAGTGTGCGGCCGTGGCCGAACATGCCGAGGCCGGGCACCAGCGTCAGCCGCGGCATCGGGTCGAGCATGGTGCGCTTCACGTCGTCGAGCGCATCATTGGTTTCGAAATAGGCGCGATAGTCCTTGGCGAATTTCTCGACATGCTGGCGGATGACGGATTTGTAGTCGCCGACCTTGTCAGCGTCGGGCGCTGGTAGTGCCATCGGTCCGGTCTTGATGCGGATCGACAGGTCGGGTGTCGACACGCCGCGCCCGGCATAGTCGGCAATTTTTGCCGAATTGATGAAGTCGACGATCGCATCCGAGGTGCGGAAATCGCTGATCATGCGGTCGAAACGGCCTTCGCCGCGCGCCACCGCCACCGCGCCGCGCAGCATCGGAGCAATCTCCGCGGGCTTGGCCAGCCCGGCTGGCAGTGCCAGCTTTTCGGTGCGCGGCTTGCCGTGGCTGGCGATGAAATCCTCGGCGACGTTCACGTAATGGATCATCCGGTCATAGGCCTGTTTGGCATCGTCGCCGAAGGTGAAAATCCCATGCTTGTCGAGGATCAGGCCTTCGACCATCGGATCGGCGTCGAAAACATCGGCGGCCGCCTTCGCCAAATCGAAGCCCGGCATGATGTAAGGCACAAAGCCCATCTTTTCGCCGAACACCTTGCGGCTCAGCGCCTCGCTGTCCTCCTGGTCGACGATGGCGAGGATTGCGGTCGAATGCGTGTGGTCGACGAATTTGTGCGGCAGAAAGGCGTGCAGCAGCGTCTCGACCGATGGATTTGGCGAGGACGGATCGATGAGGTTCGCCCGCTGCAGCGCGACCATGTCCTCGTCGGAGAGCTTCTTCAGCGACCGCGCCTTCAACAGCGCGCCGAGCTTGACCGCCGGCAGCCCCTGCGGCTCGATGACGCCCATGTCCCAGCCGCTGCCCTTGACGCAGAGCACGTCCCACTCGTCACCGACAAGATCGGTGGCCTTGGTCTTGCACGAGGTGTTGCCGCCGCCATGTAGGACGAGCCGCGGCTCGCCGCCCAGCAGCCTGGTCGTGTAGACGCGCAACGCCAGGTCGCGGGCCACACCCTTCTTTGCATAGTCGGCGACCAGCTTCTCCGCCTCGCCGTCATTCCATAGGTTCTTCATGTCAGCTTCGTCCGATTTCTCTTTGTTGTGAACAGGAATGCCGCGACGCCTTGATGACAACGCACCGGCGGCTATCAGGCTACCTTTTCTGCTGCCGCTCCGGCATGGTCGAGCAGCCGTCGTGCCATGCGCGCGCCGACGACGAGATGGGTGCAGAGCCCGCCGGCGATCGCCGCGACGAGCGGTTCGAACTTGCTCTCCTCCTGCACCACCACAAGGCGCTTTTCGATCTGGCGCAGCGATGACAGCTCCGCCGAAATCAGCCGGCGGTTGTAGCTGCAGTCGAGCGCCTGGCCCTGGGCGTCGATGATTTGCCCGGCAATGACGCCGGCCGCACCCGCCTTGCGCAATGTAGCCATTTCGCTTGGCGTCAGCGCGCCGCATTTGACCAGATGGCTGTCGGTGTCCACCGAGCCGACCGAGTATAGCGCCAGGTTGCAGTCACCGATGCCCGACAATTGCTCGCGGATCACCGGCTCGGCGCGCAGGCCGCGTGCCAGTTCTTCCGTCGTCAGCACCAGCGGCGCGTAAAAATTCAGTCCCTTGGCGTTGAGCCGGCGCGCGATTTCCATGGTGCATTGGTCCGGCCGGTACGAATAGGGGGCGCCCAGATTGCCGCAGAGCTGCACCACGGTGACGTCCTGCAGATCGGCATAGGACATGATATCGGCGATGGTGTAGATGGTCCGCCCCCAAGCGACGCCGATGCGGTCGCCCTTCCTGACCAGCTCGAGAAAGACGCTTGCCGCAAGTACCGCGATGTCGGTGGACGGGTCGGCGACATAGCCGTTTTCCGGCGCGATCCAGACGGCGTCGAGCTTCAGCGCGTCTTCCAGCTCGCGCGCCAGGACGTCGTCGGTGAAAAGCTGGGTCGAGGTCGAGATGTTGACGATGCCGGTCTCGCGCGCCTTGCGCAGATACATCGCCACCGAGGCACGCGAAATCTTGAGCTGGCTGGCCACCTGATCCTGGCGCAAGCCGTGTGCGTAGTAAAGCCACGCGGCCTTGTGGATAAGCTGTTCTGCCGGTCGGATCGCCATGCCATCTCCTCGCTGACATTATTCACGGCTCTCGACAAAAGTCAAACTACGCGCGGGCAGGTAATGCTCTCGCGCCGGTCGAATCTAGACCGTCATTGTGCCAAATGCGGTCTGTCGCGGCATCGTTGGTGGTGACGGACCGCAAACCTGTAGCTAAAGTTCTGGACGAACATCGGGGAGGACGGGATGGGCAATCCCTACGAACAGGATCTCGACAGGAACCCGGCCAACCATCAGCCGCTGACGCCGCTCACCTATTTCGAGCGGGCGGCAAAAACCTTTCCCGACCAGGTCGCCATCATTCATGGCCGCCGGCGCTCGACTTATCGCGATTTCTGGAAACGCTCGCTGAGGCTTGCCTCGGCCCTTTCTAAGCGCGGCATCGGCAAGGGCGACACCGTCACCGTCATGCTGTCCAACACACCGCCGATGCTGGAAGCGCATTTCGGCGTGCCGATGACCAAGGCGGTGCTGCACTCGCTCAACACCCGCCTCGACGCCGCCGTCATTGCCTTCCAGCTCGATCACGCCGAAAGCAAGGTGCTGATCGTCGACCGCGAATTCGCCGGCGTGGTCCGGCAAGCGCTGACGCTGGCCAAGGTCAGGCCGTTGCTGATCGATTACGACGATCCCGACTATGCCGCCGATGCGCCCTATCCCAAGGGGGAACGGATCGGCACGTTGGACTATGAGGCGTTTGTCGCCGACGGCGACGAGGATTTCGCCTGGTCGATGCCGGACGACGAATGGGATGCCATCTCGCTCAACTACACCTCCGGCACGACAGGCAATCCGAAGGGCGTCGTCTGTCACCATCGCGGCGCGGCACTGATGGCCTATGCCAACACCATCCATGCCGGCATGGGCAAGCACCCGGTCTATCTGTGGACGCTGCCGATGTTCCATTGCAACGGCTGGTGCTTTCCCTGGACGCTTGCCGTGCAGGCTGGCACCCATGTCTGCCTGCGCTGGGTGCGGCCGAAGCCGATCTACGACGCCATCGCCGATCACGGCGTCACCCATCTGTGTGGCGCGCCGGTGGTGATGTCGGTGCTGATCAACGCCAAGGACGAGGACAAGCGACAGTTTCCGCAGACCGTCACCTTCAACACCGCCGCGGCGCCGCCGCCTGAGGCGGTGCTGTCGGGCATGGCCGATGCGGGCTTTGCCGTCACCCATCTGTACGGCCTGACCGAAACCTACGGCCCGGCCGTCGTCAACGAATGGCACGGCGAGTGGGACGGGCTGGAGAAGGGGGCGAGGGCGGCGAAGAATGCCAGGCAAGGCGTACGCTACGCCGCGCTCGAAGGCCTGACGGTGATGGACCCGCAGACCATGCAAGAAACGCCGGCCGACGGCGAGACGATCGGCGAGGTGATGTTCCGCGGCAATATCGTCATGAAGGGCTATCTCAGGAACCGCAAGGCGAGCGACGAGGCTTTTGCCGGCGGCTGGTTCCATTCGGGCGACCTCGGCGTCATGCATCCGGACGGCTACATCCAGCTCAAGGATCGTTCCAAGGACATCATCATCTCCGGCGGCGAAAACATCTCCTCGATCGAGGTCGAGGAGGCGCTCTACAAGCATCCCGCCGTGGCTTCCTGCGGCGTTGTCGCCCGATCCGACGACAAATGGGGCGAGGTGCCCGTCGCCTATGTCGAGCTGAAGCCGGGCAAGGCGGTGACCGAGGCCGAAATCATCGAGCACTGCCGCGCGCTGCTCGCCCGCTTCAAGGTGCCGAAAGCGGTGATCTTCGCCGAAATCCCGAAGACTTCGACGGGCAAGATCCAGAAGTTCCGGCTGCGGGAGATGGCGAAGCAGCCTTAGCGCCTGATCCGAAACGGAACCGATTTCGGAAAGCATCTTTCCAAAAATCCTTCGCACACAAAGACGCGCGCTGTCGCAGGCGCGCCCGGCGCCAATCCCATGCGCTTCATGGGCCAGCTCCGTCCAGAGATGTCACTTTCTGTCGTCAGCGGCCAAAATCGTGCCTTGACAGGTGATGGTTTTCAATTTACGAGTGACGAAATTCTAAATTCGTCAATCGTAAATTTTGGCCAACGAGATGCTTGAAACGCTAGACACCACCGCCGATTCCGCCCGCCAGGAAAATGTCACGCGCATCCTGGATTGCGCGGAGCGATTGTTCCGCCACTACGGCTACGGAAAGACCAACGTCGCCGACATAGCGCGCGAACTTGGCATGTCGACCGCCAACATCTATCGCTTCTTCGCCTCCAAGGTGGAAATCCACCAGGCGGTTTGCGGCCGTATGCTCGCCACCTGCTACCGGTTGACCTACGAAGCCTGCCATAGCCCCGGCACCGCCAGCGAAAAGCTCCGCCGCTACGTGCATACGCACTATCAGTGGACGCTCGAGACCATGATCGACCAGGAGAAGGTGCACGAGATGGTCATCGTCGCCATCGAGCGCGACTGGCACGTCATCGAAAAGCACATCGACAGCATCCATGAACTGGTCGCGGAAGTGATCCGCGAGGGCATCGCTACCGGCGAGTTCGTCGATCAGGATCCGGTGATCGCTTCCCGGTGTTTCGGCGCTGCCATTATCAGCCTCTGTCATCCGCAGATGGTGGCCCAGTGCCTCGCCAAGAAGAACCGGGCAACGCCGGACGAGCTTGCCGACTTTGCCATCAGAGCCTTGAAGAAATGACCGTTGCCGCCCGTCGGGCGGCGATGCCGAGAATTCATCTCCACAGTTCGGGAGTACGAAAAGTGTCTTTGTCCAAGTCCATCACCAACGGGCGACCGGCCGCAGGCCTGGCATTGCTTGTCGTTGCCACCCTCGGCCTCGCTGGCTGCTCGCAGGAGAAAGCCGAGGTCACCGAGATCATCCGCCCGGTCAAGGTGGTCGAGATCGCCAAGGCGAGTGATACCCGTCAGCTTTCCTATTCCGGATCGGTGCGTGCCCGCACCGAGATGAGTCTCGGTTTTCGCATCAACGGCAAGATCACCGAGCGCCTTGTCGACATCGGTGACCGCGTCAAGCCGGGCGACGTTCTCGCCCGCATCGATCCCACCGACTACGAGCTTTCGGTGAGAAGCGCTCAGGCCAGCCTCGATGCCGCCGACCGTCAGGTCGAGACAGTCGAGCTTACGCGCAAGCGCGCCGAACAGCTCTACGCCAAGAATTTCGCGCCGAAGTCGCAGCTCGAGCAGGCGACGCTCACCTATAATCAGGCGGTCGCCACGCGAGACTCCGCCCGCTCGCAGCTTGCCCAGGCGCAGAACCAGGTCCGCTATACCGATCTCAAGGCGGACAAGAACGGCATCGTCACCGCCGTTGCCGCCGATGTCGGCCAGGTGGTCGGCTCCGGCACGCCGGTGGTGACCGTTGCCATCGACGGCGAGAAGGAAGTTCTGATCGCTGTTCCGGAAACCGATATCGCCGAATTCAAGCCGGGCAAGACCGTCAAGGCTGGCTTCTGGTCCGACGAGGCGCTGACGCTCGACGGCAAGGTCCGCGAAGTCGCCGGCAGCGCCGATCCGCAGTCGCGCACCTTTGCCGTTCGCGTCAGCCTGCCCAACGATCCTCGCGTGCTGCTAGGCATGACCGCCTCCATCGAAGCCGCGGCGGACAACCGGCAGCAGCTGGTGTCGATCCCGCTAGCCGCGTTGGCGCAAAAGGACAGCCAATCGATCGTCTGGACCGTCGACCGCAATGGCGGGACCGTCCACGCGCATCCGGTCAAGGTCGCCGCCTTCACCCCCGACGGCGTCAGTGTCGCCGATGGGCTGAAGCCGGGTGACGTGGTCGTCGCCGCCGGCACGCAGTTCATGACCGAGAATCTGAAAGTCAAGCTGACCGGTGATGCAGCGCAACAGTCGGCGTCTGCCGATGACGCTGCAAGGCGCTTGCGCTGACGGCCAGGCAATTCACGGTTTCCGGGCGGCAGGCCTCCCCCGATTTTCGAGATCTCAGGTCGATGTAACCCCCACGTCGATCCTCGCGTCCCACCGCGATGTAGATCTCTCAACTCGGAAAGCCACGCCGCCCGGAAGCCCACATCGGAAGTTCCTTGGGCATGCGAAAGCGCGTGCTCTGTTGATCAAATTGAAACGGACTGACGCCGATGACCATCGACACCAATGAAAAGCGGTCTTTCAATCTTTCGCGCTGGGCAATCGGCCATCCGAGCATTGCCCGCTTCCTGTTCGGGCTGATCATCGTCGCCGGTGCGCTCGGCCTGATGCGCATGGGCCAGAAGGAAGACCCCGATTTCACCTTCCGCGTCATGGTCGTCCAGGCGATCTGGCCAGGCTCCTCGATCAAGGAGATGGAGGACCAGGTCGTCAACAAGATCGAGCGCAAGCTGCAGGAAACCCCACACCTCGATTTTGTCCGCTCCTACACCCGCGCCGGCAGCGCCATCATCACCTTGCAGGTTAAGGGCGACACCAATCCGGCGCAGGTCGCCGATGCTTTCTATCAGGTGCGCAAGAAGGTCGGCGATATCGCCAATGAGCTGCCGCAGGGGCTGCTCGGGCCTTACTTCAATGACGAATTCGGCGACACGTTCATCACCCTGCATTCGATCAGCGGCGACGGCTACAGCTATCCCGAACTGAAGAAATTCGCCATCCAGGCGCGTGACATGTTGCTGACGACGCCCGGTGTCGAGAAGGCCGTGATCATCGGCGACCAGCCGGAAAAACTCTACATCGACGTTTCATCCAAGGCGCTTGCCGAACGTGGCCTGACGTTGACCGACCTGCAGAATGCGATCCGAGGCCAGAACAATGTCGACCCGGCAGGTTCTGTCGACACCGGCCAGCGTTCGGTGCGCATTTCGGTCGAGGGCGATGTCACCAGGGCGGCCGACATCCGTGAGCTTCGCCTGCGCGCCGGCAACCAGGTGACGCGCCTTGGCGACATCGCTACCGTGACCTCGGGCCTCGAGGATCCGTACCAGCGCAAATACCGTTTCAACGGTCACGACAGCGTCCAGCTCGGCGTCGTCATGGCCAAGGGCTTCAACGTCACCGACGTCGGCAAGGACGTCGAAGCGACCTACAAGCGCTTCGAAGAGGCGCTGCCCTATGGCGTTGCGGTCGATCAGATTTCCGACCAGCCGCACGTGGTGAAAGAGGCGGTGAGCGAATTCATGGAAGCGCTCGGCGAAGCGCTCCTGATCGTGCTTTTCGTTTCGTTCCTGTCGATCGGCTGGCGTTCGGGCCTGGTAATCGCGATCGTCATTCCGTTAGTCCTGGCGGCTACGTTTGCCATTATGTACGAGCTCGGCATCGACCTGCAGCGCATTTCGCTCGGTGCGCTGATCATCGCCCTTGGCCTCTTGGTCGACGACGCGATGATCGTCGTCGAAATGATGGAGCGAAAGCTCGAGGAAGGCTTGGTCAAGGTCGAGGCGGCGAGCTTCGCCTACTCCTCGACCGCTTTCCCGATGCTCACCGGCACGCTGATCACCACGGCCGGCTTCATTCCCGTCGGGTTCGCTGCCTCGACGGCCGGCGAATATGTGCGCACCCTGTTTTACGTCGTCGGCATCGCGCTGGTCGTGTCCTGGTTTGCGGCAGTCTATTTCACGCCGTGGCTCGGCCACATGATCCTGAAGCAGCGCAAGCACGCCGGCAACCATCACGATGTCTTCGACACGCGCTTCTACCGCCGTCTTCGCTCGACCGTGGGATGGGCGGTGCGCCATCGCATCATCGTCCTGGTGATGACGCTGATGACGTTTGCCACCAGCCTGTGGGCGTTCCAGTTCATTCCGCAGAATTTCTTCCCGCAATCGTCGCGTCCGGAAATCCTCGTCGATCTCTGGCTGCCGGAAGGCACCAGCATCAAGGAAGTCGAGACCCAGGCCAAGGCGCTCGAAGCCAGGATGATGGACGACAAGGACAAGCGCTTCATAGCCACCTATATCGGCGAAGGCGCGCCGCGCTTCTTCCTGCCGCTCGACCAGCAGCTTCGCAACCCGAACTTCGCCCAGCTTCTGGTGATGGCCAATGACGAACCGGCCCGCGAGCGGCTGATCGTCAAGCTGCGCACCATCCTGGCCGAAGATTTCCCATCGATCCGCGCCAAGGTTGATCGCCTGTTCCTCGGTCCGCCGACCGGCTGGCCGGTGCAGATGCGCGTCATGGGTCCCGATCGCCAGGAGGTGCGACGCATTGCCGACGAGGTAAAGGCGAAGTTCCAGGCAAATCCGCTGCTCGGCGCCATCCACGACGACTGGCTGGAGCCGGTGCCGGCGATGAAGCTGGTGATCGACCAGGATCGTGCCCGTGCGCTCGGCGTCACCTCGCAGCGCATCCGCCAGATGCTGCAGGCGACCATGTCGGGAGCGCCGCTCGATGACTTCCGCGACGGCGAGGAGACGGTTTCGATCGTCGCCCGTGAGCCGGAGGCAAGCCGTCACCTGCTGTCGGCGGTCGACTCCGTCTATATACCGACCGATTTCGGTGGCTCCGTGCCGCTGTCGCAGGTCGCCAAGATCGTCCCGGTGCTGGAGCAAGGCGTCGAATGGCGGCGCGACCGCTTGCCGACCATCAGTGTACGCGCCACGCTTCCGGATGGCGTGCAGCCGAACGATGTCGCCATGAAAATGTACAGCGAGATGCAGGGCCTGCGCGCCAGCCTCGCCCCCGGCTACAAGATCGAGATCCAGGGCGGCGCCGAGGATGCGGCCGAAAGCCAGGCCTCGATTGCGGCGAAAGCGCCGATCATGCTGGCCGTCATCGTCGTGCTGCTGATGATCCAGCTGCAGCATTTCGGCAAGGCGATGCTGGTGCTGGCGACCGGTCCGCTCGGCATTATCGGCGCGGCCGCGGCACTTTTGATCAGCGGCGCGCCGTTCGGCTTCGTCGCCATCCTCGGTGTCATCGCCCTGCTCGGCATCATCATGCGCAACTCGATCATCCTGGTCGATCAGATCGACCAGGACATCGCCGCCGGCGTGGAGCGTTCCGAGGCCATCATCGGCTCGGCGGTGCGCCGGTTCCGGCCGATCGTGCTGACGGCGCTGACGGCGGTGCTGGCGCTGATCCCGATCTCGCGCGGCGTCTTCTGGGGGCCGCTCGCCTACGCCATGATGGGCGGCATTCTCGTCGCCACGGTGCTGACCATCCTTGTCCTGCCGGCAGCCTATGCGCTGTTCTTCGGCAGGGAGCCCAAGAAGGCGGTGGAGCAGCCGGCCGAGACGGAAGAAAAGAACGAAAGGCCGCAACTGGCCCTGGCGGCCGAATAGCGCTGTTGGCAAATGTGACCTCCGGCGGTTTAATCCGCCCACCAGGCGTAGGCGCCGGAGGAGGACGTTATGACCATGCCTCAGACAGCGGCGGCGCTGCGGCTGCCGATCGACGGGCGCCATCGCCGGATGTTCATCGGCGGTGGGTGGGTTGATGCCCGCTCCGGTCGGACCATGGAGAGCCGCAACCCCGCCACCGGCGCGGTCATCGCCACAGTGCCGCGCGCCGACCGCCAGGACATCGACGTCGCGGTGACTGCCGCCCGCAAGGCGTTCGAGGGGCCATGGAGCCGGTTCAAGCCTTATGAGCGGCAGGTGCTGCTGCTAAGGATCGCCGACCTCTTCGAAAAGCACTGGGAAGAGATCAGCCGCTCCGACACCACCGACATGGGCATGCCGATCATACGCACCCGCGCCAATCGCAACCGCGTCATCGGCATGCTGCGCTACTATGCCGGCATGGCGACGGCGCTGCACGGCGAGACGATCGACAACTCGCTGCCCGGCGAAATCGTCTCTTTCACCCGCAAGGAGCCGGTCGGCGTCGTCGGCGCCATCATTCCCTGGAACGCGCCAACGGCGGCGTCGATCTGGAAGATCGGCCCGGCGCTGGCGACCGGCTGCACCATCGTGCTGAAACCATCGGAAGAGGCGCCGCTGACGCCACTTTTGATCGCCGACATCATGAACGAGGCCGGCGTTCCGGAAGGCGTCGTCAACATCGTCACCGGCACCGGCACCGAGGCAGGTGCCGCACTCGCCGAGCATATGGGCGTCGACAAGATCGTCTTCACCGGCTCTACGGCGACCGGCCAGTCGATCGTGCAGGCCTCGGCCGGCAACCTCAAGCGCGTCTCCCTGGAGCTCGGCGGCAAGTCGCCGGTCATCGTCTGCGCCGATGCCGATCTCGACAAGGCGGTGCCGGTGGCGGCGATGTCGGTGTTCGCCAATTCCGGCCAGATCTGCATCGCCGGTTCTCGCCTTTTCGTCGAACGCGCCGTCCATGACGAGTTCGTCGAGCGGCTCGCGGCATACGCCAAGGGTCTCAGGGTCGGCGACGGCATCGACCCGGCGACCGAGATCGGTCCGCTCGTCTCCGAAAAGCAGCTGCAACGGGTCACCGGTTACCTCGAGGCCGGCACCGCGGAAGGGGCGAAACTCGTCACCGGAGGCACCCGGCTTGTGGAAGGCGCGCTTGCCGCCGGCAATTTCGTCGCGCCGACCGTCTTTGCCGGCGTCTCGGACGACATGAAGATCGCCCGTGAGGAGATCTTCGGGCCGGTGATTTCAGCCTTGCCGTTCGATACGCTGGACGAGGCGGTCGAGCGGGCCAACAACACGCCTTACGGCCTGGCTGCAGGGGTCTTCACCCAAAATCTCGCCACCGCCCACCAGCTGTCGCGCAAGATCCGCGCCGGCTCGGTCTGGGTCAACACCTATCACGCCATCGATCCGGCCGTGCCCTTCGGCGGCTACAAGATGAGCGGCTACGGCCGCGAGGGTGGCGCCGAACACCTCGACGAATATCTCAACACCAAGGGCGTGTTCATCAAGATCGATTGAGCCTGGCGCCAACAGGGTCAGAAACGAAAAACCCGCCTCGGGAGGCGGGTCTTTGGAGCCAATTGGCACCATACTCAATTTAGAGCGGTTCCTGATTTGACGGAATCGAAGGGGATTCCCGATCAGTCGGTTCTGTGATTCAAGATGCTGGCTGGAGTGGAGGCC